>NZ_JBEYYW010000001.1:0-491255 GCF_040645695.1 Streptomyces sp. NPDC046712 | reverse complement strand
CCACCCCGAAGGGCTTCATCGTTCGACTTGCATGTGTTAAGCACGCCGCCAGCGTTCGTCCTGAGCCAGGATCAAACTCTCCGTGAATGTTTACCCGTAATCGGGTGCACACCACGAGAGCGGAACGACCGGTCGGAATAGGACCAGTCGTTCACAGCGTCCTCGCTGTGTTGTTGCCTACCCGGTCACTAGGACCCGGCAGGGCTTTCAAAGGAACCTCGCCATCCGAAGATGGACGGGGTATCAACTAATCTGGCGTTGATTTTTGGCACGCTGTTGAGTTCTCAAGGAACGGACGCTTCCTTTGTACTCACCCTCTCGGGCTTTCCTCCGGGCTTTCCCTTCGGTCTTTCGTGTTTCCAGCTTAGCAGATCCGTTTTCCGTTTCTGCCACCCGCTGGAGCGGGTTTGCCGTTTCAGGAATTTGCTTTTCGCGCTCTCCCTTGCGGCGGGGTCAAACACTACCAGGCTTTTTCGCTCGCCCCGACCACACCCTCCGCAGGCATGCAGAGGTGTAGACCACTGGGGTTAGGATCTGGCTTGATAGGTGCTGCCGACTCACGACTCAGAGCCGCGTTGGGGTCAGGCAGGAGTACGACAGTACATCCCACCGTCAGTAGAGGCAAATCGTTTCGGGGTAGTCGCTAGGTCCGCCAACTGGTACGCAGCGTGCGGAACTAGGACTTCGTATGACATACGCTTCTGAACAGTACGCCGTCCAGGACAGGCAGTGACGGCGCCACACAATCTCCGCCCCTGGGAGGCTTCCCATGACAACCGTGACGTCGCCACTTGCTGGACGCGCCATCGGTCTCGCTGCTGTACCCGACCCGGTCTTCTCCGGCGCGATGGTCGGTCCCGGCACCGCCATCGACCCCGTGCGTGAGCCGTCGGAGGCCGTCTCGCCGGTCGACGGCGTCATTGTCTCTCTGCACCCGCACGCCTTCGTGGTCGTCGACGCCGAAGGACACGGGGTGCTGACGCACCTCGGCATCGACACCGTTCAGCTGAACGGGCAGGGCTTCGAGCTTCTCGTGAACAAGGGCGACACCGTGACGCGGGGACAGGCCGTCGTCCGTTGGAACCCGGCCGAGGTGGAGGCCGCGGGCAAGTCCGCCATCTGCCCCGTCGTGGCCCTGGAGGCCACGGCCGACTCTCTCTCCGATGTCGTCGAGGACGGCGATGTGAAGGCCGACGACCAGCTCTTCAGCTGGCGCTGACGTCGGCGTCGTCATCGTGACGACCGCTGGTACGACATTCATCGCGGCGGCCGGTGCCGCCGCTCTATCGGAGACGGGTGAGATGGAGACAACGCTGCGAGGCGTCGGCGTCAGCCACGGAGTGGCGATCGGCGAGGTTCGGCACATGGGTACGGCGGTGCTGGAGCCGCCGGCCAAGCAGATTCCCGCCGAGGAGGCGGAGCGCGAACAGGGGCGCGCCCGCAAGGCCGTGGAAGCTGTGGCTGCCGACCTGATTGCGCGCGGCAATCTGGCCGGGGGCGAGGCACAGCATGTGCTGGAGGCCCAGGCGATGATCGCCCAGGATCCGGAGCTCATCGCCGATGTCGATCGTCGGATCGCGGTCGGCAGCACGGCCGAGCGCGGTATCTACGACGCGTTCTCCCACTATCGCGAGCTGCTCGCGGGCGCGGGTGAGTACATGGCCGGCCGCGTGGCCGACCTCGACGACGTGCGGAACCGTATCGTCGCCCGCCTGCTGGGCGTGCCGATGCCGGGTGTGCCGGACAGCGACGAGCCGTACGTGCTGATCGCGCGGGACCTCGCTCCCGCGGACACGGCGCTGCTCGACCCGACGCTGGTCCTGGGCTTCGTGACCGAGGAGGGCGGGCCGACCAGCCACAGCGCCATCCTGGCGCGGGCGCTCGGGGTGCCGGCCGTGGTGGCTCTGCCGGGCGCCGGTGAGATCGGTGAGGGCACGGTCATCGCGGTGGACGGTTCCACCGGTGAGCTCTTCGTGAATCCCAGTGAGGAGCGGAAGGCACAGCTGACGGCGGCCGCCGCGGAGCGCAAGGCCGCGCTCGCCGCGTCCAGTGGTCCGGGCGCGACCTCGGACGGGCACAAGGTGCCGCTGCTCGCCAATGTCGGCGGTCCGGCGGATGTGCCGGCCGCGGTGGAGGCCGGGGCCGAGGGCGTCGGTCTGTTCCGTACGGAGTTCCTCTTCCTTGACGACAGCAAGAAGGCGCCGTCGGAGGAGAAGCAGATCGAGGCGTACCGCAAGGTTCTCGAGGCGTTCCCCGAGGGTCGTGTGGTCGTGCGGGTGCTGGACGCCGGTGCGGACAAGCCGCTCGACTTCCTGACGCCGGCGGACGAGCCCAACCCGGCGCTGGGTGTGCGGGGTCTGCGTACGCTGCTCGACCACCCCGAGGTGCTGCGGACTCAGCTGACGGCGCTGGCGAAGGCCGTCGAGGGGCTGCCGGTGTACCTCGAGGTCATGGCGCCGATGGTGGCCGACCGTACGGACGCGAAGGCTTTCGCCGACGCGTGCCGTGAAGCGGGGCTGCAGGCGAAGTTCGGAGCGATGGTGGAGATTCCCTCCGCCGCTCTGCGGGCGCGTTCGATCCTGCAGGAGGTGGAGTTCCTGTCGCTGGGCACCAACGACCTGGCGCAGTACACCTTCGCCGCCGACCGTCAGGTCGGTGCGGTGTCGCGGCTGCAGGACCCGTGGCAGCCGGCTCTGCTCGACCTCGTGGCGCTGTCCGCCGAGGCGGCCAAGGCCGAGGGCAAGAGCTGTGGTGTCTGTGGTGAGGCCGCTTCGGATCCGCTGCTGGCCTGTGTGCTGACGGGTCTGGGTGTCACCTCTCTGTCGATGGGTGCCGCGTCGATTCCGTATGTGCGGGCGACGCTCGCGAAGTACACGCTGGCGCAGTGCGAGCGTGCCGCGGCAGCCGCTCGCGCGGCGGACACCGCCGAGGAGGCCCGGGTGGCCGCGCAGGCGGTGCTGTCCGGGGAGTAGTCCGGATCGCTCGGTTGTGAAGGGGCTCCCGCCGTACGGCGGGGGCCCCTTCGTCGTCATTCTTCGGGGGCGAGGGGGAAGCCCGCGCGGTAGTCGACGCCGGGTTCCGGGGAGAGGGGTTCTCCGGTGCGGGCGTCGGTGCAGTAGGCGCTGAACACCTCGGCCTCGGTGAGGGGGTGCAGGGTGCCCTGGGTGAGGCGCCAGCCGTGGAGGCGGTCGCGGGCGCCCGGGTTGGTCGTGCGCAGGACCACTCCCCCGGGGCTTTCGTGGGCGATGCCGACGGCCAGGACGGCGACGAATTCGGCTGCTTCGCTGCTGTCGAGACGGGCGGGGCCTTCGGTGTCCTGGAGGGTGTGGAGGATGGCGAGGAGTTGTTCGTCGTCGGCGGGGACGCTGCAGACGAGGTGGTGGGTGCCGGGGCCGGCGGCTTCGAGAAGTCGCATGAGCAGGTGGGAGGCCCGGTCGAAGGCGGCCCGGCCGATGTCCTGTCCGCAGTCGGCGCAGTCGCCGGTGTCCGTGAGGAGTGTCGTGGCGTACTCCCAGGTGGCGCGGCGGACCGCCGTGTCGATGAGGGTGGGGACGAGGGTGGTCATGGGCTGGCCGGTGTACGGGACGCGGGCACCGGTGGCGGCCAGTTCGGCGGTGAAGCGGCTGCGGCTTGCGGGACGGTCGGGGTCGAGGCCGGTGTCCTCGCAGTACTGCGCGTACTCCTCGGGGTCGAAGAGGGCGACCGTGGTGTGCCCGCCCTGGGCGGCGAGTGCCTTGAGCAGGCCCTCGATCTGACGGAGGTAGGCCGAGTGGTCGTCGAAGGCGAAGGTGTCGTACCGGCGCATGGCGGTGAAGTCGTCCTCGTCGGCGAGGAGGCCGACGGTGCTGGGGACTTCGCGGCGCAGGGCGCGGCGCAGGGATGTGGTGGTGCCGGGTCGTGTCATGTCTCCCCCTGAGCGCTGTCGATCAGTGCTCACTCACCGTAACCGGCGCCACTGACAGTGACCGCTTGGCGAGGTGTCGGCGGACGAGGCGGTGCTGGCCGGCGCAGGTGGCGACGAGGCCGGCGCCGAGGAGGGGCCAGGCCAGGGGGCCGGCCGCGATGACCCCGGTGAGCAGGAGGGGGCCGGCGAAGCGCTGGGTGGCGGCGGCGAGGCCGTGGACTCCGAGGTAGGCGCCCTGCGCGTCGTCGGGGGCGAGGGCGACGGAGAGTTCCCAGGAGGCGGTGGCGTGGATGATCTCGGCGAAGGTGAGGGCGACGGCTGCCGCGACGAGGGCGGCGACGGCGACGGCCGGTCCTTCGACGGCCGAGGCGGCGAGGGCGAGGGTGCCGGCGACGAAGAGGCAGGCGAGGGGGACGAGGAGGCGGCGGGCCGCGTCGGTGGTGGCGCCGAAGCGGGCGAGGGGGACCTGGAAGAGGACGACGAGGACGCTGTTGAGGACCAGCAGCAGCGGGGCGAGGCCCACGGGGGCGTCGGTGGCGTGGACGATCCAGAGCGGCATGGCGACCTGGAGGATCGTGTCGTCGAGGAAGAGCGCGGCCTCGGTGGCGGTGAAGAGCAGGAAGGTGCGGTCGCGCCAGGGGTTGGCGGGCTTGGCACGCGGGGCCTCGGTGGTGGAGCCGGCCGCGACGCGGGAGGGTGCCGGCGGTTCGGCGCAGCGGAAGGTGAGGGCGGCCATCACGACGTACGTGAGGACGTTGCCGAGGAGCAGGAGCTGGAAGGCGGTGCTGGTGGCGACGGAGAGGGCGGCCGCGGCGCCGAGTCCGCCGAAGGCCCAGCCGAGGTTGGAGACGGTCCGGTTGATGGCCTGGTAGCGGACGCGTTCGGGGCCGGCGATGCGGGCGGCGTAGAGCTTGGTGAGGACGTTGGTCGCGCGGTCCGGGAGGGCGCCGATTGCCGAGTAGAGGACCAGCAGGGCGAAGTGGTCGGTGGTGAGGAGCGCGAGGAGGGCCGCGGCGCGCAGGAGTTGGGTGCCGATGAGGACGCGGGTGAGGGGGAAGCGGTCGGCGAGGCGTCCGGCGAGGGGTGCGCCCGCGATGCCGACGCCTCCGGAGATGCCGACGAGAAGACCGACCTGGGCGATGCCGAGGCCGGAGACGTAGGTGAAGTAGAGGGCGATCGAGGTGGCCCAGAGTCCGGTTCCGCACTTGTCGATGAAGCCGATGACGAGCATCCGGCGTCCGTGGACGCCTCCCGGGATGCGCTTCTTCCACGTCGAGCGGCTCACTCGGTCCCCCTTGACTTGAGCTTTGTATTGATACATAGTTCAGTACGTGGCAACACAATATTCGATTGTTGGGACGACGGCCAAGGGAATTGCCGCGTCCGTCGAGCAGGGCGTGGCCGAGGGCGGGCTCGGGCCCGGGGACCTGCTGCCTCCGGTCCGTCGGCTCGCGGACGAGCTCGGGGTCAGTCCGGGCACGGTCGCCACCGCGTACAAGGAGCTGCGGCGGCGCGGCGTCGTGATGACGCGCGGGCGGGGCGGGACCGTGGTCTCGGAGGTTCCCTCCGTGGCCTCACGACGGCCGCCGCGGGTCCCGGCCGGCCTGGTGGACCTGGCCGGCGGTCATCCCGACCCGGCGTTCCTGCCGGATCTTCGGCCGCCCGCGCTGGTTCGGCCGGGGTACGGATCCCACCGCGCGGCGCCCCGCCTCGGGGCGCTGGAGGAGCTGACCCGGGCCTGGTTCGAACGGGACGGGGTGCCCGCGGAGCATGTGACGTTCGCGCACGGTGCGCTGGACTGCATCGCGCGCCTGCTCTCGACGGAGCTGCGGCCCGGTGACGCGGTGGCGGTCGAGGATCCCGGGTTCCACCATCTGCTGGACCTGGTACCGGCCTTGGGGCTGCGGATGGTGCCGGTCGCGGTCGACGGCGAGGGCCTGGTGCCGGATGCCCTGCGGACGGCGCTGCGGGCCGGGGTACGGGCGGTGGTCTGCAGTCCGCGGGGACAGTGCCCGACGGGCGCGTACTTCGGCCGGGCGCGGCGTGACGAACTGGTGGCGGTGCTCCGGGAGTTCCCTGAGGTCCTCGTCGTCGAGGACGACCACAACGCGGACATCGCGGGGGCGCCGGCGTACACCCTTGCGGCGGCCGGTCTCGAGCGGTGGGCGCACGTGCGGACCGCTTCCAAGCATCTGGGGATCGACCTGAGGTGGGCCGGGCTCGCATGCGACGCGGCGACGCTGGCGCGGCACGACGGCCGGATGCTGATGACCTCCGGCTGGGTCAGTCACGTCCTGCAGGAGACGATGGCCGGGCTGCTCGGGGACCGGGCGGTGGCGGAGCTGGTGGCGGCGGGCGAGGCGGCGTACACCTCACGGCGCACGGCGCTGATCGACGCGCTGGCGGGCCGCGGGATCGCGGCGGTGGGGGCGAGCGGGCTGAACGTGTGGGTGCCGGTGCGGGACGAGTCGGCGGTGGTCAACGGACTGCGGACGCGGGGCTGGTGGGTGGCGGCCGGGGCTCGGTTCCGTATCGCCTCGCCGACGGCGGTGCGGATCACGACGGCGACCTTGGGGGTGGAGGCGACCGGGCGTCTGGCGGCGGACTTCGCGGAGGTGCTGGGCGAGGCTCAGACCACGTACGGGGGGTAGGGGAACGCCCCCACCCCCCGCCTCGTCACGTCACTTGGCCCGGTTGCGGGCCACCTCCTCGTAGAAGTGGAGCAGGTCGAGGTTGTCGACCGAGCCCGGGTTGACCGCCTTGGACATCGGGGTGCCCTGCAGGAGGCGCTTGACCGGCACCTCGATGCGCTTGCCCGTCAGGGTGTGGGGGACGCCGGGGACCTCGATGATGTCGTCGGGGACGTGGCGCGGGGAGAGTTCGGTGCGGATCGTCTGCTTGATGCGGGCGATCAGCGCGTCGTCCAGGCTCGCGCCCTCCGCGAGGTGGACGAAGAGCGGCATCCAGTAGCCGCCGTCCGGCTCTTCGAGGCCGATGACGAGGGATTCGCGGATCTCCGGAAGCCGTTCGACGGCCTCGTAGATGTCCGCGCTGCCCATCCGGACACCCTGGCGGTTCAGGGTGGAGTCCGAGCGGCCGTGGATGACGACCGAGCCGTGGTCCGTGATCGTGATCCAGTCACCGTGGCGCCAGACGCCCGGGAACATCTCGAAGTAGCTGTCGCGGTAGCGGCTGCCGTCGGGGTCGTTCCAGAAGTGGATCGGCATGGACGGCATCGGGTTGGTGACGACCAGCTCGCCGACCTCGCCGATCAGCGGCTTGCCGGACGGGTCCCAGGACTGCAGGTCGGTGCCGAGGCCGGCGGCCTGGAGCTCGCCGATGTGGACGGGGAGGGTCGGAACCGCTCCCGCGAAGCAGGAGCAGACGTCCGTGCCGCCGCTGACCGAGGCGATCCAGAGGTCTTCCCGGACCTCGTCGTGCAGCCACCGGAAGCCGTCGGGCGGCAGCGGGGAGCCGGTGGTCGCGACGCACTTGATCGCCGAGAGGTCGAAGTCCCGTCCCGGGTGGACGTCCGCCTTGGCGCAGGCCATGACGTACGCGGCGGAGGTGCCGTACAGCGTCGCCCCGGTCCGTTCGGCGACCCGCCACTGGGCGCCGGTGTCGGGGTAGCCGGGGCTGCCGTCGTAGATGACGACGGTGGTGCCGGTGAGCAGGCCGGAGACGAGGAAGTTCCACATCATCCAGCCGGTGGAGGTGTACCAGAAGAACACGTCCTCGGGGCCCAGGTCGCAGTGCAGGCCGAGCTGCTTGAAGTGCTCGATCAGGATGCCGCCCTGGGACTGCACGATCGCCTTGGGCAGGCCCGTCGTGCCGGAGGAGTACAGCACCCATAGCGGGTGGTCGAACGGAACCTGTTCGAAGACCGGCTCGGTGTCGGCCGAGGTGAGGGCCGACCACTCCAGGGCGCCCTCGGGGGCGTCGGTGCCGAGCAGCGGGATGTGGACCACGGCGCGGAGCGTGGGGAGTTCGGCGCGGAGCTCGGCGACGGTCTCGCGGCGGTCGTGTTCCTTGCCGCCGTAGCGGTAGCCGTCGACGGTGAACAGAACGACCGGCTCCACCTGCTGGAAGCGGTCGAGGACGCTGCGGGCGCCGAAGTCGGGTGCGCAGGAGGTCCACACCGCGCCGACGGCGGCCGTGGCGAGGAGGGCGGTGACGGCCTCGGGGATGTTCGGGAGATAGCCGCTGACGCGGTCGCCGGGGCGGACCCCCAGGGCGCGGAGTTCGGCGGCGAGCGAGCCGACCTGGCGGCGCAGCTCGGCCCAGGTGATCGGGCGCGGCTCATGTGTTTCGTCCACATGGAGCAGGGCCGACTCATGGGGGCGCTCGGCAGCGGCGCGCAGGGCGTGCTCGGCGTAGTTGAGGGTGGCTCCGGGGAACCACTCGGCGCCGGGCATGGAGCGGTCGCCGAGGACACGCTCGTACGGCGTGGAGAAGCGGATGTCGAACCACTCGGCGACGGCCTGCCAGAACGACTCCAGCTCCTCCACCGACCAGCGGTGCAGGGCCGGGTATCCGCCCTCGGCCGGGGCTCCGTGTCGCTCGGCGGCCCAGGACTGGAAACGGGTGACCGCGGCGGCGGCGATGCGTTCCTCGTCCGGCTGCCAAAGCGGCTCGGTGTGCGCTGATGTCATGGGGCGGCTCCTGGGCGTACGCGGGGTCTGCGTGTGTCGCGCGCACGTGCGGGGTGTGCGCGTGACGCGGCTGACAGGGACGATGCCATGGGAGCGGCTTTCGCACCAGGGTTCCCCGCCCATGGTCGGGCCTCTGAATATGTGCTCCCACCACGGGTGAACGGCAGTTGAACGAACCGCGCGCGGGCCCTGCCGAATGGCAGGGTGAGCTGCATGGACGGTCGTGAGCTGGTGCGTTCGGTGAGGGTGTTCGGATCGGTGCAGGGATTGCGGGCGGTGCGTTCGGCGTGGCGGCAGCGTCGTACGGATGCATGGGGGCTGCCGCCGAGAGGGACGGAGCGAGCCCGGGTGCCGGGGCCGGTCGGCGAGGCGGAGCCGCTGCCGGGTGGGGGGATCGTCCGGTTCGCCCGCTCCGACCTGCGGATCAGCGTGTCGGCGGGAGGCACGGTCTTCTGGGGCTGGGACGGGGCCGAACCGCTGCCCTCGTACGCGTTGGAGGGTGAGCCGCCCGAGCCGGACCCACGGGCCGAGCTGGAGCCGGACACCGACGGCGGTTGGCGTGTGGTGTCGGAGCGGGTGACGGTCGCGGTGTCCCGGCACGGGGCGGTGGAGATCCGTACTCCCGGGGGTGTCGTGCTGCGCCGGGATCTGCCGCCACGCTGGTGGGAACCGGTCGCGGGTGGGCCCGCGCGCTGGGTGCAGCGCAGCGAGGTGCCTGCGGACGCGCGGTTCTTCGGGCTCGGCGGGCGGTCGTCGGGACCGCGGCTGCGCGACGGTTCGTACCGTTTCTGGAACACCGACCCCAAGGCAAGCTTCTCCCCCGGCGACGATCCGCTGTACATCACGATGCCGGTGCAGTTCGTCGTCTCGGACGCCGGCACGCATCTGGCCTTCCACGACAACTCCTGGGACGGCCGGATCACGCTCACCGAAGGTGAGGAGGGCGCGGGTTCCGGACACGACCGGCCGGGGACCAGCGAGGTCCGGATGGGGGGCGGCCCGCTGCGCTGCTGGGTGGTGGTCGGCACCCCCGCGCGCGTGCTCCACGGCTGGGCGGCGCTGACGGGGGCGCCGGCGCTGCCGCCGTCCTGGGCGCTGGGTCCGCAGCACGCGCGCTGGGGGTTCGGCAGCGAGCGGGAGGTAGGGCGGGTGGTGGCCGGCTACCGCGAGCGGGGACTGCCACTGTCCGTACTGCATCTGGACATCGATCACTACGACGCGCACCAGGTGTTCACGGTGGACCGCGAGCGGTTCCCCGATCTGCCTGGGCTCGCGAACGAGTTGCGGGAGCAGGGGGTACGGCTGGTGTCGATCGTGGACCCGGCGGTGAAGGCGGAGCCGGGGAACGCGGTCTACGACGGCGGGACGGCCGTCGGCGCGTTCGTCCGCGACGGGCGCGGGAACGAGGTCCACGGGGTGGTCTGGCCGGGCGAGTGCGCCTATCCGGACTTCACCGATCCGGCGGTACGGGAGTGGTGGGGCGGCCTGTACGAGGAGCGGCTCGAGCAGGGCTTCTCCGGGATCTGGCACGACATGAACGAGCCGGTCTCCTTCTCCCCCTTCGGGGACCCGTCGCTGCCGCGCTCGTCCCGGCACGCCCTCGAGGGGCGGGGTGGCGACCACCGCGAGGCGCACAACGTGTACGGGCTGACGATGGCGAGGGCCGGATACGAAGGGCTGCGCCGGTTGCGGCCGGACGAGCGGCCCTTTCTCTTCTCCCGCTCGGGCTGGGCCGGGATGCAGCGGTACGGCGGCACCTGGTCCGGTGACGTGTCGACCGGCTGGCCGGGGCTGCGGGCGTCCTTGTCGCTGGTGCTCGGGCTCGGTCTGTGCGGGGTGCCGTACTCGGGGCCGGACGTGGGCGGCTTCGACGGGAGTCCGTCTCCGGAGCTGTTCCTGCGCTGGTTCCAGCTGGGGGCGTGGCTGCCGCTGTTCCGTACGCACGCCGCGATCGACGCGGGGCGCCGTGAGCCGTGGGAGTTCGGGCCCGAGGTCCTGGGGCACGCGCGCGTGGCGCTCGCCGAGCGGGAGCGGATGCGGCCGTACTTCGTGACGCTCGCCCAGCTCGCCCGGCTGACCGGGGCGCCGTACGCCCGGCCGGTGTGGTGGGGCGCGCCGGAGGACCGGGCTCTGCGGGACTGCGAGGACGCGTTCCTGCTGGGCGACGCGCTGCTCGTGGCGCCGGTTCTCTCCCGGGGCGCCGACCGGCGTGCGGTGCGGCTGCCGCGCGGGCGCTGGTACGACACGGCGACGGGGCAGGCGTACGAGGGGCCGGGGCAGGTTCTCGTCGACGCGCCGCCGTCCCGTATCCCGGTGCTCGCCCGTGCGGGGGCGGTCATTCCCGTGCGGGGTGCGGACGGGGGTCTGGAGCTGGAGGTGTGGGCGCCGGCGGCCGGACGGACGGGCGGTGGGCTCGTCGTCCGGGACTCCGGGGACGGGTGGGAGCCGGCCGAGATCGAGCGGTACGCGTCGCGGCTCGTGGACGGCCGGGTGGTGGTGGAGCGGGTGACAGACACGGGCGCGGAGGAGGTGGCACTGCCGGTGCGGGTGCGGGGCCTGGCCGGGTGATGGTCACTCGGCCCGGCGCTCCCCGTCGGTGACGGTCACCCGGCCCGCCACGCCCCGTCGGTGACGGTCGCCCTGCTCGCCGCGCCCCGTCCCTGACGGTCTTCAGCCGTCGCAGGCGTATCTCCCGGCGAACCAGCGCCGTACCGCCTCCGTGTGCAGAGGGAAGGCCAGTTCCGTCGGGGCGTGGATCAGGTGCCGGCCGGTGGTCTCGTCCGTGGGGGCGGAGGGCGGCAGTTCGGCGGCCGGGCGGGGCCTGAGCAGGCCGAACAGGAGTAGGTGGCCGGCCGGGGAGCTGAGTGCGTCGGCGAGCCGTACCTCCCCCGCCGACGCCTCGATCCCGGTCTCCTCGCGCAGCTCGCGGACGACGGCGTCGCGCCAGTCCTCGCCGTGGTCGATGAAGCCGCCGGGGAGCGCGACTCCGCCCCTGGCGGGTTCGATCGAGCGGGTGATGACGACAAGTCCGGTGCCATGTCCGTCCGTTACGGGGAGCAGGGCTACGGCGACGGGCAGCGGGTTGCGGTAGGCGACGGAGCCGCAGCCGGCGCACCGGCGGGGCCAGGCGGTGGGCTCGGCGTAACGGGTGCCGCACGCGGAGCAGTAGGAGTCCTTCACGGCAGGACCGTATGCGATCACCCTTTCCCGTGCCTCCCGGAACTGATAGACGGTGCACATGACACGACTTGCTTCCGTTTTCCGCACCCTCGGCGTGCTGGCGACCGCCGGTCTGCTCGCCGCCACCGCGGCCGTGCCGTCCGCGCAGGCCAAGCCGGAGCCGAAGGCCCCGAAGGAGTTCGTGGCGCTGAGCTCGGTGGACCGGACGATCATTCAGGAGATGCGCTACACCACGGAGCACAACTTCGTGGGCGAGGCGGTCGACGGCTACCGCCAACCGCTGTGCATCCTGACCCGTCCCGCCGCCGAGGCGCTGCATCGGGCCCAGGTGAAGCTGCTCGCGCGGGGCTACTCGCTGAAGGTCTACGACTGCTATCGGCCGCAGCGGGCGGTCGACCACTTCGTCCGCTGGGCGAAGGATCTCCAGGACGAGCGGATGAAGAAGGAGTTCTATCCACTGGTCGACAAGTCGAGGCTGTTCGCCGACGGTTACATCGCGGAGAAGTCAGGGCACAGCCGGGGTTCGACGGTCGACCTGACGATCGTCAAGCTGCCGGCCGCGCCCACCCGTCCGTACGTGCCGGGTGAGCCACTGGTGGAGTGCTACGCCCCGCAGGCCGAGCGCTTCCCCGACAACTCCGTCGACATGGGCACGGGCTTCGACTGTTTCGACACGCTGTCGCACACCGACGATCCCCGGATCCAGGGCGCGCAGCGGGCCAACCGGCAGCTCCTGAAAGGGACGCTCGCGGAGCAGGGATTCGTGAATCTGCCCGAGGAATGGTGGCACTTCACGTTCAAGCCGGAACCGTTCCCGAGCACCTTCTTCGACTTCCCGGTGGCGCGGCGGTCGGTGGCCGGTCACTGACATCGGAGAGGTGACGTCCGGAAGATGGCGGGCGGCCGGGACCACCCCCGTGGGTCCCGGCCGCCCGTTCCGTACGTAGGGACGCGGTAAAGGCCGAGATGGTTCTCAGCCGGCGGCATCCATGGCAGACTCCTGACGCTTCGTCAGATCAAGTGGATCCCGAGGTCGGGGAGGGCCGTCGTGGCACGGACGCGCAGACCGGTGGTGGCCGGATGGTTCACGGACGACGGCGGGGAGGGCGGGGCCGTCGGGGAAGGGGACTTCCGGCTGCTCGGCACCCGCTGCACGGCCTGTTCCTCGGTCTTCTTCCCACGCGAGGACTCCTGGTGCCGCAACCCCGGTTGCCCGGGCGGCGGCGAGCTCGTCGAAGCCCCGCTCTCCCGGCACGGCCGCGTGTGGTCGTACACCGACGGCCGCTACCGCCCGCCCGCGCCGTACGTCTCCGATCCGGACGCGCCCTGGGAGCCGTACACCCTGGTCGCCGTGGAGCTGGCGGCCGAGGCGATGGTGGTGCTCGGGCAGGCCGCGCCAGGGGTGCGGACCGCGGACCTCGCCGTCGGCATGGAGGTCGAGGTGGTGCCGGGAGTCCTGAACGAGGACGACGCGCACATCTGGACGACCTGGCACTGGCGGCCGGTGCACGCGCGCGTGGCGGAGGAGGGGTCGTGAACGACATCGCCGTGCTGGGGGCCGGGATGCACCCCTGGGGCAAGTGGGGGCGCAGTTTCGTCGAGTACGGGACCGTGGCGGCCCGTGCGGCGCTCGCGGACGCCGGGCTGAGCTGGCGGGACGTCGGTTCGGTGGTCGGCGCCGACACCGTGCGGTGCGGGTATCCGGGCTATGTGGCGGGGGCGACCTTCGCCCAGGCGCTCGGCTGGCAGGGGGCGCGCGTCACCAGTGTGTACGCGGCCTGTGCCTCCGGGGCACAGGCGGTCGGCGCCGCGCGGGCCCAGATCCTCGCGGGCCTCGCGGACGTGGTGCTGGTCGTCGGCGCGGACTCGGCGCCCAAGGGCTTCTTCGCCCCAGCAGGCGGGGAGCGGCCCGACGATCCCGACTGGCTGCGCTTCCGCGTCCTCGGGGCGACGAACCCCGCGTACTTCGCGCTCTACGCCCGCCGCCGGATGGCGCTGTACGGGGACACGGTCGAGGACTTCGCCCAGGTCAAGGTGAAGAACGCGGCCGCCGGGGCGCTCAATCCGCTCGCGCGCTACCGCAAGGCGGTGAGCGCGGAGGAGGTCGCGGCCTCGGCCGTCGTGGCCGACCCGCTGCGGCTGCTCGACATCTGCGCGACCTCGGACGGGGGCGCGGCCCTGGTGCTCTCCAGCATGGACTTCGCCCGCCGGCACGGGCATCCGGACCCCGTCCGCATCCGGGCGGTCTCCACCGTCACACCGACGTACCCGAAGGCGGTCCTCGACCTGCCCGACATCGCGACCGACTCCGCGGTCGCCGTCTCCCCAGCGCCGGACAGCTTCCGTGCGTCGATCGCGCGGGCCGCGTACGAGGAGGCGGGGCTCGGGCCCGAGGACCTGTCGCTGGCGGAGGTGTACGACCTGTCCACCGCGCTGGAGCTGGAGTGGTACGAGGACATCGGTCTGTGCGCGGCGGGCGAGGGCGCGAAGCTGGTACGGGAGGGGGCCACGGCGCTCGGTGGCCGCGTCCCGGTCAACACCAGCGGAGGCCTGGGGTCCTTCGGCGAGGCGGTGCCCGCCCAGGCCGTCGCGCAGGTCTGCGAGCTCACCTGGCAGTTGCGGGGCACGGCCGGCGACCGTCAGGTGCCCGGCGCGCGGGCCGGGATCACCGCGAACCAGGGGCTGTTCGGGCACGGCTCGGCGGTGGTGGCGGTGCGCTGATCCCGCCACCGGCCCGTACCCACGGCGGGTGCCGGCCCCGCCACCGGCCCGTACCCGCCGCCGGCCAGTCTCAGGTGGCGACGGGCGTGGCGCCCTGGTCCGCCAGGACCAGGGCGTGCTCGACGACGGCCACGAGGACGTTCTTCACGGACTCCCGGTCGCGCGCGTCGCACATCAGCAGCTCGACCTCGGGGTCGAGGTCGAGCGCCCCGCGCACGCTCTCGGCCGGGAACCGGCGGGCGCCCTCGAAGCAGTTGACCGCCACCGTGAACGGGATGCCACGCCGCTCGAAGTAGTCGATCGCCGCGAAGCTGTCCTCCAGGCGACGGGTGTCCGCGAGGACGATCGCCCCGAGCGCGCCCTGGGCCAGCTCGTCCCAGAGGAACCAGAAGCGGTCCTGGCCGGGCGTGCCGAAGAGATACAGGACCAGGTCGTCGCGGAGGGTGATCCGCCCGAAGTCCATCGCGACCGTGGTGGTCGACTTGTTCTCGACACCGTGGAGATCGTCGACGGGCCGTCCGGCCTCGCTCAGGATCTCCTCGGTGCGCAGTGGTCGGATCTCGCTGACGGCGCCGACCAGCGTCGTCTTGCCCACTCCGAAGCCGCCCGCGACCAGGATCTTCAGCGTCACCGGTTCGACGAGCGGCTTCTTGCGGCTAGAGCGCCCGAAGGCCATTGATCACCTCGCGGAGAATGCTCACGTCCGGCAGCTCGGCCGGCGGAACGGGGCGGGTCACATGGACGAGTTCGTCCTCGACGAGATCGCCGACGAGGACCCGGACGACCCCGACGGGGAGATCGAGTCCGGCGGCGAGCTCGGCGATCGACTGGGGGGTGTCCGAGCAGCGTTCGACGATCTCCACATGTTCCGGGGAGAGCGTCTGGTCCCGGCCTGGATCGTCCGCGGCGGGCTCGGGCACCACCACGGCGATCAGGTCCAGGCGATGACGGGTGGCGGCGCTGGTCCGGCCGCGGGTCATCGCGTACGGACGGACGACCGGCCCGGCCTCGTCGTCGAACCAGTGGTGGGCCGGCTCCGGCCCCTGGTCCTGCTGGTCTACGTCAGTCATCCCCGTTCCCCCACTCACCCTCCGGCGGACAGTCCGGAGCGAGGGGCCGTCGCGAGGTGGGCGCCGACCCGCTTGACCATCAGTGTCATCTCGTAGGCGACCTGGCCGACGTCCGAGTCGGCGTCCGCGAGGACGGCGAGACAGCTGCCGTCGCCCGCCGCCGTGACGAAGAGGAACGCGTCCTCCAGTTCCACGACGGTCTGGCGGACCCTGCCCGCCTCGAAGTGGCGGCCGACGCCCTTGGCGAGGCTGTGGAAGCCGGAGGCGACGGCGGCGAGGTGCTCGCCGTCCTCGCGGGTCAGCTCCGCGGAGGCACCGGTGGGGAGTCCGTCGCTGGAGAGCACCAGAGCCTTGCGGATGGACGCGACCCGCTGGACCAGCTCGTCGAGGAGCCAGTTCAATTCGCCGTCGGCGTTTCCGGAAGTGTTGGTTGCTGCGGCGTTCGGTGCGGTCATCGACCGTCCCCCTCGGGTGTCGTTCCTGGTGCTGTTGTCTCGGCGTTCTGCCGTCGTCCGCGCTGCCAGCCGCGCTGCATGGAGGCCATGCGGCTGCGCACTTCCTCGGCGTCGCGCTCGAAGTCCGTGTCGGCGGAGGCCGCGGAGCCGGTGGACGCCTTGTCGTCGGGGCGTTCGCCCGCCTCGCGCAGCTGGGGCGCGAGGCTCGCCTGGCGGACCCTGCGGGGCAGTCCGCCGAACGGCGCGGGCCCGTCGGGCGGTACGGAGCCGTCGGGCGGTACCGGCACCAGCGTGGGAGGCGTTGCCCTCGGGTCCCCGGGCTCCTGGGCGGAGGACGGGTGGGCGCGGCCCGGCTCGTCGATCCGGCGACCGCGGTCGACGACGAGCGTGGGCGGGCGACGCCGGGGCAACGGCACGGGGCCGCGCTCGGGCGCCCGGTCGAGCTCCTTGTCGTGCGTCTGGTCCGGGGCCTGCTGGTGCTGCTCGGCGCCCGGGGCGGGGGCGAGGCCGCGGCGGTGGCCACGCGGGCGGAAGAGGCCGCCGCGTTCGCTCTCGGTGTCCTCCAGGTCCGCCGCGGACGAGTCGAGCAGTTCCTCGAAGCCGGAGGTCCCGAGGGGCGGTTCGAGCTCGACGGGACCGTCCAGCGGGCCGTCCAGGAGCGAGGAGGCCGCGGAGCGCGTGGCCCCGGTGGCCCGGGGCGCGCCGCCCTGCACCTTGGTGAGAGCGGGCCGGCGTCCCGGCTGCTCGGCGGCGCCCTTCTCCCGGTCCTGGAGCCCGCGGTCCAGGGTCTTGCGGTCCAGTCGGAAGCCCGCGCCCTGGGTCTCGGGCGCGTCGGTGAGCAGGGCGGCCGGGATGAAGACGACCGCGGTGGTCCCTCCGTACGGCGAGGGCTGGAGCGAGACGCGGACGTTCTGGCGCTGGGCGAGCCGGCTGACCACGAAGAGGCCGAGGCGGTCGGTGTCGGAGAGCTCGAACTCGGGGGTCTCGGCCAGCCGGAGGTTGGCGTCGAGCAGAGCGTCGGGGTTCATGCCGAGGCCGCGGTCGTGGATCTCCAGGGTGAAGCCGTTGGCGACCCGCTCGCCGAGCACCTGGACGGCGGTGTGCGGGGGCGAGAACACCGTGGCGTTCTCGAGGAGTTCCGCGATGAGGTGGGTGAGGTCGGCGACGGCGGGGCCGCCCACGCCGAGGCGGGGTAGGCGGCGGACCTCGATCCGCTCGTAGTCCTCGACCTCGGCGACCGCGGCGCGGACGACGTCCATGAGCTGGACGGGCTTGCGCCACTGGCGGGACGGGGCGGCGCCGGACAGGATCACCAGGCCTTCGGCGTGGCGGCGCATGCGCGTGGTCATGTGGTCGAGCCGGAACAGGTCGGCCAGTTCCTCGGTGTCCTCGGTACGCCGTTCCATGGTGTCGAGGAGGGTGAGCTGGCGGTGCAGCAGCACCTGGTTGCGGCGGGCCAGGTTGACGAAGACCTCGGAGACTCCGCGACGCATGTCGGCCTGCTTCACGGCGGCCTCGACGGCGGCCCGCTGGAGAGTGTTGAGGGCTTGGCCGACCTGGCCGACCTCGTCCTCCTCGTACCGCAGTTGCGGCACCTCGGTCTCGACGTCGACCTGTTCACCGGCGGCGAGGCGGCGCATGACGCTGGGCAGGCGTACGCCGGAGACCTCCTGGGCCTCCTTGCGCAGCCGGCGCAGGTCGCGGACGAGTTCGCGGCCGACGCGGACGGAGACGACGACGGAGACGAGCAGGGCGACAAAGCCGAGGACACCGGCGATGCCGGCCTTGAGCAGCACGCTGTAGGCGGCGGGCTGGACGCGCTCCTGATAGCGGTCGCCGGCGGCGGTGTTTTCATGCGCCAGGTCGTCGAGGACCGGAGTCGCCCGCTCCTCCCAGCGCTTGGCGGTGATGGCGCGCGGGTCCTCGGTGGGCCCGGCGGCGATCAGGGCCTCCTCGGCACGGCGCAGCGGCTCGGTGTCGGGACTGCCCCAGTACTTCTCGAACTTCTCGCGCTCGACGGTGGGCAGGACTTCGAGGTTCACCTCGTAGAACTGCTTGCGGTAGGCGACGAGGTCGGTGACCGTGCGGAGTTCCTCGGCGGTGACGCGTTCCGAGATGAGCGCGGAGACGACCAGGGCGTCCTCGCGGGAGAGCATCTCCCGGCCGCGGACGATGCCGACGAGGGCGCGGCCCTGCTTGTCCATCTCCACGTTCTCGAGCGCGTGGAGGGTCATGAGGAAGCTGTAGCAGGGGTCGACCAAGCGGTTGTAGAAGTCGAGGGCCTGCATGCGGTCGATGGTGCGGTTCTCCACGGAGCGGCGCAGCGCGTCGAGGCCGTCCAGGGCGGACAGCAGCGACTCGAGCCGTTGCGAGGCGAGGGGCCGCATCTCTTCCCGTACGCCGGAGTCCGCGGCGTTCCGCCGGATGAGGGCGATCTGCCGGTCCGTGGCCTCGCGCTGCTCGCGCAGGGTGGTGAGGGAGTCCGAGGCACGCGGATCGGCCAGATAGATCAGCGACTGGCGGCGTTCCTTCTGGATGACGCGGGCCGTGTCCTCGATGGGGTAGCCGACCTTCTCGACGATGTAGCCCACGTCGAGGAGTTGGTCGGCCTCACGGCCGGTGAGGACCGTCGCGAAACCCCAGAGACCGGTGAGGGACACCAGGGGCACCAGCAACAACGCCACGATCTTCCGGCGGATGGACTTCCCGCGAAAGCGCATGGCCTCCCCCAGTTCGGCCTCCACCCGGCGCGGAGGTCCTTCTTTGCGACGCGTGGCGTCAACTCACAGCGTCAACACATGGCGTCAACCATCACATTCAACAAACGGCGGCGCGAGCCTACTACTGCATCACAGCCAACTCGAAGGCACGTCCAAGTGATTTTCAGCCTCTCGAGTGAGCGTTGATCATGAGATGTCCTGGTATTCGAGGAGTTGGGATTCGCCACTGTGGCGCAGGACACCTGGCGGGACGCCGCTGAAGCGAGTACGGCAGATGGCCTGAACTGTTCGTTCCGGTACGAACGTGGGGAAACCTTTTCCCGCTGTCGAGCGTCATTGTGTACGGGGAGGGGTGTGTCCGTGTAAAGCCGCTCAAGACGGGCAGCCACCCCTGAGGACGGGTCAGCGGTGGGGAGTGACGACACAATGGTGCACGAGGCGCGATCGGCGCGGCAGTTGTGGGTGGAGGACGAGAAGGGCCGGCGCCGGATGCCGGATCCGGTGCGTGCCGCCGCCGTACGGGCCGTGCTGCTCACGTCGGTGACGCTCATACAGGGAATGGTGGCCTTCCTCTGCGCGGTCACCGACTCCTGGCTCGCGTTTCCGATGCTGCTCAGCTCTGTGGGCAGCACGGTCGTGGCGACCTGGAGCGTGCTCGACGTATGGGTGACGCGTCAGGTGTGGCGACAGCGGAACGGCGTGGTGTCGGAGCCGAGCAGTGCGGCGCGCCAGCCGCGTCGCGAGCGGCGCCGGGCGCGGAAGACCGCGCAGCTGCAGGACGGCGAACCGGGGCATGGGGCGGCGGGGATACGGCGCGACACGGAGACTCCGCGGTACGAGCAGCCGGCTCGGGAGCAGAACCCCGCTCGGGACGGGCAGTCGCCTCGGGAAGAGAAGCCTGCTCGGGATGAGCAGCCCGCTCGAGGCGAGAAGCCCGCTCGGGATGAGCAGTCGTCTCGGGAGGAGAGGACGGCTCGGAGTGAGAAGCCCGCTCGGACGGCAACGCGCGCGCTGTCCGAGGCCGCTTGAGGCGGGAGCCTGCGTCGGCGCGGCCCTGAGACGGGAGCCGGTCGGCCTGAGGCGGGAGAGTCGAGGAACGGCCCGGTCCCCTTGCGGGGCCGGGCCGTTCCTCGTGCTCACTGCGGCACGGGCTCCTCCGCCGGCGTGCGGCGGAACATCCGGGTCGCGGTGATCTCGCCGTGGATGGCCTCGCCCTCCGCGCTCGGCTGCGGCAGGCCCGGGCGCAAGTGCTCCTCCACGCTGATGTACTTCAGCCCGGCCCGCAGGTCGGCGTCGTTGCGCAACCGGATGACCAGCGGGAACTCCGCGAGCGCGGTCGTGTCGAACAGACCGGTGGTGTAGAGCAGCTGGACGCCGAGGGCGTCCGAGACGGCCCGCTGGAGCTCCAGCAGATACGTGGCGTTGGCGCGGCCGATCGGGTTGTCGAGGAACAGCGTGCCCGCGTGACGGTGCTTGTCCCGGCCCCGGTCGTTGGAGCGCAGCGCGGCCATCGTGCAGTACAGCGCGATGGCGGCGGTGAGCAGCTGACCGCCGGAGAACACATCGCCCATCTGCCCGACCGGGACGCGCTCGGCCCGCAGCACGGCGTCCGGCTTGAGGATCTCGACCGCGATGCCGCGCGGTTCGAGCGCCGCCTGAACGCCACGCAGGAGCAGGGACATTCCGTCCCGGCGCAGGTCGGAGTTCTTCTTGACGGCGGCGCGGGTCGCCTCGTCGATGACCTCCCCGAGCCGCTCGGTGAGGGTGGCCTGGTCCGGCTCCTCGAAGCGGATGCGCAGGAACTCCTGCCCCGACCACTCGCCGAGCCCCTCGGGCAGCCGCGACAGACGCTGTGCCGAACGGAGCGTGGTCAGCGCGGACTCCACGAGCCCGCGCAGCCGGTCGACGATGGAGTCGCGGTTGCGCTCCAGCTGCTCCAGCTCGTCGGTGAGGACCCGGAGCCGCGGCGCGAACGCCTCGGCCCACTTCGCCGCGTGCTCGGGCAGCGCGGCCGCGGGCAGTTCGCGGATCTGCTGCCTGGCGGGGGTGCGGACCTGCTCGTAGCGGGTGGAGTTGGCGTGCCGGACGAGGATGTCGCTGGCCTCGCGGACGGACGCGTCGGCCGCGGACAGCTCGGCGGCGCAGGCGCGCAGTGAGCGGCGGGCCTCGGCGGCGGTGTGCCGGGCCTCCTCCAGCGTGCCGGGGTACGTCTCCGGGCCGTCCTCCTCGTCCTCCGCGTGGTCGCGCAGCTGGTCGCGCAGGAGCGCCGCGGTCTCGTCGAAGCCGCCCGCCGCGTCCTCGGCGGCGCGGTGGGCCCGCAGCAGGCCGGCGTGCGCGGTGCGCGCGGCTTCCAGGGCGTCGCTGCGGGAGGCGAGTTCGGCGGTCGCGGTACGGAGCAGGGTCTGGGCCTGCTCGGCGTCGACGGGGACCTGGTCCTCGGGGAGCTCGGTGTGCGACTCGCCGTCCTCGGGGGCCAGTCGTTCGGCCTCGCCCCGGAGCCGGCCGAGCTTCTCGCTCGCCTCGGACGCACGGGTCTCCAGCATCTGGACCAGGGACTCGGCGCGGGCCGCGGCGGCCTGGCGGGACGGGCCGTCGGCACCGTCGGTGGACTCCAGAAGCTGCTCGGCGCGGGTGCGGACCTTGTTGGTGAGCCGGTCGAGCTCGGCGAGGGCGGCGGACTCGTCGCTCTCGGCGCGGGCCTGTTCGGCGCGCAGGTCGGCGCCGACGCCCACCTTCTCGTAGAGCTGGGACGCGGCGCGGTACGCCTCACGGAGGGTGGGCAGCGCGGTGCGGGGGGCGGCCGCCTCCTCCTCGGGGAGCTGGTCGGGGGCGCCGGCGATCTCGGCACGCTCCGCCCGCAGGGCGCGGGCGGTGCGGTGGGCGTCGTCGGCGGCCCGCTGGGCGGCGCGACGGTCCTCGTCGGCGGCGCGGGCGCGCTCCAGGCAGGTCTGGGCGCGGGCCTCGGACTCGGTGGCGTCGTCGGCCAGTTCACGGAGCTTGGCCTGCCAGGCGGACCGCTCGCGCAGCCGGAACGCCAGGCCCGCGAGGGCGTCGGCGACGCGGCGGGCGCGCTGGGCGGCCTCCTGGCGCTCGTCCCGTACGCGGGCGGCGTCGGCGGATGCCTCGTCGGCCTCCGCCCGTACCGTGCGGGCCTCGGCGAGGGTGGCCGCGGCCGCCTCGGCGGCCTCGCGCGCGGCGGCGGCGACGGCAGCCAGTTCGGCGAGCATGCCCGGCGGGCAGTCGGCTCGCCAGGAGCCGATCCGGGCGGCGAGCGAACGGTCTCCGGTGAGCCGGGCCGCGAGCGTACGGATCTCCTCGTCGCGCGCGGCGGCGCGGGCGCGCAGGGCGTGCCGCTCCTGGTCGGCGGCGTGCTCGTCGTGCATGGCCGGGTTCGGCGGGACGAGGAACACCCCCGCGTCCTCGCCGGATTCCGGGCTCGGGACGGGCGCGAGCAGCGCGGCGGCGGTGCCGACGGCGACGGTGGAGCGCGGCAGCAGGGCCGCCGTGCTGAGCACCTCTCGGGCGCGGGCGTACGAGACGGGGTCGGTGATCACGACGCCGTCGACCAGCTCGGGACGGGCGGCGAGCACGGCCGCGTGGTCGGCGGGGTCGACGGCCTGGGCGAGGTAGCGCCAGCCCGGGAGCGCCGGGATGCCCTGCTCGCCGAGGTACTCGACGGTAGCGAGGACGTCCGGTCCTGGCGGCAGCAGCCCGCCGTCGCCGAGGGCGCCGAGGATCCGGGAGTCGTCGGCGGCGGCGGTGCGCAGGTCGAAGAGCTGACGCTCGGCGGAGGCGATGGACTGGTCGAGCAGCCGCCTGAGCTCGTCGGCGTACCGGTCGAACTCGGTGACGGTGAGGGGGCCGTGGGTCCCCTCGGGACCGGAAGGTCGGATCGGGGAGCCGGGCGCCGCGGCGAGCCCGAAGGCGGCGCCGGGGGAACCGGGTGCGGCATCCGAGTCCGCGCCGGGCTCGCCGGACGCGCCGTGCGACAGGCCGGAGGACGTCGGTCCGGGGCCTCCCGGCTCGGAGCCCGCTCCCACACTGCTCTCTCCCGCGCGCTGGCCCGGGAACGGGGAGGTCGGCTGCGCGGGGAGGCTCAGCAGTTCGGCCAGGCGTTCGTCGGAGGCGAGGGACTCCGCGGCGCGGCGCTCCGCGTCGTAGGCGTTCTCGGCGGCCTCGGCCGCGTCCGCGGCGCGCGCGGCGGCGAGTTCGGCGCGGGACTCGGCGGCAGCGGCCTCGCGGGCGCGGTCGGCGGCCGTGCGAGCGGCGTCGCGGGCCGCGTCCCAGGCGGCGACCGTGGTCTTCTCGGCGTCGCTCGCGGCGAGCGCCGCGCGCGCCGGGTCGGCGTCCGGGGCGGAGTCGTCGAGCCAGCCCGCCCGTACTGCCTCGGCGGTCTCCTGCTCGACCTCGGCGAGGCGCTGGCGCAGGTGGCCGGCCTCGCTGCGGGCGCGCTGGGCCTCGGTCGCGGCGGCGGTGGCGTCGCGGTGCGCGGTCTCGCCGGCCTCCTGGAGGGCCGCGGAGCGCTCCTCCTCCTCCGCGGCGTGCCGCTCACCGTCCTCGGCGGCGGCGTGGAGGGCCCGTACGAGATCGGCGGCGGCCTTGGCGCGGGCGGCGAGCGCGGGGGCGGCGTCGCGCTCGGCCTCACGGATCGCGGCGGCCACGCGCGCGGAGCGGTCGCCGGCCGCTCGGTGGCGGAGCACGGCCTCGGCGGCCTGCCAGGCGGAGTGCAGTGTGCGGGCGTCGGTGAGCTCGCGACGCTGGGAGGCGGCGCCCTTCTCGGCGACGGTGAGTGCCAGGGAGGCGTGCCGGTAGGCCAGTTCGGCGGCGATGAGGGAGCTGCGGCCGCGCGCGGTCTCAGCCTCGGAGACGGCGTGCGCGGCGGAGGTGACCTGCTGGGCGAGTTCGGCGGCGCGGCCGCGTTCCTCGGTGGCGCGGGCGGAGAGGCGGCGGGCGAGCGTACGGGTGCGGCGCTCGGATCCGGCGTGGACGTCACGCGCGCGTGCCCGGGTCTCGGCGGCTTCGACGATACGGCCGAGGAGGTCGACGGAGCCCGCGGTGAAGTCCCGTTCGGCGGTGAGTTCGGCGCGTCGGCCGAGCTTGTTGCCGAAGCCGCTGACGAGGTCGGCGAGGCCGTCGGTGTCGCGGGTGTCGGTGACGGCCCGCAGAAGGAGATCGGTGAAGTCGGAGTCCTTCTTGACCGCGAAGAGGCCGGCGGCCTCGCCCTCGTCGGCGTTCATCTCCCGCTGGTAGCGGAAGAGTTCGGGGTCGAGACCGAGGTCGCCGAGGTGCTCGTTCCAGCGGTCGTGGATCTCCTCCCAGTAGACCTCCAGGTGCGGGTACGCCTTGCCCGCCTCCGTGAGGGCGTCACGGAAGCCCTTCATGGTGCGGCGCCGGCCCTGCGCGCCGGAGGCGCCCTCGACGGGAGCGCGGACGGCGGTGGACTCGGCGACCGGAAGGTTGTCCAGGCTCAGGCCGGGTCCGGGGCGGAAGGAGTACCAGGCCTCGGCGAACTTCCGCGGGTCGTTGGAGACCTGGCGTCCGCGCCACTCGCTGGCCTTGCCGACGACGACGAGTTCGCCGGTGAGGGTGTGCTGCCACTCCAGGGCGACATGGCCGCAGTCGTCGGCGAGCAGGAACTTGCGCAGGACGCCGGAGCTGGCGCCGCCGAGGGTGTTGCGGTGGCCGGGGAGCATGACCGAGAAGATCAGCTTGAGGAGGACGGACTTGCCGCCGCCGTTCTCCAGGAAGAGCACGCCCGCGGGCGCGGGGCGGCGCGGCGGGCCGACCGGCTCCTCCTCGAAGAACTCCGCCTGGGTGGGGGCGGGGTGGGGCACGGGTGCGCCGACTCCGCGCAGGTCCAGGACGGTGTCGGCGTAGCGCGCACCGGCGGGACCGATGGAGTAGAGGCGGACCCGGGACAACTCGTACATGGCGGCGGACTCTCGTCGTGTCTGTCTGGGCGGTTACGCGTGGAAGGGCAGGCCCGCGTCGGCGGCGAGCTCCAGGTCGTCGCCGTCGGGCGGCGGCAGGAGGGTCGCGGTGCCGTCGCTGACGGGGACGACGCCGAGGTCGAGGAGCTCGGCCATGGCGGCGCTGCCGGCCATGTCGCGCACCTGGAGCTGGTAGCGGGCGGTGGTGCGGTAGGCGCCACCTGCGTCGTCACCGGTGCGTTGGAGGAAACCGGAGTCGGTGAGGAAGGCGACGGCCTTGCCGACGATGCCCGTGGTGGAGCCGGCGAGGCGGCGTGCGTCCTTGGTGGCGCCGGTGGAGCTGCGGCGGGCGTAGATCCGCCAGGCGGCCTCCAGGCCGGGGGCGTCGGAGGCGGGGTCGGTGTTCTCGCCCTGCTCCTCGGCGCGCTCTTCGAGGCGGCGGCAGGCCTGGCGTACGAAGGCGTCGACGCCGTTGACGGTGAGGCGGCCGATGTAGCCGTCGTCGGCGAGGTCCTCGGGGCGGGGGAAGGCCATGGCGGCGACGGCGAGGTGGGCGAGGCCGTGCAGGAACCGGTCGGCAGAGTCGGTGTTGGCGCGGCGGGCGTAGTCGCCCATGCGGACGGCGAAGACGGAGTCCTCGCCGGCGGTGACGGCCATGCCCGCACGGGGGGAGACCTCCAGGACGACGAGTCCGAGGCCGGTGGCGACGGCGTCGGCGAGGCGCGCGAAGGCGGGATCCTCGCGGTAGCGGCGGAGCAGCTCGGTGTACTCGGCGTCGCGGGCTGGCAGCAGCTTGGGCTGGAGCCCGAACGAGACGAGCCGTGCGGCGTCGGCGGCGTCCGCGGGGGTGACGGCGGTGGGTGCGGCGGGGGTGTGCGGGGGCTCCGGCTCGCTCCACGCGTCGGTGTGCTCGGCGTGGTGTTCGCTCACGGCTGGGGCTCCTCGGTACGGGTGGTCGGTGGTGCGGTGGGGACGGGGCGCGGGAGGGGCAGGCGGACGGGGGTGACGCGCACAGCCGGCCGCCGGGGCGGGATCTCGGCGGACGCGCCGGGCCCGCCCGCGGGAGGGGCCAGCCGGATGGCCCGCACGAACGGAGCCGGACTCCGCCGTGCCGGCGCGGGCGACGAAACGACCCCGATGGTCATGCCCCCCGACCGGGACGCCGCCGGATTCTGGTCCCCGGCGGTCACCGACTCCTGGGCCGTGCCTTCGCCCGGGGTATGGGTCCCCTCCGGAACCACCACGGTGCTTGCCGGGAGCGGGGCCTCGCCGGAGGCCGACGTCGAGCACGGCGCCGCAGCCTCGCCGGAAGCCGGCGTCCCGCACAGGACCGAAGCCTCGCCCGGAGCAAGGGTCCCCTCCGGGACCGCCACGGTGTTGGCCGGGAGCGGGGCCTCGCCGGAGGCCGGCGTCGCGCACGGCGCCGGAGCCTCGCCCGAGGCAGGCGTCGCGCACAGGGCCGAAGCCTCGCCCGAGGCCGGCGTCCCGCACGGGGCTGAAGCCTCGCTCGGGAGCGTGTCCGAAGCCGGAGCCTCCGCCGGGACTCGAGCCGCCGCCGGCGCCTCGCTCTCGCCCGCGACCGGGGCTTCGACCTGCAGTGGGGAGTCCCCCGCGACTGGGGCTTCGGCCTGCAGTGGGGAGTCCCCCACGACCGGGGCTTCGGCCTGCAGCAAGGGATCCTCCGTGTGCGGGGTCGGGGCCGTCGCCGTCGTAACCGCCTGGTCCGTGGTCACGAGGCCTCCGTGCGGTCCGCTGCCATGCCGAGGGCGTCCAGGAGAGCCGTACCCACTATCAGGTCGGCGCCGCCGAACTCCGGGTCGTCGAGTTGCGTGCCGTCGTCGACGGCGAAGAGCAGGCGTTCCTCACCCTGGCGGTAGGCGGTGCCGACCGGCGGGCTCGCGGCGTGGACGGCGAGGAGGGCGACCAGGTACGGGAGGTCGGGGTCGCGCCGGCGGGCGTCGGCGAGGAGGCCGGAGAGACGGCGGGGCGCGTCGTGCTCCAGGTCGAGCAGTTCCATCGCGCTCGCCAGCTGCTCCTCGCTGAAGCGGCTGTCGTCAGGGGTGGCGATCAGGTCCGGCTCGGGCATCTCCGCGCCGAGGTGCTCGCGCTCGACCGGCGGGGTGAGCAGCATGTCGACCAGGTCGCCGACGCGCACGGAGGCGGGGGTGCGCAGTCCGGTGCCCCGGGCGAAGAAGGCGTCCGTGACCTTGGTCGCCTGCTCGACGGGGAGCGGCAGGATCGGTGCGACGAGCTGCCCGTAAAGATCTATCCCGGTGTACGAGGTGGGCGCGGCGAAGGCCTGCCGGTCCTGCTCCGCGCGGAAGAGCGGGCCCGCCTCCAGGAGGCGGGACTGGAGCTGGGTGTGGCGGCGGATGCAGTCCTTGACGATGTCGACGAGCTCGGCGGCGCGGCGCTTGTGCTCGGGGTCCTCGGCCTCGTCGCGGGCCTTGCGGATGTTGGTGAGGATCGCGTTCTCGTGGCGGTAGCGGTCGGCGACGTGGTCGAGTGCCTCGGCGATCATGTCCGGAACGGCCTGCAGCCAGTCCACCGCGCGGACGTTGCGCCGGGTCGCCTCCAGGGTCTTGCGGAGAGTCTCGGCGTACTGCACGGTCCGGTACCGCGCCTGCTCGGCGGCGAGCTGGGCGTCGGCGAGCCGGCCGCGGCTGATCAGGACCTCGAGCTTCACCTCGGCCGCGATCTGGGCGCTGGTGACGTCGGTGTCAAGGGCGCCGACGAGGACGTTGACCGCTTCGTCAGTCGTACGGAGGTAGACGCCTCCGCCGTAGCCGGGGACCTCTTCGATCAGCTTGAAGTCGTAGTCGCGGCGGGTGTAGACGCCGTCGGCGCCGAACGTGCCGTAGACGGCGCGGAAGCCGCGGTCGACGCTGCCGACGTTGATCAGGTTCTCCAGGACCCAGCGGGCGACCCGTTCGTGCTCGGCGGCGGGGCGTGCGGGCGCCTGGGCGCCGACGCGGGGCAGGAGACGGGCGACGATCTGCTCGTGGTCGGCGCCGGTGTCGAAGTCCATGTTGAGCGTGACGAGGTCGATGGCGGCGAGGGCGACCTCGGCCATCGCGTAGACCGAGTACTCGCCGGCCAGGTTCGCCTTGCGGGTGTCCAGGTCGTGCAGCGGCGCGGTGCACGCGAGCGCGCGGAGGCGCCGCGCGAGCCCTTCGTCGGCGGCCGGGCCCTGCGCGGGCCGCGGCCCCGCGCTGAGCTGGGGCGGAACGAGGTCCGTCGAGGCAGGCGAAGTCACGGTGCACAGATTAGGTCCTCGCACCGACAAGGGTCGAAACGGCGCAGAAGCGACCCGCTCGGCGGGCGGGCGTGGTAGCGGCGGGTGCGACCGGCCCGCTCAGGCCTCCGGGGCCTCCGGCTCGTCGACCGCCTTCGCGTAGACCTCGACGATCCGGGTGCGGGAGTCGTCGAGATAGCGGGCCAGGAGTCGTTCCGCCGTCGCGCGTTCGCCGGCGCGCAGCGCGTCCAGAATCTCCCGGTTTCGTACGAGATACGGCTCGTGCAGGCTGCGGGCGTCGTCCACTACGTGGAAGGCGAGCCGGAGTTCGGCGAGGACGCCGCGCATCAGCTCGTCCGTGCGCGCACTGCCGGCCAGGGCGACCAGTTCGCGGTGGAAGTGGATGTTGGCGGTGGAGACGCCCTTCCAGTCCTCCGCGCGGGCGGCCCGCTCGCCCTCCTCGACCGCGGCGGCGAGGCCGTCGACGGCGAACGGCGGCTGCCCCAGATCGTGGACGACCGCGCATTCGACGAGGCGGCGGGTGCGGTAGATGTCGGCGACGTCCTCGACGGCGAGGACCCGGACGAAGACGCCCCGGTTGAGCTGGTGGACGAGCAGCCGTTCATGCGTGAGCAGCCGGAACGCCTCGCGCAGTGTGTTGCGGGACACACCGAGCGCGCCGCCGATGCTGTCCTCGGACAGCCGCGTGCCGGGCGGGAAGAAGCCCTCGGCGATCCGGGTGCGCAGGATGTCCGCCACCCGTTCCGCCGTGCTGGTCCGCCCGAGCAGCGCCCGGTCGTCGGCGAGTTCGTCGATTCCGCCCACTGTGCCTCGTTTCCTTCGTGGTCCGCGGCCGAGTCAATCGCAGGTACCTCCCGGAAACAAGAACGTGACGACATGCCTCTTGTCGGATCGTTCAACAATCCTCTACGTTGACGACACCGCACGGTCCTTCAGTACGTCTCTCAGGCACTCTCCTCCCCCTCTGCGAGGTGCAGATGAGCACGACACAGACCCAGCAGCAGGCACAGGGCGAACGGCCCGACGACACGGGCGCGTTCGCCTGGCTGCGCGCCCTCGGGCCGCGCGGCCGCCGCGCCTTCGGCGGCGCGTTCGGCGGATACGCCCTGGATTCCTACGACTTCTTCACGCTGCCGCTCTCGATGGTGGCCATCGCCGCCTACTTCGGCCTCGACAAGGGCCAGACCGGTCTGCTGACCACGGTCACCCTGGTCGTCTCGGCGATCGGCGGCGCGCTGGCCGGCATCCTCGCCGACCGCATAGGCCGGGTGAAGGCGCTGATGATCACGGTCATCACCTACGCGCTCTTCACCGTGCTGTGCGGCTTCGCGCCCAACTACGAGACGCTGCTGGTCTTCCGGGCCCTCCAGGGCCTCGGCTTCGGCGGCGAGTGGGCGGTCGGCGCGATCCTGGTCGCCGAGTACGCCTCCGCCAAGCACCGGGGCCGTACCCTCGGCGGCATCCAGAGCGCCTGGGCGGCCGGCTGGGCACTCGCGGTGATCGTCTACACCCTGGTCTTCCAGTTCGTCGACGCCGACACCGCCTGGCGGGTCATGTTCTGGACGGGCGCCCTGCCGGCGCTCCTCGTGGTCTACGTCCGGCGGAACGTCGAGGACGCACCGCAGGCCGCCGAGATCCGGCGCACCTCCGCCGAACGCGGCTCGTTCACCGCCATCTTCAAGCCTGCACTGCTCCGCACCACGCTCTTCGCGGTGCTCCTGTCGACCGGTGTGCAGGGCGGCTACTACACCCTCGCCACCTGGGTCCCCACCTTCCTGAAGACCGAACGGGGTCTGACGGTGGTCGGCACCGGCGGCTATCTGACCTTCCTGATCTCCGGCGCCTTCATCGGCTATCTGACCGGGGGCTATCTCACGGACCGGCTCGGCCGGAAGAAGAACATCGCGCTCTTCGCCGCGCTGTCCGCGCTGTCCGTCCTCGCCTACACGAACATCCCGTCCGGCGCGAACACGCTCCTCCTCGTGCTCGGGTTCCCCCTCGGCTTCTGCATGTCGGCCATCTTCAGCGGCTTCGGCTCCTTCCTCGCCGAGCTGTACCCGACGGCGGTCCGGGGCACGGGACAGGGCTTCACGTACAACACCGGGCGCGCGGTGGGCGCCGTCTTCCCGACGCTGGTGGGCTTCCTCGCCGAGAGCTGGGGTGTCGGCGGCGCGCTGGTCTTCGGGGCCGTCGGCTACGGCCTCGCGGTGCTCGCTCTCCTCGGACTGCCGGAGACCCGCGGAAAGGAACTGGTATGACGCCCACGGCAGTTCTCGACCCGCGGGCGGCACGCGCGCGTGCCCGTGCCGGATCGACCGCCCCGACCGCCGGCTGGGCCCCGGGCCACACCCAGGCCAATCTCATCTCGGTGCCCGCGGACTGGGCGTACGACGTGCTGCTGTTCTGCACCCGCAACCCCAGGCCCTGCCCCGTCCTGGACGTCACCGACGCCGGCTCGTGGACCACGGAACTCGCCCCCGGCGCCGACCTCCGGACGGACATCCCGCGCTACCGCGTGTGGGAGCACGGGCGACTTGTCGACGAACCGACCGACGTGACCCCGTACTGGCGCAGCGACCTCGTGTCGTTCCTCATCGGCTGCAGCTTCACCTTCGAGGGCTCCCTCGCGGAGGCCGGAGTGCCGCTGCGCCATGTCGACCAGGGCCGCAACGTGTCCATGTACGTCACCGACCGGGCGTGCCGGCCCGCGGGACGGCTGCACGGGCCGATGGTGGTCTCGATGCGGCCCATACCCGCGGAGCTCGTGCCCACGGCGCGGCGGCTCAGCGGACTGCTGCCCGCGGTGCACGGAGCGCCCGTGCACGCGGGTGATCCGGCGGCGCTGGGCATCCGTGACCTGGACCGTCCCGACTTCGGGGACGCGGTCGCGGCGGAGCCGGGCGACGTACCGGTCTTCTGGGCCTGCGGGGTCACTCCTCAGGCAGCCGTGATGGCCTCGCGTCCGCCGTTCGCCCTCACCCACGCACCGGGGCGGATGCTCGTCACCGATGTACGCGACGCCGAGTACCGCGTCGCGGCCTGATCCGCACCACCGCCGCCCGTACTACCGCACGCCCGCACCACCGCACGTCCCGGGAAGGAAGGACCGTCACCATGACCTGGGCCTCGATCGATCTCAACGCCGACCTCGGAGAGGGCTTCGGCCGCTGGACGCTGACCGACGACGAGGAGCTGCTCTCCGTGGTCACCAGCGCCAACGTGGCGTGCGGCTTCCACGCCGGGGACGCGGTCACCATGCGGCGTGTCTGCGAGCTGGCGGCCGCGAGAGGCGTACGGATCGGGGCCCAGGTCTCGTACCGCGATCTGGCCGGCTTCGGCCGGCGCTCCATGGACGTCCCCGCCGACGAGCTGGCGGCCGAGGTCGCGTACCAGATCGGCGCGCTCGACGTCTTCGCCCGCGCCGCCGGTTCGGCGGTCTCGTACGTCAAGCCGCACGGCGCCCTGTACAACCGGGTGGTCCGTGACGAGGAGCAGGCCGCCGCCGTCGTCGACGGGGTCCTCCTCGCGGGCGGCGGGCTCCCCGTGCTCGGCCTTCCCGGCTCGCGGCTGCACGAGGCCGCCGGGAAGGCGGGCCTGCCCGTCGTCGCCGAGGCGTTCGGCGACCGGGCGTACACGGCGGACGGCTCCCTGCTGCCACGGGGGCAGGAGGGAGCCGTCGTCACCGACCCGGCGGAGGTCGTCGAACGGTCGGTGTCCATGGCCCGCTTCGGGGTCGTGACCGCGCACTGCGGGCGGTCCGTCGCCGTACGGGCGCGGTCGCTGTGTCTGCACGGGGACACTCCGGGCGCGGTGGGTCTCGCCCGGCGGGTGCGCGCCCAGCTGGAGGCGACCGGGGTCAGGGTGGAGGCGTTCGCATGAAGGCGCGGCGGGTGTTCCGGGTGGGTGAGCGGGCGCTGCTCGTCGAGCTGGCGAGCGGGCGCGAGACGGAGGCGTTCCACGCCGAGTTGCTGCGCCGGCGGGCGGGCGGGCTGCTGCCCTCCGTACGGGAGATCGTGCCGGCGGCGCGGACGGTGCTGCTCGACGGGGTCGACGCGCCCGACCTGCTGGCCGGGCAGCTGCGGGAGTGGTCGATTCCGCCGCTTCACGCGCGCGTGGAGCGGGTCGTCGAGGTACCGGTCCGCTACGACGGACCCGATCTCGCCGAGGTCGCCGCACTGTGGGGGGTGTCCGTGGAGACGGCGGTCCGGATCCACGCGGGCACCGAGTTCCGGGTCGCGTTCTGCGGGTTCGCGCCGGGCTTCGGCTATCTGACCGGGCTCGGCGAGCAGTACCAGGTGCCGCGCCGGGCCACTCCGCGCACGGCCGTCCCCGCCGGGTCGGTCGCGCTGGCGGGGCCGTACACGGGCGTGTACCCGCGCTCCTCCCCTGGCGGCTGGCAGTTGATCGGTTCCACGGACGCGGTGCTGTGGGACGCGGGCCGTGAGCCCGCCGCTCTGCTGACGCCCGGCTCGCGGGTGCGTTTCGTCGTGGAGAGCGTGGAGCGCCGGTGACCGATCGTGCTTTCGCCGTCGTACGGGCCGGAGCGCTGACCACCGTGCAGGACCTGGGGCGGACCGGGCACGCGCATCTGGGCGTGCCTCGCTCGGGGGCGCTGGATCCGGGGGCCGCGCGGCTGGTGAACCGTCTGGTCGGCAATCCGGAGGGCGCGGCGGTCCTGGAGACCACGGTCAACGGATGCGCGGTACGGCCCCGGTGCGCGGTGACCGTCGCCGTGGGCGGCGCCCCGTGCCCGGTCTCGGTCGACGGGCGGCCCGTCGCGTGGGGCTCGGCGGTACGGGTCCCGGCCGGGGCGCTCCTCGAAGTCGGCGCGGCCGTCCGCGGCCTGCGCGCGTACGTGGGGTTCGGCGGCGGGATCGCCGTCGAACCCGTCCTCGGCAGCCGCTCCACCGACCTGCTGTCCGGGCTCGGCCCGGCGCCACTCGCCGACGGGGCGGTGCTGCCGCTGGGAGTGGAATCGGCCGTACGGGGGTCGGTCGACACTCCCCCCTGGCCGGGCCCGCCGGACGAACTCGTCCTGCGGGTCCGGCTCGGGCCGCGGCACGACTGGTTCACACGTCAGGCGCTCCGCACCCTCGCCACGCGCGCGTACCGCGTCTCGCCGTCGAGCAACCGGATCGGTCTGCGCACCGAGGGCCCGCCCCTGGAGCGGGCGCGCACCGGCGAACTCCCCAGCGAGGGCATGGTCCTGGGCGCGGTCCAGGTGCCGCCGGACGGCCGGCCGGTGGTCTTTCTCGCGGACCATCCGACGACCGGCGGCTATCCGGTGGTGGCGGTGGTGCGGGAGGCCGACCTGGCGGCCGCGGCGCAGGCGGTGCCGGGGACCGGCGTGCGGTTCGTGCCGCTGCGCTGACACCCGCCGCGCCTTCGAAGACGCGTAACCCCTAACGGGCGGGGCCGTAGCCTCCCCCGCCCGGGGTCCGCAGGACCAGGACGTCGTCCGGGCCGACCTCGGCGGTGTCGACTCCGCCGAGGTGGTCGACGGTGCCGTCGGCCCGTTCGACCAGGTTCTCCCCGAGTGCCCCGGGCTCCCCGTCGGCCATGCCGTAGGGCGGGACCCTGCGGTGGCCGGTCAGCAGGGTGACGGTCATCGGTTCCAGGAAGCGGATGCGGCGTTCGACGCCGTCGCCGCCGTGCCACCGGCCGCTCCCGCCGCTGCCCCTCCGTACGGCGAAGGAGTCCACCCGGACCGGGTGGCGCCACTCCAGGATCTCGGGGTCGGTGAGCCGGGAGTTGGTCATATGGGTCTGGACGGCGTCGGCCCCGTCGAAGCCGTCCCCCGCGCCCGAGCCGCTCGCGACCGTCTCGTAGTACTGCACGCGCGCGTTGCCGAAGGTCACGTTGTTCATCGTGCCCGACCCCTCGGCCTGGACGCCGAGGGCCGCGTACAGGGCGCCGGTGACCGCCTGGGAGGTCTCCACGTTCCCGGCGACCGTCGCCGCCGGGTAGGCGGGGGCGAGCATGGAGCCGGGCGGCACACGCACCTCCAGGGGTTCCAGGCAACCGCTGTTGAGGGGGATGTCGTCGTCGACGAGGGTGCGGAAGACGTACAGGACGGCGGCCATCACGACGGAGGTCGGCGCGTTGGCGTTGCCCGGCTGCTCGGGGGACGTGCCGGCGAAGTCGAGGACCGCGGAGCGCCGTTCGCGGTCGACGCGGACCGCCACCTGGACGACCGCGCCGCCGTCCGTCTCGTAGCGGTACGAACCGTCCTCGAGACCGGCCACGATCCGCCGTACGGACTCCTCCGCGTTGGCGCGCACATGGCGCATGTAGGCATGGACGACGTCGAGGCCGAACTGGTCGACCATGGCGCGCAGTTCCTCGATGCCCTTCTCGTTGGCGGCGATCTGGGCGCGCAGGTCGGCGAGGTTGGTGTCCGGGTCGCGGGAGGGGTAACGCGCCCCGGTCAGCAGCGCCCGCGTCTCGTCCTCCCGCAGCCGCCCGTCCCGTACGAGCAGCCAGTTGTCGAAGAGGACGCCCTCCTCGTGGACGGTCCTGCTGAAGGCGGGCATGGAGCCGGGGGTGATGCCGCCGATCTCGGCGTGATGCCCGCGCGAGGCGACGAGGAAGAGCAGTTCGTCGGTGGAGTCGGTGGAGTCGCCCGAGTCGGTGGGGTCGCCCCGGTCGCTGGAGTCGGGCGAACCGCCCGTGTCGCCGAAGACCGGTGTCACCACCGTGACGTCCGGGAGGTGGGTGCCGCCGTGGTACGGGTCGTTGATCGCGTAGACGTCGCCGGGCCGCAGGGAGTCCCCGCCCCGCCGCAGTACCTCCTTGATGGACTCGCCCATGGAACCGAGGTGGACGGGGATGTGCGGCGCGTTGGCGATCAGGTTGCCCTCGGGGTCGAACAGGGCGCAGGAGAAGTCGAGTCGTTCCTTGATGTTGACGGAGTGGGCGGTGTTCTCCAGTCGTACGCCCATCTGCTCGGCGATCGACATGAAGAGGTTGTTGAAGACCTCCAGGAGGACGGGGTCGACGTCCGTTCCGACCGCGACGCGCGCGGGGCGGGGCCGCGCGCGGGTGAGGACGAGGTGTCCGCCGTCGCCGGCCGTGGCCTGCCAGCCGGGGTCGACGACGGTGGTGGCGTCGGCCTCGGCGAGGATCGCGGGACCGGTGACGGTGTCGCCGGGACGCAGGTCCTCGCGCCGGTACAGCGGGGTGTCCGCGGCCGTGTGACCGCTGTGCATCCGTACCGTCGCCCGGGCGGCGAGCTCCCCCGCCCGTTCGCCGGCCTCGACGGCCACCGGGCCGTGCGGTCCGGCGGTGCCCACGGCCTCCACGGAGACGGCCTCGACGACGAGCGGCCGCTCCATGGTGAAGGCGTACCGCGCGCGGTGGAGGTCCGTGAACGCCCGGGTCATCTCCTCGGTGCCGGCCAGGTCGACCTGGAGGCTCGCGTCCGTGCCGGCGTAGCGCAGCAGCACGCGCGCGTGGGTGGCGATCGCGGAGTCGGGCAGTCCGTCGGCGCGCAGCTCCCCTCCGGTCCTGTCGGCGAGTTCGGCGCAGAGCTCCGTCACGCGCGCGTGCGTCCCGGACGCGTGGAGCTCCGCCTCGACCGACTGCTCGCGCATGGCGGTCGCGTCGGCGAGGCCGATGCCGTACGCGGAGAGGACACCGGCGAGCGGCGGTACGAGGACGGTGTCGACGCCCAGGGCGTCGGCGACGGCGCAGGCGTGCTGGCCGCCGGCGCCGCCGAAGCTGGTGAGGGCGTAGCGGGTGATGTCGTGGCCGCGCTGGACGGAGATCTTCTTGACGGCATTGGCCATGTTGAGGACGGCGATCTCCAGGAAGCCGGCGGCGACCTCCTCGGGGGTGCGGCCGGCGCCGATCTCCTGCGCGAGGGCGGTGAACTTCTCGCGCACGACGGCGGCGTCGAGCCGCTGGTCGCCGTCCGGCCCGAAGACGGCGGGGAAGTGGTCGGGCTGGACCCGGCCGAGCATCACATTGGCGTCGGTGACGGTGAGCGGGCCGCCGCGGCGGTAGCAGGCGGGGCCGGGGACGGCGCCCGCGGAGTCGGGGCCGACGCGGTAGCGCTGGCCGTCGTAGTGGAGGACGGAGCCGCCGCCCGCGGCGACGGTGTGGATGTTCATCATGGGGGCGCGCATCCGCACGCCGGCGACCTGTGTACCCAGTTCACGCTCGAACTCGCCCGCGTAGTGCGACACATCGGTGGACGTGCCGCCCATGTCGAAGCCGATGACCCGGCCGAACCCCGCCTGTCCCGAGGTGCGGGCCATGCCGACGACGCCGCCGGCCGGTCCGGACAGGACGGCGTCCTTGCCGCGGAAATGAGCGGCCTCGCGCAGACCGCCGTTGGACTGCATGAACATGAGCCGGATTCCGGCGAGTTCGCGGGCCACCTCGTCGACGTATCTCCGCAGGATCGGTGAGAGATAGGCGTCGACGACGGTGGTGTCGCCGCGGGGCACGAGCTTGATGAGCGGGCTGACCTCGTGGGAGCAGCTGACCTGGGTGAAGCCGAGCGCGCGGGCGCGGGCGGCGATCCGGGTCTCGTGGTCGGGGTGGCGGTAGCCATGCATGAGGACGACCGCCGCGGAGCGGTAGCCGTCGCTGTGGGCCGCCCGCAACTCCTCGGCGACGGCGTCCTCGTCGAGCGGTCTGACGACGCGGCCGTGGGCGTCGACCCGCTCGGGGACCTCGATCACCCGCTCGTAGACGGCCTCGGGGAGCACGATGTGGCGGTCGAAGAGCCGGGGGCGGTTCTGGTAGGCGATGCGCAGGGCGTCGCGGAAGCCTTCGGTGACGAGGAGGACGGTCGGTTCGCCGCGTCGCTCCAGGAGGGCGTTGGTGGCGACGGTGGTGCCCATCTTGACGACGTCGATCCGGTCGGCGGGGACCGGCTCGTCGGGACCGAGCCCGAGGAGGAGGCGGATCCCCGCGACGGCGGCGTCGTGGGTGCGGGCCGGGTCGTGCGAGAGGAGCTTGCGGGTGACGAGCCGACCGTCGGGCCGCCGGCCCACGATGTCGGTGAAGGTCCCGCCACGGTCGATCCAGAACTCCCAGCGCCCGGTCATTCCCCCATTGTGGCCACCGTGGCGTCCAGCGACACCGCCGCGAGGGCGGCGGACAGGGCGTGTTCGGCCCGCCGGTCGAGCCGGGCGGCGGAGCCGCCGGCCCAGTGGCGCAGCTCGGCGCCCGCGAGGTGCAGCAGCTGGGGCAGCAGGTCGTGGCAGCGCCGGGCGACCCAGCCGGTGCCGGCGGTGGCGAGCCACAGCAGCGCCTCTGTGCGGGTCGGCGGGGGCTGTTCGGGTTCGGGCGAGGGAGGCGCGCCGTGGGCGAGGCCGCGGGCTTTCAGGAGCACGTGGAAGCGCGCGGCGATCGCGCGGTGGCCGCGCTCGCCGGGGTGGAGCCGGTCGGCGCTCCACAGGGACCGGTCGTCGGTCCAGGCCGCGTCGGCGAGGTGGAGATGGACGGTGTCGTAGCGGGCGGAGATCGCGTGGACGAGGGCGTTGACGGCCTTCTGGCGCCGGGCGAGCGGCCGCGCGAGTGGCGGCGGGAGGCCGAGCATCCGGCCGGGGTCGGGCAGACAGGCGGTGAGGAGTACGGCTCCGTCCGCGGTGAGGTCCGCGCAGACCCGGTCGAGGCGGCGGGCGAGCCGGCCGATGTCGAAGGTGTGGCGGAGGGTGTCATTGACCCCGACGACGACGGAGACGAGGTCCGGCCGGAACGCCACGGCCTCCGGGGCCTGCTGCTCGGCGACCTCCCGGCTCTGGGCCCCGCTGACGGCGAAGTTCCGGAACTCGACGTGCTGCCCGGGGCCGGCGAGCCCATCGGCCAGCAGCGCGGCCCAGCCACGCCAGACGCCGTCGACACGGTCCCCGACGCCCTCGCTGAGGGAGTCTCCGAGGACGGCGAAGCGGACGACGTGGGCGGGGGCGGACGGCGCGTGTGCGTCCGCTCGCGCGGCGCCGGGAAGCGGGGCCCCCGCGCCGCCCACCCCACACCGGTCCGCCCGCCGCGGGGCGGGCACGCGCGCGTGGGCCGGCTCCACCGACCCGGAGGACGTCCGGCCGGCGCCGGGCACAGCCGGGACGGACGTCCTGGGAGCGCCCGACGTGCTGTCCGGGGCAGACGCCGCGGCCGTACCCGTGGCGCCGGTCGGGCCCACGACCCCGGCGCAAGCCGTTGTCCCGGGAGGGCTCGAAGTCCCGGCTGTGCCGCGCGTCCCGGCTGTGCCGGACATGTCGGCTGCGACCGACGTCCCGGGCGTGACCACCCGCCCGGTGGTGGGCGGCGGCTCCGGGTCGTTTGTGGTCGGCTGGATGGTGGTGGTCATGTCCGGGCTCCCTGCGGCGGGACGAGGATCGAGGCCGGCGCCGCGTCGTGGGCTTGGAGGAAGGCGGCGATCGAGCGGTCCCAGCCGAAGAGTTCGGCACGCGCGCGTGCCGCCGCGCGGCGCTCCTGTTCCGGGCGGTCGAGCAGGGAGCGGATGCTCGCGGCGAAGGCGGCCGGGTCGTCGGGGGCGCAGGCGCCCGCGTCGCCGAGGACCTCCGGGAGGGCCGAGGAGGCGCTGGCGACCACCGGGGTGCCGCAGGCGAGGGCCTCCAGCGCGGACAGCCCGAACGTTTCGGCGGGCCCGGGGGCCAGGCACAGGTCGGCGGCGGCTTGGAGGTCGGCCAGGGTCTCGCGGTTCGCGACGTGCCCCAGGAACCGCACCGGTAGCCGTTCGTCCCTCGCCCGGCGCTCCAGCGTGCTCCGCAGCGGCCCGTCGCCGGCCACGACGAGCGCGGCCCGGACCCCGGCCCCCCGCAGGTGGGCGAGCGTGTCCAGGGCCGTTCCCGGCCGCTTCTCCACGGAGAGCCGCGAGCACATCACCAGCAGCACCCGCTCGCCGTCCGCGTGCTTGGCCCGCAGGACGGTGCTGCGCCGCCCGGGCCTGCACCGGTCCAGGTCCACGCCGAGCGGTGCCCGTACGACGTTGCGGGCCCCGATCCGTACGAACTCCCGCTCCGCCCACTCCGTCGTGCACACGATCCGTGAATACGCCCAGGCCGTACGTCGGTTGAGCCGGTCGGCCGCGCGGGCGGCGGCGGCCGGCGGCACGCCCCAGGTCCGCAGCACGCCGTCCGCGGTCTCGTGGGAGACCATCACCGACGGCACCCGGGCGCGCCTGGCCCACTCCCCCGTCCAGCGCAGGGTCGTGCGGTCGGAGACCTCCAGCCGGTCCGGGGCGAGCTCCTCGAGGAGGCGGCGTAGGCGGCGCCGGTCGGCGAGGACGCGGTAGCCGCCGGTCCCGGGCAGGACGGGGCCGGGCAGAGTGATGACCCGCCCCTGGTCGGTGACCTGGTCGCTCCCGACGTCTCCGGGGACGATCAGGACGGGCTCGTGCCCGGCGGCGAGGTAGCCGCGACCGAGCTGCTCGAGGGCGGTGCGCAGGCCGCCCGAGGTCGGCGTGACGAAGTTGGCGAGCCGCACGATCCGCAACGGCCGACGTATGCCGAGGGCGAGTTCGGGGGTATTCAGGCCAGGGCCGTCCACGCCGGGAAGGACCTCCCCGCGGACATCCAGGCCGGCACCCTTCGCACCGAGGTCGCTCAGGCGGGCGTCGTTCGTCCCCCCGCCCTTTCCGCCGGGGACCTTCGCCCCGCCCTTCCCGCCGAGGTTGCTCCCGCCGGGGACGCTCGTGTCGAGAACGCTCATGCCGCCACCGCCGTCCGCTCGCGCAGCACCTCCAGGTAGTGGCCGATCAGTTCGTCGCCGACGGCCTCCCAGGTACGGCCCTCGACCGCCGCGCGGCCGGCGCGGCCGTAGGCGGCGCGCAGCGCAGGGGCGGCGGCGAGGGAGGCGACGGCCTCCCGCAGCGCGGTCGCGTCGTCCGGCGGGACGAGGAGTCCGGTCCGCCGGTGGTCGACGAGGTCCAGCGGGCCGCCGGCGGCCGGGGCGACCACGGGGACACCGCTCGCCATCGCCTCCTGCACGGTCTGGCAGAACGTCTCGTACGGGCCGGTGTGCGCGAACACGTCCAGCGAGGCGAAGATCCTCGCCAGATCGGCGCCGGTGCGGCGGCCGAGGAACTCGGCGCCGGGGAGCGCGGTCCGCAGCCCGGGAGCGCTCGGGCCGTCGCCGACGACCACGACCCGGACGCCGGGCAGTCCGCACACTCCTGAGAGCAGTTCGACCCGCTTCTCCGGCGCGAGGCGGCCGATGTAGCCGACGAGAAGCTCGCCGCCGGGGGCGAGTTCGCGGCGCAGGGCCTCGTCGCGCAGGTCGGGGCGGAAGCGGACGGTGTCGACGCCGCGGCGCCAGAGCCGTATGCGGCCGATGCCGTGCGTCTCCAGGTCGTGCGCGGCGGCCGTGGATGGCGCGAGGGTGCGGTCGGCGGCGCCGTGGACGGCCCGGAGCCGGCGCCAGGCCGCGCCCTCGCCCGCGCCCATGTAGGTGCGGGCGTAGCCGGCGAGGTCGGTCTGGTAGACGGCGACGGCGGGGAGTCCGAGCCGGTTCGCGGCCGCCATTCCGCGCACTCCCAGCACGAAGGGGCTCGCGAGGTGCACGAGGTCGGCCCGGTGTGCGGCGATGGCGGCGGTCAGGCGGCGGCTGGGCAGGGCCACGCGTACCTGCGGATAGCCGGGCAGGGGCAGGGACGGTACGCGCACGACGGGGCAGGGCGCGTCGGAGTCCGGCGGGTCGGCGGGGCCGGTGACGGGTACGGCCGGGGCGACGACGAGCGGATCATGACCGCGGCGGACGAGGTGGCGCGCGGTCTGCTGGGCGCAGTGCGCCACACCATTGACATCGGGTGGGAAGGATTCGGTGACGATGACGACACGCATACCGGTGTTGTCGTCGCGCCCGGCGTGTTCCCGCCTACGTGGATCTGGACGGCCGGGGAACGTCCCATGAGCGTTTGCCGCGCCAGGCGCCCGCGGTTCCACTCCCGCCCGCGCCCCACCCCGGGCCCCGCCCCACCGTCCGGTGCGACGGGGCGGGGGCGGCGCTCAGACCTGCGGGTCTGTGCGACGGGTCGGGCGGCCCCGCTCAGACCTGCAGGTCCGGGCCTATCCGGTTGCGGACCGCCGTCTGGACCTCGGCCTCTTCGGCCGGGTCGGCCGCCAGTCGGCGCAATCGCTCCGCGACCCGTACGTCACCGGTCTCGGCGTGCAGCGCCGCGACCTCGCGCGTGGTCTCCTCGCAGTCCCAGAGGCATTCGACGGCGAAGCCCGTCGGAAAAGTCGGGTCGGTGGCCGCGAGGGCGCGGGCCGTACGGCCGCGCAGTTGGGAGGAGGCCGTCTCTCGGTAGACGTGGCGCAGGACGGGGGCGGCGCAGGCGATGCCGAGGCGGCCGGCGCCGTCGACGAGCGTGTAGAGGGCGGTCGCGTCGGGGCCTTCGGCCCGGACCGTCTCGCGCAGGGCGCCGAGCACGAGCAGGGCGTCCTGGGCGCCGCCCCGGCAGGCGAGGACGCCCGCGGCGGCCGCGCCGAGCGCGTCGGGCCGGTGCACCCAGCCGCGGGCCCGGTCGACGGCGGCGTCGCCGCACATCCGCTCGAACGCGGAGACGGCGGCTTCGGCGACGGTACGGGAGGCGCTGCCGGCGGCGGCCTCGATGAGGTCGAGCACGGCGGGGTCGCGTGCCTCGGCGAGGTAGTGCAGGGCGGCGCAGCGCGCCCCGTCGGGTCCGCTGCGTGCGGCTTCGACGATGACGGGACGGTCGTCGGGGCCGGCGACGGCGGTCAGGCAGCGGGCGGCCGGCCCGTGCAGGACGGCGCCGCGCTCCAGGCCCTCCTGGGCCCAGTCGAAGACCGCCTGGACGCTCCAGCCGGGCCGGGGCCCGCTCGGCCGCATCTGGCGCTGCCAACGGTCGAAGGAGCCCTGTTCCTGGGCAGCCCTGACCCGGGCGCCGACGGCGTCCCGCTGGTCCTCGGACCACAGCCGCCACGGCCGGGGCTCGAAGGCGTCCCGTACGGCGCTCGCCAGCTCGGCGTCGCCCTCCGGGGTGGCCGGGAAGCGGGCGAGCACCGGTCCGGCGAGCGAGCGCAGTCCGGCGTCGTCGTCGCGCAGGGCGAGCTCGTCCAGGGCCCACGCCCAGTTGGTGCCGGTCGCGGCGTACCGCCGGAGCAGCACCAGGGCGTCCTGGCGGCCGTAGGAGGCGAGGTGTCCGAGGACGGCGAGCGCGAGCCCGGTCCTGTTCTCCTCGGTGTCGAAGTGGTCCTCGGCCCCGAAGAGGTGGGTCTCGATCTCGGTGAGCCCGCCGTGCAGGTCGAGGTACAGACGTGCGTAGTAGAGGGAGCGGTTCTCGACCTGCCAGTCCTGGCGGGGGTCGCTGAGAACGCAGTGGTTGAGGGCCGCGAGGGCCTCGGCGCGCGGCGCGGCGAGTGCGTGCAGGGTGCCGTCGCCGCGGCCCCTCTGCAGCAGACCGAGCAGGGTGCCGCTCGGCGCTATGACTGGATCGAACATGGAAGATGCCTCACATCAAGCTGTCGACACGACCGGGAGTACCGGGGACTGGTGATCGCCTAGGCCGCGCAGCAACATGTTTGGCCGCCCGTCGTCCTTCGCTTGGTGTTGACCATCTTCCTCTGCCTCTCGTCGGTGGCCCCGTGCGGGCCCGACGTCATGATGACCCAGCCATTTCGCCACCGCGACCACATTTACGACACCGCTCTCACCTGGGGTTCAGTGCCCGTTCACCCGGATCTTCACCGGGCGCCGAACAGCTCCAGCAGTTCTGTCTTCCCAAACATCCGAGCAGTATCCACGGCAGACGGAGTCCCCGCTTCCGGATTTGCGCCGCCGGCGAGCAGCGCGCGGACGACGGCGTCCTCCCCCTTGAAGACCGCGCCGGCGAGCGGAGTCTGGCCGCGGTCGTTGGCACGGTCCGCGTCGGCACCCCGGGCCAGCAGGGCGGCGACCGCCTCCGCGTGCCCGTGGTAGGCGGCGAGCATGACGAGGGAGTCGCCCTTGTCGTTGGTGAGATCGGCCGGGACGCCCGCGTCGACGTAGGCGGCCAGCGTCTCGGCGTCGCCGGTCCGGGCGAGGTCGAAGACCTTGCCCGCCAGTTCGATGACCTCGGGGTCCGGAGTCTCGCTCATCGGACGTGTCCGCCTTTCCGTTCCGTCATGCATGTGACCTGCGCACGGCAAGCGAGGCCGTACGAGTGAATCGACAGGGTACTGCCCGTCCCGGGACATGACGGGGCGCGTCCACGGCAAAGATCAGCTAGCGCGCTCCGCGCATTTCGCCACTCGGGCAAGCCCCCCACATCCGCCAGTCAAGTGAAATCACCCATCTTTCACCCTTATGCACCTTTAATCGCATAGATACTTCCTGTGAACCTGGAAGGACTCATGGTGACTGTCCCCTCAACCAGGAGAACACCTCATGATCCTGTCCATCTCAGGCGTGGTCCTGCTCGGCATCATCTGCTTCCTGTTCTTCAAGAAGGACGGGATGAAGGCCTCCCACGCCCTCGTCAGCGCGCTGTTCGGCTTCTACCTCGCGGGCACCGCCATCGCCCCGAGCATCACCGCAGGCGGCCAGAGCCTCGCCAGCCTCTTGGGCGGGATCAAGTTCTGACGCCCCTCAGCCCCTTCCACAACTCCAGGAGTACGACGTGGCCCGGCGACCACTCCCCCGCATTCTGAGCAGCGGCAGCGACCGGATCGCTCGCAGTCGAGAGATCGCGCGCACGGCCGCCGACAGCGCCACCGATGTGCTCCATCCGCTGATCACCATCTCGCGTGGTCTGCGGAAGCTGGCCGCGACCGCGCGCGCCAAGTGGGCCGCGACCCCCAAGGAGCGGCGCGGTCCCACGCTGCTCCTGGTCGCGGCCTGCGTTCTCGTCGTCGCCCTCGTGCCGTACGGGCCGCTCCTCGCCCTCGTCTCGGTGATGGGCGCGGCCGCGTGGAAGGGGCGGGAGCGCCCGGTCGTGAAGACCGGGCCCGACGAGGCCGAGATCGAGCGGCTCAAGGGCCTCTACGAGGCGCTGGTGCCGTACTTCTCCGTCCCCGAGGACCCGGCCCCGCTCTTCGCCCACGGCGGCGACTGGAGCGGCGCGTTCGGGGACCACGCCTTCGACGACAGCGGGCGGCTCACCCGCCTCCGGATCAAGTACCCCGCGTACTTCACCGACGGCGAGGCCGCCTCCCGCGCCCGTATCGAGCAGCTGTTGCACGCCAAGTCGGGGCGCGGCCGCGAGTACCTCTTCGACTGGGACGAGGAGGGTAACCAGCTCGTCATGAGCGTGCTGCCGGCCCTTCCGACCACGATCGCCGCCCAGCGCTTCGTCACCGTGCCCGGCGAGACGGTCCTCGGCTTCACCGACGCCGACGCCGTGCAGCGGACCGTGCCGGTCCAGGCCGCCGACGGGGCCGAGGACGCGCCCCCGGTGGTGTGGCGTACCGGTCCGCGTTCCACGGAGCCGCATCTGCTCGCCGTCGGACAGCCCGGCAGCGGCACGACCTCCCTTCTGCGCTCCATCGCCCTGCAGGCCCTGCCGCACGGCGATGTGCTGATCGTCGAGGGCAGCGGCACCGGCGAGTACGCCTGTCTCACCGGGCGCGCCGGCGTCCTGGCCGTCGAGTGCGGCCTCGCGGGTGCGCTGGCCAGCCTGGAGTGGGCGGCGCACGAGACCGAGCGGCGGCTGATCGCCGCGAACCGGGCCCGTCAGGCGGGCCGGCCCGCGCCCGACGACACCAGGCGCCCGCTGTGGATCCTGCTGGACCGGCCGAGCGTCCTCGGCCACCTGGCGGCGGCCGACGGCCGTCCCGACCCGCAGGACCTCCTCCAGGTGCCGCTGCGGCACGGGCGGGCCGCGCAGGTCACGGTGGTGGTGGCGGAACAGTTCGACAGCGTGGAGACGCTGAGCGAGACGGTACGGACGCACACCCGCGCCCGGGTCGTGCTCGGCCCGGCCACGTCCGGGCAGATCGCGTCGGTCCTCGGCGTCGGGCCGCACACCACACCGGTCCCGGTCGTCCCGCCGGGCCGTGGCTACGCCCGCCTCGGCACCGGCCAGGTCCTGCGGCTGCAGGTGCCGGCGACGCCCGATCCGTACGACGACGCGACGAGTGAGGCGCACCGCCAGGCCGTCATGGCGCTCCTGCCGGAGCGGCAGACGGCGACGGCGACGGCGGTCGAAGCGGCCCCTGGTTCGGCCCCGGACCCCGGCCCCGCCGTGGTGCCGGAACCCGGCCCGGCGGTCGTGTCGGAACCTGGCCCCGCCCCCGGCGCCGGCCACGGCCCAGCCCCGCGCCACACCCCGGTCCCTGCGGAGGGCTGACGCCCACCCCCGTTGTGAGCACCGTTCCCCAGCGCCGAACCGGGCGCAGGGCAAACCCCCGCCCACCTCCCGTTGTGGGCATTCGTTCCGCTGGGGCGGAACGGGTGGGCACAACGGACGGCGCCCTTGCAGGCGCCTCTGCTCCGACCGCCCCGCACCCCGAGGGGCGTGCGGGCACCAAGGCCCTGTGCGTGCGGGTCCGCGGGGCGCACGGGCCCAGGGAGCGGACGCGCCCGCAAGGGCGCCGTCCCGTGTGCCCACCCGTCCCGCCCCAGCGGGACGAATGCCCACACGGCGCGGGGCGAGTGGGGCACCGCCCCGTCAACACGGATGCCCACACGGGGCGGGGCGGGGGTGGACACGGGACGAATGCGCACACGGAGCGGGGCAAGGGGGGCACCGCCCCAGCGGGACGAAGGCCCACACGGGGCGGGGACCAGCAACACGAATGCCCACGCGGCGGGCCGAGGGGGGGCGCCGCCCCAGCAGCACGAATGCCCACACGGGGCGGCGGGCCTACGCCACGAACGCACGTGACGGCTCCACGCCCGCCCCCGCGCCCGACTCGACGAGACGGGCCGCGGCCGCCAGGCGGGCCGCTGCCTCCTCCGCGACCGGGCCGCCCACGGTGAAGGGCAGCCGGACGTATCCCTCGAAAGCGCCGTCCACGCCGAACCGCGGCCCCGAGGGGACCCGTACCCCGACCCGCTCGCCGACCTCGGCGATCCGCGAGCCGGAGAGGCCGCCCGTGCGGACCCAGAGGGTCAGGCCGCCGCGGGGGACCTCGAACTCCCACTCCGGCAGCTCGGCCCGCACCGCCGCGACCAGCGCGTCCCGGTTCTCCCGCGCCTGGGTGCGGCGGATGTCGACGGCCTGCTCCCAGCCGCCGGTCCGCATCAGCCAGTTGACCCCGAGCTGCTCAAGGACGGGAGTGCCCAGGTCCGCGTAGGCCCGCGCCGCCACCAGCGAGCGGATCACGTCGGGCGCGGCCCGCACCCAGCCGATCCGCATGCCCGCCCAGAACGCCTTGCTCGCCGAGCCGACCGTGAGCACCGTCGCGCCCGCCGGGTCGAACGCGCACACGGGCTTCGGCATGTCCAGGCCGCCGTCGTCCAGGTACAGCTCGGACATCGTCTCGTCGACGACGAGGACCGTGCCGGCCGAACGGGCCGCGTCCACGAGCTGCCGTCGCTGGTCCTCGTCCGCCAGCGCGCCCGTCGGGTTGTGGAAGTCGGCGACGACGTACGCGAGCCGCGGCGCCGCGTCCCGCAGCACCTGCCGCCAGCGGCCCAGGTCCCAGCCGGACAGCCCCTCGGCCATCGCGACGGGCACGAGCCGGGCGCCCGCCGAGCGCATGAGCTGGAGGATGTTGGCGTACGAGGGCGACTCGACGGCGATCCGCTCGCCGCGCCCCGCGAAGAGATGACAGATGGCGTCGATGGCGCCCATCGCGCCGGTGGTGACCATGATCTGCTCGGGCATGGTCGGGATGCCCCGCTCGGTGTACCGGTCGGCGAGCATCTGCCGCAGCGCGGGCAGTCCGGCGGGGTAGTCCCCGTGCGTATGGGCGTACGGCGGAAGCTCCTCCAGTGCGCCCTGGACGCTCCGGGTCAGCCACGGCTCGGGCGCGGGCAGCGCCGCGCAGCCGAGGTCGATCATCGAGCCGAGGGACTCCGGCGGCAGGGGTTCGAGCCCCCGCGCGGGCAACGGGTTCCCGGCCGGTACGGCGGTCCAGCTGCCGGCCCCGCGCCGAGACTCCAGGAAGCCCTCGGCGCGCAGCGCCTCGTACGCGGCGGCCACCGTCGTACGGCTGACGGTGAGCGCCACGGCGAGCTCGCGCTCGGCGGGCAGCCGGGCCGCGACGGGCACGCGGCCTTCCAGGACGAGGAGGCGGATGCCGTCGGCCAGTGCGCGGTAGGCGGGCGGCTTGCGCGCGCCGGGTCCGGCGGGGCGCGGCTGCTGCGCCTGAAGCTGCCGGGCCAGCTGGGCGGGCCCCACCGCCGAAGTCCACTGAGCCATGGAAATCAGTCCACCTTCCTCGGATTGGCCATGGTTGGCGTCCAATCCTCCGCCACAGAGTGTCATGAGTCAGTCCACTCCCACCACACAAGGGGCACCGTCTTGTCCATCGCCTCCGGCCTCCGCGGCCGGCTCACCGGTCGTCACGTGCCCCGCAGGCTCACGCAGCTGTATGTCGGACTGGCGCTGTACGGGATCAGCTCGGCGCTCCTGGTGCGCGGCGGGCTCGGACTGGAGCCCTGGGGCGTCCTCCATCAGGGTCTCGCCGAGCGGACCGGGCTGACCATCGGAGTCGTCTCCATCTTCGTGGGGGCGATCGTTCTGCTCCTGTGGATCCCGATCCGGCAGAAGCCGGGCCTGGGCACGGTCTCGAACGTCTTCGTCATCGGTGTGGCGATGGACGGGACCCTCGCCCTGGTGCCGGACGTCCACGGTCTCGCCGCACGGATCGCGCTGCTGGTCCTCGGCATCGTGCTCAACGGCGTGGCGACCGGCCTGTACATCGCCGCCCGGTTCGGCCCCGGTCCGCGCGACGGTCTGATGACCGGACTGCACCGGCTCACGGGCCGCTCGATCCGCCTGGTCCGCACGGCCATCGAGGTCGCCGTGGTCGCCACCGGCTTCCTGCTCGGCGGTTCGGTCGGCGTCGGAACCGTCCTGTACGCGCTGAGCATCGGCCCGCTCGCGCAGTTCTTCCTGCGCCGGTTCGCCATCCCCGAGCAGGACGTGAGCAGCACCGTGGTCGCCTCGGGGACACCGGAGCAGGCGATACTGCGGCGGTGACTCGCGTACGCCACCCCTACCTCGACCACCCGTCCCCCATAGCGTTCGCCCATCGCGGCGGCACGGCGGACGGCCTGGAGAACACCGCGGCCGCCTTCCGGCGGGCCGCGGCGGCCGGTTACCGCTACTTCGAGACCGATGTGCACACCACCGCGGACGGTGCGCTGGTCGCCTTCCACGACTCGACGCTCGACCGGGTCACGGACGCCACCGGCCGCATCCGCGACCTCCCGTGGGACGCCGTCCGTGAGGCGCGGGTGGCCGGCAAGGAGCCGCTGCCGCTCTTCGAGGAGCTTCTGGAGGAGTTCCCCCAGGCCCGCTGGAACGTGGATCTGAAAGCCGAGTCGTCCCTGGTCCCACTGGTCGACCTGATCCGCAGGACCGGAGCGTGGGACCGGATCTGCGTGGGCTCGTTCACCGAGGGCCGGGTGGCCAGGGCACAGCGCCTGGCGGGGGACCGCCTGGCGACCTCGTACGGCGTGAAGGGCGTCCTCGGCCTGCGGCTGCGCTCGCTCGGCATCCCGGCGGCGCTGCGCGCGGGCGCGGTCGCCGCGCAGGTGCCGGCGAGCCAGGGCGGCATCCCTGTGGTCGATCGCCGCTTCGTGCGCGAGGCCCATGCCCGCGGTCTGCAGGTACATGTGTGGACCGTCAACGATCCGGAGCGGATGAACTCTCTCCTCGACCTGGGGGTGGATGGCATCATGACCGATCATCTGGAGGCGCTGCGCGCAGTGCTGACCGCCCGGGGCGTGTGGGTCTGAACGCGCGTCCCTCCACGGGGACGAACGAGGGGGCCGCGGCCGTGACTGCCGACACCACCGAGCCGGAGGAGCACACCGCCCCTCCGGCCGACCGCAGGCGCGAGCAGCGCGGCTGGTACTTCTACGACTTCGCCTGCTCGGTGTACTCGACGAGCGTCCTCACGGTGTTCCTCGGCCCGTATCTGACCTCGGTCGCGAAGGCCGCGGCGGACGCGGAGGGATTCGTCCATCCCCTGGGCATACCGGTGCGGGCGGGCTCGCTCTTCGCGTACGCCGTCTCGGCCTCGCTCGTGGTGGCGGTGTTCGCGATGCCGTTGGCGGGCGCGGTCGCGGACCGGACCGGCCGCAAGAAGCCGCTGCTCGCGGCCTCGGCCTATCTGGGCGCGGCGGCGACGACGGGCATGTTCTTCCTGGAGGGGCAGCGCTATCTCCTCGGCGCGTTCCTGCTGATCGTCGCGAACGCCTCGTTCGCGGTGGCGATGGCGCTGTACAACGCGTACCTGCCGCAGATCGCCGAGCCCCACGAGCGGGACGCGGTCTCCTCCCGCGGCTGGGCGTTCGGCTACACGTCGGGGGCGCTGGTCCTGGTCCTCAACCTGATCCTGTACTCGGGACACGAATCCTTCGGGCTGAGCGAGGGCACGGCGGTGCGGATCTGTCTGGCCTCGGCCGGACTGTGGTGGGGCGCGTTCGCCCTCATCCCGCTGCGGCGGCTGCGGGACCGGCGCGTCCAGCAGCACGGCGAGGGCTCGGGCTCGGGCTCGGAGGGGTCGGTCGGCGGTGGCTGGCGTCAGCTCATGGCCACGCTGAGGGACATGCGCCGCCATCCGCTGACGCTGTCGTTCCTGCTCGCCTATCTCGTCTACAACGACGGGGTGCAGACCGTGATCTCGCAGGCGTCGATCTACGGCTCCGAGGAGCTGGGGCTCGACCAGACGACGCTGATCACGGCGGTGCTGCTGGTCCAGGTGCTCGCCGTCGTCGGTGCGCTCGGCATGGGCCGGATGGCGCGGTCGTACGGCGCCAAGCGCACGATCCTCGGGTCGCTGGCGGTCTGGACGCTGATCCTGGCCGCCGGGTACTTCCTGCCGGCCGACGCGCCGGTGGCGTTCTTCTGTCTCGCGGCGGCGATCGGTCTGGTCCTCGGCGGAAGCCAGGCGCTGTCGCGTTCGTTGTTCTCCCATCTGGTGCCGCGCGGCAAGGAGGCGGAGTACTTCTCGGCGTACGAGATGAGCGACCGGGGCCTGAGCTGGCTGGGGCCACTCGTGTTCGGTCTCGCGTATCAGCTGACCGGGAGCTACCGGGATGCCATCATCTCTCTGGTGATCTTCTTCGCGGCCGGTTTCGTGCTGCTCGCGCGGGTGCCGGTGCGGCGCGCCGTGGCGGCCGCGGGCAACCCGGTTCCCGAGCGAATTTAGACGCGGAAGTGAAAGGCCGGTAGTGTACGCCTTTGGCCTGCCAGGCGGACCGTTACTGCGTGCTGCTTCGGTGAAGACGCTGGGTGACATCTGCTGCCAGATGTGACAAACCGGGCACTGGTGGGTAGAACAAGGGGCGGCACGACGGGCGACGCATGACCCGGAACGGGAATCTTTACCGCCGACCGGACGTTGACCGGATGACGACGACAGCGACACCTGTCCTGTGGGCGACAAGCCCGGGAGGCACGATTCATGAGTGAGCGAGCTCTTCGCGGCACGCGCCTCGTGGTGACCAGCTACGAGACCGACCGCGGCATCGATCTGGCCCCGCGCCAGGCCGTGGAGTACGCATGCGAGAAGGGCCATCGTTTTGAGATGCCCTTCTCGGTGGAAGCGGAAATTCCGCCGGAGTGGGAGTGCAAGGTCTGCGGCAGCCAGGCACTCCTGGTGGACGGGGACGGCCCCGAGGAGAAGAAGGGCAAGCCGGCGCGTACGCACTGGGACATGCTCATGGAGCGGCGCACCCGCGAGGAGCTGGAGGAGGTCCTGGCCGAGAGGCTGGCGGTCCTCCGTTCCGGCGCCATGAACATCGCCGTACATCCGCGAGACAGCCGCAAGTCCGCCTAGGCGGACGGCACGGCCGAAGCGACGCCGCGGGGCCCGGTACACCTTGTGTGTACCGGGCCCCGCGGCGTTGTCGCGTCGGTATTACGGCGTCAGTGGCACGGGCTCGTCGGCATTACGGCGTCAGCGGCACGGGCTCGTCGGCATTACGGCGTCAGCAGCAAGGACTCGTCGGTGTTACGGCGTCAGGGGCTTGCGGGGGTCCTGGGGGCGCTGCGGCCCCTGGGGTGCGTCCTCGCGGATGACCTCGCCCTGGACGACCTTGCCGTCGGGACGGCGCATACGAGCCTGCTGGAAGGCGTCCTGCAGGCTGCCGGGAGGGGCCGCGTTCATCCGGCGCTCGGCGGCCCGGTCCGCGTACCGGCCGAGGAAGGAGCGCACCGGCGGCACGAGCAGCAGCAGACCGGCCGCGTCGGAGATCAGGCCGGGGATCATCAGCAGCAGACCGCCGAGCATCAGGAAGCCGTTGCGGTCGCCCGCGCCGGCCCGATCGGCCGCGGTCGGCGCGACGCCGGTCTGCGCCGCCGCCTGGGCCTGCTGGAAGGTCTCGGTGAGGTTCTTGAAGGCGCGGCGTCCGGCCCGCTTGATCACCACGGCGCCGAGAACGGCTCCGCCGAGCAGCAGGCCGAAGACCGTGAGCCCACCGACAGCGTTCGCCACCACCGTGAGCAGCCAGATCTCGAGGACCAGCCAGGCGGCGAGGGCCAGCGGGAGAAACGTACGCGCGCGTGAGCGCTTCGGGGCGAGGGGAGGCGTGGCGCCGGTCGTCATGTCCCCCAGTGTGCCTGGCCCGTCGCAGGAACGTCGTAAAGGAGGGATCAGTCCCGACCGGCGGCCCTCAGCTCGCGGACTTATGGCCGAGCAGCTTGCCGACCTTGTTCGCACGGGCCATCAGACCCCAGCCGGTGACCCGCCACAGGGCCTCGACGACGATGTTGCGGCTCATCTTCGAGTCGCCGATCTCGCGCTCCACGAAGGTGATCGGGACCTCGACGACATGGAAGCCGGCGGCGACGGCGCGGCGGGCCAGGTCGACCTGGAAGCAGTAGCCGGCCGAGGCCACGTCTTCCAGGCCCAGGCCCTCCAGGGTCTCCTTGCGGAAGGCCCGGTAGCCGCCGGTGACGTCACGGATCGGCACGTCGAGCATGACGCGGGAGTAGAGGCTGCCGCCGCGGGAGATGAACTCGCGGGACTTGGGCCAGTTCACGATCCGGCCGCCGGGCACCCAGCGGGAGCCGAGCACGAGGTCGGCGCCCTTCAGCGCGGTCAGCAGCCGGGGCAGTTCCTCGGGCTGGTGGGAGCCGTCGGCGTCCATCTCGACGAGGACGCCGTAGCCGTTCTCGATGCCCCAGCGGAAGCCGGCGAGGTAGGCGGCGCCGAGCCCCTCCTTGCCCTTGCGGTGCAGGACATGGACGTGGTCGTCCTCCGCCGCGATCTCGTCGGCGAACTTGCCCGTGCCGTCGGGGCTGTTGTCGTCGGCGACGAGGATGTGCGCCTCCGGTACGGCCGCCCGTACGCGCGAGACGATCGGCTTGATGTTCTCCGCCTCGTTGTAGGTCGGAATGATCACCAAGGCTCTGCCGAGCGGGCCGTAACGCCTCTGGCCACCGTCGTTCACTGCTGCCCCTTCGGATACATACGCGAACCCCCACCATAGCGAGCCCCGCCCGCGACTCGGTCGCGGCGGGGCAGGTTGCGGGGGTGCCGTTGCGAACCGGCGTCACGTATGGAGTGCGGATCGGGGCCCGGCGCCCTTCGGGCCGACCTGGAACCCGCTGGCTGCGGGTCGACCGAGAGCCGTTGTCTACTGAACGTCCGGGCCCCACCCGGGTCGCACCCTCCGACGGAGAAACCTTCCCTCGCCCCCGAGGCGCGGGCGCTGAACCTGGTTCCCGGTAATGGTGAGCCGGTGCGGCACACCATCCCTTGACCCAGCGGCGTTCGACGACTGCGTGGAGGTTGAAACCGGTCGGACGTCCTGTGGTGGACTCGCCGAACCTACCGGCCGGTGGCGGCTCGCTGTCAATACTCCTTTGACCTGCGGAGATTACCGATACTGCCAGGTCAGCGGGGAAGATCCGCAGGTCGAGGGCGAGCCGGTCGATCATCAATCGGCGGTACGAAATGTCCCTACGTCACTCGTTCGGCCGTACGAAAACCGTTTGTCCGAAGACCACCGTGCGCAGACAGACCGGGAGTTCGCCGCCGGGGGTCAGATCGGGCAGACCGGGCGTTCCGGAGCGCGGATCGGTCGACCAGCGGGCCACCCGGTCGTCGGGCGCCTGGACCACGAGTTCGTCGGCGCGCCAGATCGCGTAGTCGGCCGGGGCGCCGGGGACGAGGGTGCCGGCGTCGTCGCGGCCGACGGCCCGCCAGCCGCCCCGGGTGTGGGCGGTGAAGGCGGCGCGGACGGAGATCCGGTGCTCGGGGGTGCGGTGGAAGGCGGCCGCCCGGACGGTGCCCCAGGGGTCCAGCGGGGTCACCGGGCTGTCCGAGCCGAAGGCCAGCGGCACTCCGGAGCGGAGCAGGGCGGCGTACGGGTTGAGGGTGCGGGCCCGCTCGACGCCCAGGCGCTCGGCGTACATCCCCTCCTCACCGCCCCAGGCCGCGTCGAAGGCGGGCTGGACGGAGGCGGTGAGGCCGAGTTCGGCGAAGGCGGCGATCGTCTCGGGGGTCAGCATCTCGGCGTGCTCGACGCGGTGCCGGGCGGCGCGGATCCGGGCGAGGCCGAGCTTCTCGGAGGCGGCCCGCACGCCCTCGACGACGGCGGTGATCGCCGCGTCGCCGATGGCGTGGAACCCTGCCTGGAGGCCGGCCTCGGTGCAGGCGACGACATGGGCCGCGACCGCGGGGGCGTCGAGGTGGCCGATCCCGGTGTGGGCGGCGTCCTCGTACGCGTCGTGGAGGCAGGCGGTGTGCGAGCCGAGCGAGCCGTCGGCGAAGAGGTCGCCGGCCGCGCCGACGGCGCCGAGCGCACGGGCCCGTTCGACGTCGAGGTCGGCCCAGTAGCCGACCACCCGCGGCCCGGCCTCCTCCCGGGCGAGGTCGAGCAGCCCGGTGAAGTCGTCCTCGGAGGAGATCTCGGGTCCGCCGCACTCGTGGAGCGTGCCGATGCCGAGCGAGGCGGCGTGCGCGCGGGCCGCGCGCTGGGCCTCGGTGCGCTGCGCGGGCGAGAGGGCGGCGTACGCGGCGCGGCGGACGGCGTGGTGGGCGTCTCCGGTGAGCGGCTCGCCATCGCGGAAACCGGCGAGTTCACGGATGCGGGGCACGAGGTCGAGCAGGGCGGTGGTGACGACGGCGGAGTGGACGTCGATCCGGGTGAGGTAGAGCGGGCGGCCGCCCGTGAGCCCGTCCAGCTCGTCGCGGCGCAGCGGGCGGCGCTCGGGCCAGCGCGAGGCGTCCCAGCCGTGCCCGATCAGGATCCGGTCGTCGGGACGGGCGGCGGCGTAGGCCCGGATCCGCTCCGCCGCCTCGGCGAGCGAGGTGGCGGTGGACAGGTCGAGGCCGGTCAGTGCGAGACCGGTCGCCGTGGTGTGCACATGCGCGTCGACGAACGCGGGGGTGACGAGCGCGCCTTCGAGGTCGATCACCTCGTCCACCCCGGAGGCGAAGGCGTCGGCCGCCCCCTCCGAGCCGACCCAGGCGACATGCCCTCGCTCGACCACCATGGCGGTGGCGAAGGGGTCGGCCGGGCTGTGGACGTCTCCACCGCGCAGCAGCACGGTGCGGTGTGCGTTCTCTGAGAGGGTCTCGCTCATGCGACCAGGCTAGATGTGCGGAGGAGCCCGGCCGACCGCCGGGCCCACAGCCGGATCGGCCGTGCCGCTAGATGCGCGGCGGCCTTGCTTCGTACGGGGTCGACAGGACGACCGTCGTGCGGCTGGAGACCCCGGCCTGGGAGCGGATGCGGCTGAGCAGGTGCTCCAGCTCCAGCGGGGTCGCGACGCGCACCTTGAGGATGTAGTTCTCGTCGCCCGCGACGCTGTGGCAGGCCTCGATCTCCGGGATGTCGGCGAGCCGGTCCGGGGTGTCGTCCGGGGCGCTGGGGTCGAAGGGTTTGACCGAGATGAAGGCGGTCAGCGGCAGTCCGACGGCCTCCGGGTCGACGACGGCGGCATAGCCGCGGATGACCCCGCGCTGCTCGAGGCGGCGGACGCGCTGATGTACGGCCGAGGTGGACAGGCCGGTGGCCTTGCCCAGGTCGGTGTAGCTCATGCGCCCGTCTCTGACGAGCAACTCGACGATCTGACGATCCAGCTCCTCCATGCGGTCAACCTATTGCCCCGGGGGGCCATCGGCACAGCCGGGGGCCCGTCCGCATAGGCATCAATGGGCATCCTCGGGGCACCTGCGACAGGCATGTGACGAACACCACAGGTTTGCGGGCAGGTCGTTCGAGACCTCACGGTTATGCAGGGGGCCGTATGGGAATTGCTTGCTGTGGTCGAGGCCACACGTACTTGGTCGACCCACCCGAGGGGGAGATTCTCCATGCAGGAGCCTGTTGATTCGGTCGAGACGGCCGACGAGCTCGACGCGTACGACACCTTTGAGATGTACCGGGTGATCTGCCCGGACTGCGTCCAGCCGATCGCGCTGCTCGCGGACGAGGACGTACTGCCCGAGCACGCGCTGTGCCCGACTCCGTGGAACCCGTTCGTGCTGACGGTCTGCCCGGGCACGGGCCGGGCGGCGTCCGACGCGCGCCCCGCGGACGAGACGCTGGAGGTCCAGGAGCAGGACACCGCGCTCCTGCTGACGCTCCCTCAGGGTCTCGACTGGCGGACGCAGCCCTTCTCGCATGTCGGCGGTCCGGGCTCGCGTCCGATCAAGGTGCCGCAGATGCGGCGCGCGGCGTAACGACGCCTACCAGTAGCTTCCCTGCACCATCGCCGCGAGCGTGGCGTGGTGCAGGATCAGGCTGTCCGGATTCTCCGGCACCTGAACCTCTCCGAAGTGCGCCTGGCGGTACGCGACTCTGAGCATCACGATCGCGTGCCGCAGCGCCGCGTAGAGGGTGTGGAACTCCATGTCCCGCGGCGTGTGGCCGGTGAGGTCGGCATAGCGCCGCTCGACCGCGTCACGACGCAGGAACTCCGGCAGCCCGGGCTGGCCGAAGCTCACGGTCAGGTCCTGGAAGAAGCGGTGCAGGTAGACGGTCCAGCCGAGGTCCACCTCGCGCGGGGCGAAGCCCGCCATCTCCCAGTCGAGCACGGCCGCGGGCCGAAATCCGTCGTAGACGATGTTCCCGATGCGCGCGTCGCCCCAGTTCAGGACGGCCGGAGCCTCGTCGGCGGGCCAGTGTGCCTCCAGCCAGTCGAAGGCGGACTCGATGAGCGGGGAGGGCGCGAGGCCCTTCACCACCCAGGCGTAGTAGGCGCGTTGGGCGTCGACGTGCCGGCGCAGCGGGCTCCCCGATCCATCGGGGAGCAGGAACTCCGCCTCCTTCTGGGGGAATTGGTCGTGCAGCCGGGCCAGCACCGAGACGGACTCGGCCTCCAGGAGAGCGCGCTCGGCGTCGGTGGCCTCATGCAGCCAGTTCCCCTCGTACGTGTAGGGCATGACGTCCGGCGGGACGCGGCCCTCGGCCCTGGCCATCACGAAGAACGGGGCGCCGAGCGGCCCCGGGTCGGTCTCCAGCCACAGCACGCGCGGCACGGGGATGTCGGTGTGCTGCCCGACCAGACCCATCACCCGGTGCTGCCGCTCCATGTCGTAGACGGGGAAGATCGTGTACGCGGCGGGGTCGGCGGCCAGCCGCAGGGCGCAGCCGCGCACCGGGGTCTCGGGGTGGTCGATGTCGAAGAGCAGGGTCTCGCTGGACATGCCGTTGGAGCCGGGGACGGCGAGGTCGGTGACGCGGGCGCCGGGGAGCCGGGTGTCGAGCCAGCGGGTGAGGCGGCGGCCGAGCTCCTCGGGGTCACGGGTGGTGGTGCGGGGGCGGGGCGCGGTGGCCATGGTCGCGAGCTCCTCTACTGGGCGACGGACGAGTAGTCGGCGAAGCCGCTGGGGTCGTGGCGGCCGAAGGAGCCGTGTTCGAAGATCCCGTATCCGGTGTGCCCGTCGAGGGTAAAGCGGGCCGCGTGGTCGGTGACGCCGAAGGCGGCCATGGGGTGGGCGGCCGGGTCGGAGAGGTCGTAGACCCTGCGGTCGGTCCAGTCGCGGCCCTGCCAGGTGCCGTGCTGCCAGTCGGTCGCGGGCGGATAGCCGGCGCCGACGGCGAGCGGCGAGGAGGCGAGGATCTCGACCTCGACGTCGAGGGGCTTTCCCGCCGGGTCGGCGAGGTGGACGACGGCCCGTTCGGGGTGGCGGGTGCCCGGGCGGTACGTGATGTCGGTGCGGGGCCAGCCGAGTTGGGTGTCGCGCTGCCCGGTCCGTACGACCACGGCCTCGTTGAGGGTGCGGTAGCCGTCGGCGTCCTCCTGCGCGATGACCATGACGAAGCGGTCGTCGAAGCGCATGGGGATCCAGAGCCAGTGGAAGCCCTCCGGCCGGAACTCGTCGGCGCGGCCCGGCTCCTCGCCGGGGATCGGCCGGACGCCCCAGCTGCGGTCGCGGGTGCCCGTCCACTCCCCCGGCGTGACGGCGAACTCCTCGCCGCCGGCCCGCATGGTCCCGGCGCAATGGCCGGCCTGGACGAAACGGCGGCCTTCGAGGATGAGCCGATCGCCGCGGCGCTGGGTGTGGTGGGGTTCCCAGACGGCGGGGAAGTCCCCGGTCCAGGTGAGGTCGAAGGAGAGCCCTTCTGGGTCGGCGGGGTCGGGGTCGCAGTGCAGTGTGAGTGCCCGGAGGGGTTCGTCGACGGTGATGCGCAGTGGTCCGACGGCGAGGTTCATCCGGTCGTCGCCGAGGGCGTCGGAGGCCCGCACGGCGTGCAGCCGGTCGCCGATGCGAAGGGTGGCGTAGGCGTCGATGACCCCGGTGTTGGGGTACACGCCGAGCCCGGCGATGAGCAGGGCGCGACCCTGGTGGTCGAAGACGTGGAAGATGCACCGGTCATAGGCGTTGCGATCGCCGCTGACGTGGTGCTTCATCGAAAGTGGCGCCTGGTGCACCGGGTACTCGTCGAGCGCGACGGGCCGGTCGTCGACGTGCCGATCCACAGACATGGCTGACCTCCTGGTCGGCGAGCGGGATCTGACGGTAAGTCAGAAACTGCGTCGAGGGCCAGAGTCGTGCGACACCAGATCCGAGACCTGATCCGACACCCGGTCCGAGGCCAGACCCGAGACCCGATCCGGCACTCGGCCCGTGGCCAGACCCGAGACCCGCTCCGACGCTCGGCCCGAGACTCGATCCGCCCCTCGGCCCGCGGCCAGACCCGAGACCCGATCCGGCACTCGGCCCCCCGGCCAGATCCAAGACCCGCTCCGACGCTCGGCCCGAGACTCGACGGAAGACAGACCCGAGACTCGGTCGGAGACCGATCGGACACCGATCCGAGATCCGGTCGATCCTGGGTGACTCCCGAATCGATCGCGGGTAGCTCCCGAACTCCCGCTCGATTCCACTCGGCGGTGACCCCCACCCCGCCGGGCGCGTTGGGACAGGCATGACCTCGCTGTACACCACCCCAGTTGGCAGCGGACGGCGTCGCCTCGCCGAGCCGCGCCTTGAAGAATCGGTTCCCCGCCAGTCGGCCCACCTCGCCGACCCGCCCATCTACAAGGCGTTGCTCACCCAGTGGGCCAGTCACGGCCGGACGCTGCCGGGCCGCAGCGACCAGGAGTGGAACCGGCTGACCGCCGCCCCCGTGTGGGCGGACCGGACCGTACGGGTGAGCGGGGTGAGCGGCACGCTCCTCAGCGGGTCTCTGGTCCCACAAGGTGCCGCGCGATGACCGTCCGCTGGATCTGATTCGTCCCCTCGACGATCTGCAGCACCTTCGCCTCGCGCATGTAGCGCTCGACGGGGAAGTCCGCGGTGTACCCGTAACCGCCGAGCACCTGCACCGCGTCCGTGGTGATCCGCATGGCCGCGTCCGTGCAGAAGAGCTTCGCCATCGCGGCCTGCCGCCCGAAGGGCCGGCCCTCGTCCCGTAGCCGCGCCGCCTCCAGATACAGCGCACGGCCCGCCTCGATCTGCGTCGCCATGTCCGCGAGCAGGAAGCGGAGCCCCTGGAAGTCGGCGATCGGCCGGCCGAACTGGCGCCGCTCGCGGGCGTACGAGACGGCCTGGTCCAGGGCCGCCTGCGCGACCCCCACCGCGCAGGCCGCGATCCCAAGTCGCCCGGAGTCGAGAGAGGACAGCGCGATCGCGAAGCCCTGCCCCTCCTCGCCGATGCGGCGGCTGTCCGGGATCCGCACCCCGTCGAGGTGGAGCTGGGCGGTGGGCGAGCCCTTCATCCCCATCTTCCGCTCGGGTGCGGCTGCGCTCAGCCCTTCCGCGTCCCCGGGGACCAGGAACGCGGTGATCCCCTTCGGGCCCTCGCCCCCGGTGCGCGCCATGACCGTGTAGAAGTCGGCGATCCCGCCATGGGTGATCCACGCCTTGGTGCCGGTGAGCACCCAGTCGTCACCGTCCCGGAGGGCCTTCGTGCGCAGCGAGGCCGCGTCGGAGCCGGAGGCCGGCTCCGAGAGGCAGTACGCGCCCAGCAGGCCGCCGCCCAGCATCGCCGGCAGATGCGCGGCCCGCTGCTCCTTGGTACCGAAGTTGGCGAGAGCGTGGCAGGACAGGGAGTGGACGCTGACACCGAGCCCGACGGTGAGGCGGACGGTGGCAAGCTCTTCGAGCACCTGGAGGTGGACGGCGTAGGGCTGGTCACCGCCGCCGTAGTCGGAGTCGTACGGAAGTCCGAGCAGTCCGGAGGCGGAGAGCAGCGAGAAGAGCTCCCGGGGGAAGTGGCCGGCGTCCTCCTCCTCGGCGGCGCGGGGCGCGATCTCCCGCTCGGCGATCTCACGGACCAGGGCGAACAGGTCCTCGGCCTCCTCGGTGGGCAGCCGGCGTTCCACGGTCTGCGGGGCGCGGTCGGGCATGGCGGCGCACTCCTCCCTGTCGGGCGCTGCGGCGGTGTGCGCGGGTGGCGCGGGGCCGCCGGTGGTCACTGCTGCGCCGATGCTGCCCCCGGCGGATCACCCCGGGGGCCGAGCGACGGCCGTGGCGGGAGGAGTATGCCCGTTCGGCGGCCCCGCCTCACCCGGCGTGCGGACCCGCGCCGGGCGGATGCCCGGCCGGGCCGGGACGCCTCCGCGTCAGACGAGACCCGGCTCCGGCGCCGGGCACTCCGGGACCTGCTCCTCGATCGCCGCCAGGGTGCCCCGGAGCAGGCGCACCAGCAGCGCGCACACGGCCTCGCGCTCCGGATCGAGATCGTCGATCCAGGCGAGGGTGATGCCCTCGACGCTGCTCAGCCAGCCGAGAAGGGCGAGGTGGGCGAGGCGCGGGATGTCGCGGCGGCCGTAGGCGCCCTCGGCGATCGTGGCGATCAGCTCCTCGCGCACGGTGTCGCGGATCGCCTGGACCTGGGTGTCGAATCCGACGCCGCCGGTCACGATCGTGCGGTACGCCGCCTGATGGTGCTGGGCGTAGCGGAGGTAGCCGTCGACGGTCCGCTCCACCCGTTCGCGGCGCGGCAGGTCCGTGTCGGAGGCGGCCCGGGCGACGAGGTCCGAGACGGACTCCTCGACGATTGCGAGGTAATAGCCGCGCTTGGACTTGAAGTAGTAGTAGATCAGCCCCTTCGCGACCCCGGCGTGCTTGGCGATGTCGTCCATGGACAGTGCGTCGTACGAGGTGTGGGCGAACAACTTCCGTCCGGTCGCGAGGAGTTCGGAGCGCCGCACCTGGGATCGTTCGGTCGTTCCGCGCTGTTGACTATTATTCAAATTCAGCCCTAGTCTCCGACTTCCACGGACAGTGCCCGCAGTATGGCAGACCTTCGGGAGGGTCCACGTGCGCGCATTCACAGGGGCGTCGTCGCCCGGCAGAACGTCCTGGAAGAAGACCGCGGTGATCGGGATGCCGGCCGTGCTCGCGGTCGGGATCATGGCCTCCGTGATGGCCGAGGGGGCGCTCGCCGCCTCGTTCGCCGTCTCCGGCACCAGCTTCCAGGTCTCGTCCGGAAAGCTGACGAGCCAGGGTCTCGCCTCTTACGTCCACACCGACCGCTCCGCCGACGGCCGCGGCCACCCGGTCGCCCTGCTCGGCATCGGAAACGCCCGGCTCAGTGACATCTGCCAGGCCGCCGAGGTGGACACCCCGCTCGGCACGGTGGTCTTCAAGCTCACCGCCGGTGGCGAGGCCGGCGAGGTCACGGCGAGCAGTCTGGTCATCGACGGCGAGGACCTGAGCGGCAACGCCCGCTTCGGCACCGCCCAGATCGGCCGCGACGCCTCCACCCTCGACCAGGTGCCGGGCGTCCAGGGCCCGAAGGGGAATTTCGGTCTCCAGGCCGGCGACATCGAGGTCATCGGCGTGAAGTCGAACGCCTGGTCGGCCACCGGCGGCAACTTCCGGCTGAAAGGGATGAAGGTCGATGTGAGCCTCGGCGGCAAGAAGTGCTTCTGAACCCGGCCGGGCCGGGCGGCCCCGGACTCCGCGAGCGGCTGCGGACCTGGCGGCGCACCCGGCCCTTCTGGGCAGGGCTGCTGCTCCTGCTCGGCGGGCCGAGCTGCTGCTCGTGCCGCTCTCCCCGCTGACCGTCCTGGTCAGTCTGGGCATCGGTGGGATCGCCGCGATCGGGATCGGTCTGGCGCTCGTCGCCGCCGGGCTGTTCCTCTGGTTCCTGCCGCACACCCACCATTACGTCTCGGTGCACGCCCTGATCCTGTCGGTGCTCTCCTTCGCCGCGACCAACCTCGGCGGCTTCCTGGTCGGCATGGCGCTCGGCATCCTGGGCAGCGCGATGGGCTTCGGCTGGACCCCCGTACGGGAGGAGGAGCCGCGCAAGACCCCCGGCGGGCAGAAGACCCTCGCCGCCGCCCTGCCGATCGCACTGCTCCTGGGCCTCGGCGCATGGCCCGCGAGGGCCCGCGGGGGCCCGCGCCGCGACGCCGGTCGAGGCGGCCCGCACTCCCCCGACCGTCACCACCACCCGCTTCGCCCCGCACGGCTTCACCCTCGCCGGGGTACGGACCGTGCCGACCGCCGACGGACCGCTGAAGGTGATGGTCCTGACGATGCGCTCGGCCTCGCTCGCCGACTACCGACTGCGGACCCGGGACGGGGGCGAAGAGCTGACGCTCGGCGCGGACTCCCTCGATCTGAGGGGGCACGTCACCCTCTATCTGACCAAGTTCAGCGGCTGCCTCCAGGGGTTGCTCTGCCTGACCTTCACCCCGGACGGACTGCCGGTGCCACCGGTCGTCCCGCCCTTCGTCTTCATGACGGACGTCAGCGCCGAGCAGGCGCTGGTGACATCCGACCTGATCGTGGCGGACGGCCTGACGCTGGAGGCGTCGTAAGAGGGCCGGCGTGATCGGGATCCACGAGCCGACGAGCCACGGCCCCGGGGTGGAGACGCTGCTCACGCCCCCGGGGCCGCCGACCCCACGTCAGCGGATGCCGACGGCGGCCAGCGCCTTGCGCTGGGCGGGTGTCGGACGGTCGGGGAAGTAGAGGTAGCAGACCCCACCTGTACCGGAGACCACTTTGCCGCTCGCGTTGTACCGCTTGGTCCGGAGCCAGATGTTCTCCAAACGGGAAGGCGCCACTTACCACGCGACACCCCCCCGCACAAACATACAGGTCAGAGGCGCGGACCGCACGAGGCAAATAGAGCGCAGATGCGCTGGTGCTGACCTGGTGCTGACTTCCACTGGCGTCCGTTCCGGCCCACTTGGTGCGGCCGTTCTTCCTCACTACCGTCCGCGCGAGCCTAGTGCCCGACCTCACCGTTGGCCCTGCGCTCCGTCAGGCTGCTGCTGAGGGTGAGAAGCTGGAAGACGGGAAGCGACAGCTCCACGGGAGATCCCACGATCGGGCGTGAGGGCGCAGGGCGCTTGAATAGGATGCTGAGAGTTCGTGACGTACCTTCAGAAGGGCGTTTGATGCTCGATGTTGACGCTGTCTTGCAGGAAGTCGAGCGTTTGTGCAGGGAGGTCAAGCCTGCGGATGCTGAGGCCCTCGCAGCCACGCTCATCAAGGGCCTGACCACCGGTGACCTGGAGGCTCGCGAGAGTCAACTGCGGGCAGTGCTTGATCGCGCCTTCCTCAAGAAGCGCAAGCTCGCCTTGTTGGCTCTGCTCGACGAGAAGCTGCACGGCCCCCCTCCTGTCCCCGGCCCGTCCTCCCAGGCGCCCACGCTGGTCGAGGACTACTGGCTTGAGGACTTCCATGCGGCACTGCAGGACCTGAGCGACCGTCATATCTTCCAGTGGTCTACCTACTACCGGGACCGCCTCGCCGAGGACTTCTCTTACTCCCTGGACCGCATGGCGGACCCGGAAGAGGTGAAGACGCTACTCCCCAAGATCTCGGCAGCGTTGTCCAGTCACGCTCAGGACATCTTCCAAAAGGGTTTCAACTACCAAGGCTCGCAAGGCGAATCTGAGGCATACGCCCTGATGAAGTCGCTCAACGGCCTGCAGCGGTTCTTAGACCTTCCCATCGAGTTCTATTCCACTCTGCTACCCACCGCAGCCGACCTCGAGACTGCCCGCCGTCTCCGCGCCCTGAACTCCTGCATGCTGTCCGCCATCATCACGGGCTACGTGCGGGTCTCCTTCGGAGTTCGAACCGGCCGGGAAGTCCTCTCGGAGAACGCGCGAGCCTGGTTGCATACTCTGCCGTTCCTCGTCACGGATGACCTGCTCTTGGTCCAGAAGCGGATCGGTCGCAGTCAATTCACCGACGGCCTACTTCGCAGCGTCCTCCCCACTATCTCTTCCTTCGACGCACTGGGGAATAATCGGGAGCACGTCCCGCTGCCGGCTCTCTCCCAGTACTCGGCGGCGGAGCACCGGCTCGATATCTCACTCCGCCCTTCCACCCGGTCGCCTTACCAGCAAATGATCGAGGTGCAGTGTTATCTCGATGGCGGCTATGTCGACCGGCGCGATCTAGAGGATGCCGTCCGACGAGGAGTCGCCGCCGTTGTGGCGCCCCTCCCGTCCGACCTCCGCACCTTCATCGAGCAAGACGAGCGCCTGAGCGCAACAGTCGTCGCTGTTCCCCGTGAGACGAGCGTCGATTCCGTCCCGTTGACTCGGGACCAGGTACTCCGGCTCCTGATGGCCCGGTCCTACCGGCAAGGCACCACATCGGTGCGCAGCCAACCCCTGCAGCACAACTTCGCCCGCGACTTCCCGTTGGAGGAACCGGGCAAGCTGCGGTACTACCGCGTCCATCGGCACAGCGTGCACGATCTGCTGCGAACCTTCGAAAGCCGCAACGGGGTGCGGCTCTGGTGCAGCGTCCGGCGCAGCGGAAAAACCACCGCAGGTTTCGACTTGGCATCAACGACAGGGGAGGCCGCCGTAATCAGCCAGACCTGTTCCTCCACTGGGGAGCTCGCCAACGACGGCGTCTTCTACGACCGCATCTGCGCTGCCCTGGACAATGGGCTACGCATCCCGGGCACGTTCTTCGCTGACCTCGTCAATCACTGTGCGGACGGGGAACCGGTCGACCGGGGGCGCACCGTCTTCGTTCTCGATGAGTACGAGACGCTCTTTGGAGATCTTCAGGCAGCTTTGCAGAGCGCCCCTGGGGTTAGGTACACGGTGGTTCAGCCGCTGCTCAACCAGATGGTCCGGTTCGCTAGAGAGAACCTACTCGTGTTCCTCGGGCAGCAACCCGATGCTCACTTCATCCTGATGGAGCAGAACCAGCTCAGCCCCTTCGTTCGACAGGATCCGTTCCCGCTCTTTGCCCACGAACCTAACCAGGAGGTAAGCGAGTTTGCCCAGTTTACTCAGAAGGTGCTGGGCCCTCAGGTGTCGCTCGACACCGCCTTTATTGACGCCATCTACTCGGAAACGGCCGGTCACCCGTTCCTCACCGTGAACCTGCTACGCGACTTCGTCGCCTTCCTCATCGAGCAGGAACGGCCACAGTCGGACCTGCAGGTCACGCTTGAGGACGCCGTGCAGTTCTCCGAGATCCGGCTCCGCCCAAGCCATATCAGCCGGAGCCGCGAGTACGAGTTCTTCCGGAGAGCAGCCTCTCAAGCCATGGGGGCTCAAGATGGCAGGGACACGGTATGGCTGCGTGCCGTCTACCGCTGCCTGAGCGAGGTCGCGCGCATGTCGCCGGAGAGTATGCGGTGCGGGATGAAGGACTTCGAGGGCATCGTCGAGCGGATCGGTCCGAGCACTGGTATGAGTGCCGACCGTCTGTTGTCCAGTGCCACGGAAAGCAACTTTCTCGACAGTGACGGCGAATGGGTATGGCCCAAGATTCGCCTACTCGGTCGAATCGCAGCGATCTCGCAAGGAGAAGTGCACGCATGAACGCCACCGCCCGGGGAAGCCTCACTGGCGACAGAAGTCCGAGCGCCTTCAGCGACGAGCAGATCGCGCCCACGCCGCTCGCCACCGCTATCAGAAGCAGGCTGGCCACGTCGGACAGTGAACTGAGCGGGTTTTGGTTCCAGGTCCGCGGAAGCCGGAGCGATTATGCGCAAGAACTGCAGAAGCAGCTAGCCGGCGACGCCGTTGTGGTCCTTGTGGTTCGTGGGGCTCCCTTCGAAAACGTCAATGCAGTACTCGATGACTTCGTCGCACTCATCCAGGAGCACCGAGCGGCATGCGAGAAGCACCTGACGGGTGATGGCGCCACCGAGCGCCGCGCGGTGGTGCTGCTGGCTCGCAACACCCTGCGACTGCCCCAGGTTTCCTCCCCTGTAGCCCTCCCCACGTGGTTCCCCCGCCTGGGCGGCCAGACGACCTCCGTCATCATCGAGGACCTCACTTGGCGTGCCGAGTCTCCACTCAACACAGCCGAAGCGGCCATCGGAGAGGCCTGCCAGCTGCTCTTCGATCTGGAAGGAGACCTATTGGAACGACTCCATGCGGTGTGCGCTCAGAAGCGGGCGGCGACAGACAGTTTCTGGAGCCTGATACAGCGGGACGGCGATGGGTCCTTTGCTGACTTCATCGATGGCGTACGAGCCTCGCGACACGAGGTGCGCAACCCGTCCTCGTACCGGCCCAGCGTGCGCGAGGGCAGCTCACTGGTGGCCAGAATCTGGGGGAAGACTCAGGCCACACACCCCGACGGCTTGGGCAAGCCAGGAAAGGCGCTGGCGCTAGCACTGGCGCTTCCGGAATCGGCTGTCGCGTCCTGGCACCGCAGCCTCGTCAGCGTGCTCTCTCGGCCGTCTGGCCCACTCACCGCCGAGCAGGCCTTCACCATCAACGTCTTGGTCACAGTCACAGCCACCTGCCAAATGATCACTGCTGCTGCACACGCTGACGCCTACCCGAGTTACCCGGTGCCCCTGATCCGGTCGATGTCCTTCGATCTCCGCCAAGGGCTGGCAGGCGCGCGAAGGGTCCTACTCTCCTTGGACCACTACACCAGTTGAGGACCATGACCTGGCGAGGCAGCCCGTTCACCGTCGACATCTACAGCCCTGTCCGTAGAGCGAGACGGCAGCAGCAGCGGATGTGGATCTCCTCCGGGTGGGCGGCGGCTCGGGGACGGGTGATGCCGTCTCCGAGCCGGATCTCCCTCTGGAACCTGAGCCCGCGGTCATCTACTGCCGTCTCCGACAGCACAGCTCTCCGGGTCCGGAGGGCTTCGGTGAGCACCGGCATCTCAATCAGAGCGCTAGTCAGCGTCGTGGTTTCGGCCTGCGGGAGCTGTTTGCATCGTTGCGCATGGTGGGCTCCTCTGCCAGAGACGTCGGGGGCCGGGGCACCACGGGTGTCTGCGGATGCGCTTGCGTGCGGGGCATGTCCGCGGTGGCGGGCAGCTTCCCGATGCGTCGCAAGCGCCAGACGAGTACGCCGTGACGGTGTAGTCTCCAGCGCCCGCCATTTGATCGCCTGCTGGTGCAGCGTGTCGGGGTCGTGGCCCGCTCGTTCGGCTTGGGCGAGGGTGGCGGCGAGCGCGTCCCAGCCGGGCTCGCGCCGGGCGTGGCCGGCCTGTACTGACAGCACGACTTCCACAGCGTGGGCGTAGCGGTCGTGTACGGGGGCGGGGAGTCGCCGTCCTTGCTCGCGCATGGCCTTCATCGGGTGGTGGACGCGGCCTGGTAGGCGGCCCGCAGGTGCTGCATGGCTTGTCGTGCGGCGGCCTGCTGGGCATGACCGCGGGCGGAGTGCCAGTGGTTGGCGGCGATCGTGACGAGGAACATCGTGGACAGGAGCATCGCGGTGGCGCCGCCGTCCTCGCCTTTGCCGAGGGCGTTGCCGGCCAGACGATGCCCAGCGCGGCGGCGCGGAGGGCTCGGATGTCGACCTGCTCGGCGCAGGTCTGGGAGCGGGTGGCGCGTTCGAAGGCGCGGGCGACCTGAGCCAGTTCCTTGCGAGCGGAGGCTGGTGCGCGCGCAGATCATGCCGTTCGCTCCGCTGCGCAACCAGAATCTGCGGGCGGTGGTCCTGATGCGGGTCCGACGTCATCCCGCCTCGCGGCGAGTTGCCACCGCGGAGTGGTCGGGCTGAGCTGCCAGCCACTCCAGGCATCGGCTGGGGCGATGTGGTCACGTCGCCCACTGGCGGTGTTGTTGGAGTCGACGAGCCGGGGAGCGTCACGGACGACGTCCCGCATGTCGCCATCACTCAGGGTGGACTTCGGGGCGCCGGCACGGGGCGTTGTGACGACCCGTTACCAGTAGCTCGGCATCGATCGTATGGTGCATTCGCTTATGCCGTTGAGCAAGTGTTTCGGGGTGTGGGTACATCGCGCTAGAACTCGAACACGGTGTTGGGGTCGTCCATGGCACTTCTCAGTTCGCCGAGGTTGCCGATCATTGCGAGAGGCGATGTGCGTGCCAATTCGACGATTCCCCCGACGACGGTCTGCATCGCTGCCACGTCGCCAGATTCAAGAGTCTGGTTAAGACCGTCAAAAAGTCGCTTGTGCGTCTCGCGCCGCTCTTCGAAGACGAGGTCGAAGTAGTGCCGCAGAGCCTTCTCGGACGCCTTGATTCGCGCGACCTCAGTCTCCCGGTAGGTCTGGAGCTTTTCGCGCTTCGTGCTCTCCGTCTCGTGGATGTGGATCGATTCGCGTGCAGTGCTGACGAGTTGGTTGAGTGCGTTGAGCGCGTCTGCCGCGCTGATCCTTCCTGCCGCCCCCACCACTAGCTTGGTTGCCTTCGCTGGCAACGGGGTGCCCTTGAGTGCGCCCTTCTGATCAGGCATCCGGTGTCTCCTTACGCGCGTCGCGGTAGTTGAAGATGAGTTGCTCCGTGTTCGTGTCGAGGTTGCCGTCTTCGTCAGCGACGGGTGCTGTGGCTACCCTCCGCACCGATGTGACCAGGACCAGAGCCGTGTGGAGACGCTTGTCGTGGGCGTCGTAGTCGAACGGTTCGGATTCGAGCAGGTCGAGGGCGCTCATTGCCTGTGAAACCAGCCGACTGAGGATGTCGTCCAGTTCATGTGCTCGCTTCCTCACCCCGCGGAAGCGTTCGTCGAGAAGGTCGAGTCTCGCGATGGCATCGTCGACCGCTGTCCGGCGGCTATCGGCCTCAGCTCGTGCCTTGGTTCCTTGATTCTTCATCGTGAGGCCTGCGATGAGGACGCCGGGGCCAACGGCTGAGACTTTGAGGACCGTTGTTCCAAGCGCTGTCCCGCCGCCGCCAGAAGCGCGGCTTCCGCCGCCGAAGAATGCACGCAGTGCGCGCTCTGCCGCTGCTCCACGGAGGTTCGCGATCGGCGTCCCCGTGCTGGCCTTTGCCAGTTGGCTTGCGGCCTTACGGAGGACCGCCGGAGTCGCGCCGGCGATCAGGGCTGCGCAGACAATGCCTCGGGCCCAATCCGCGACATCCGGATCGAGATCCGCAATCCCTACGAGTTGGGTGGTGTTTGAGTCGTCGACTCCGTCGAGGATGCGGTGCTCATGCGCTCGAACCTGCTTGGTGTGGCGCTCGAGGAAGTCCCGCATCCGGAAGATAACGTCGCGCTGGGCCCGTTCCTGCGATCGGCCGAGCGACTGCAGCGCTGCGTTCGTCCGGTCGACCTGCCCGCGGTGAGCGGCGTGGCGAGTCTCGTAGCGCGCCGTGTGGTGCTGGATCTGCGTTCGAGCACGCTTGACCTGCAGCCTGCCGACGGCGCCCGCCACCACCCCGCCGCCTCCCGTGATGCTGCTGCCGATGATGATGACGAGCGGAACGAGCGGCAGGACCATCGTTGGTATCTCCTCAGGGAACTGCAAGACGATGCGCAAGTCCCGCGTTCGTATGCCACACGAAGCGTATCGCCACGGCCACTCGAATGGCCGGGGGTTGAGCCCTTCGCCCCGGTGCAACACCCTCCCAGCGCTCACAGATTCTGCACAGCGGTAGGCAGGGGCGAGCGGTTCGACAGCACACCCCAGGCGAACGAGCCAGGCTCGTTACTCACGATGACCGGAGCACCAACTGGGCCGGCGTCGTGACCAGCCCCTCTTGCCCGAGACGCGCGAATTCTTCTCTGTCATGCTGCCCACGCCCTTCGCATGTCGCTCACGTGGCCGTGATCCCCCGGGGGCCGGATCGCCGTCAGTCCAGCCCGCCGGTGGCTTCGAGGTGGGCGAGGAACGTGGCCACGAGGCGTGGGCGGGGGACTTGGGGGACGAGCGCGTCGGGCAGGTCGGCCTCAAGGCCCCACTCGGTGTTGAAGGTGATGCTGCTGCCGTCCGGAACGACGCTGCCCCACAGCCACCGGACGAACTCCGCTGCGGCATGGGCCGTGCAGTCCTCGATGGCGATGCCTTCCGGGGACAGCTTGGCCATGCCCTCCAGCTCATCCTCGCCAACGGTGATGCCGAAGTGCATGACGGACCCGCGCACGGGTCCTTCGTCGCCCTCATCGATACGGACGAACGTATCCGCCTTCCACTCACGCAGCTTGGCCTCGAACCCCTCGTAGGTCAGGCCCCATGTGGAGCCCTCGGCAGGGCCGAAGACGTACATGGTACGGAGTTCGGACAGTTCGGACGCGTCCACGCGTTCGCTCCCTCATTGTGTGTGCCGTTGGTCAGGGTACGTAGCGGGCGTAGCCCTTGACGCCGTAGGCGGCCATCATCACGCGCCAGTAGGCCACGGAATCAGCGTTGTTGGTGACGGTCTCTACGCCCCGCATCTCCTTGTTGCGCGGGTCGTTGAGAGCGGCGTTGTACTTCGTGAGCTCCTTTCGGTCCTTGTCGTACAGGAAGTCCTTCTTGCCGGACTGGTGGTTCGCGCGGAGTTCGTCGAGCGAGCGGTAGCACGGCTTGTTCGGGTTGTTGACGTACTTGGCCTCGATCGCCATGCCGTCGCGGTTACGGAAGCCGTCGACCATCAAGGTGCTGTTGGCGCTGATGCCGAGCGGGATGGGGACCTCGTACTCGGGGTATCCGGCGACCCGCTTCTGGTATGCGACCTCGGCGGGCTTTCCGCCGGACACGTCGCCGGCGCGCAGTGAGTTCAACCACGTCTGGAAGTTCTGCTGCTCAGGGGCGGTGAGGGGCGGGAAGCGCGGGTCCGGCGGCGTCGGCGGGGCCATCGGCTGTACGCGAGGACCGTTCGGCGGTCGGTAGCCCACGGGGACCAGGAGGGGCACCCGTATCAGCGGCGCGAGGAAGGGGGGTAGGGACGGAAGGGGCAGGAACCCGCCCCCGTCCGGCTGCGGCATAGGGACCTTGGCCTGCGAGCTGTCGAGCGCCGGCGGTATGTTCCCTAGGCGTGCGATGCGCATGTCGCCCGTGACGAGCTCGTGCAGTCCGCCGTCGTGTCCCTCGCCACCGAACTGCGGTCGTTCCCAGATGGCGAGTGGCTCGCCGAAGAGGGGACTTTCCTCGTCCGGGATCCTCTTCAGCGCCGTGTCGATGTGATCCGCGTACGCGTCGCAGGCGTGGGCGATCATCCGGCATGCGGACGGCAGGTTGGCCATCAGGGTCTCGTCCTCGCCGACCTCGGAGGGAGGTGGAGTCTTGCCGACGAACACGGTGAAGAAGGTCTGGACGGCTGCGGCGGTCTCGCCGAGCTGCTGGGCGGTCGCGGTGCGCCAGGCGCTTTCGGAGTCCCAGTAGGCGTCGTCCAGGATGCCCGCCGCCGAACGCCAGGCGTTGGCCGTCTTGCGGAGCTTGTCCCGCTGGCCGTGGAAGCGGGAGCTGAGCAGGTACTGGTCGGTCCAGCTGGTCTCGCCGACGACCTCAGGAAGTTCCTCGGCGTTGTGGCCGGCACGCGGATTGCAGTCCGGTCTCGAAGGCTGGGCCCCGATGTCGGGCGACACGCTCTGGCCGAGCAGGGACGCGGCGATCGCGCTCTCCTGCTTGAGGAAGTCCTCGGTGGCCTTGAGCATGGCGCCCGCTCCGTTCGCCATCACCTGGTGGGCGAGGCCTGCCGCCTCGAAGACGGTCTTCACGGCCGGCTTGTAGACGGCGGCGAAGGCACGGCCGGCGTTGTCGTCACCCGCCATCCCGCCATGAGCGCTGAGCTCCGTGAACAGCAGCCCCAGCATGTCGTAGATCAGGTCCCGCAGCCGCACCATGGACCACGAAGCGTTGACGTAGTTCCCGGCCTTGTGCTGAAGATTCAAAACTCCCCCGTGCCCTCGACCACCAGGCTGTTCGATGGACCGTACACGTTGGCGAGGGGAGGATCTCCGCCGCACCGAACACGTGGAGCATCTGTGGCTGATCCTGTCGGAGACGGGCTCGGCCGCTGCCACCGCGTGGATCTGATGCGCTGTCAATCCCCCGGGACTTCACCTCGGTCCCGACACAGGATGCCCAAATGCCGTCAGCATCCCTCCCGTCGGGCGGGTCCGCCAACGCCGTGGCCAGCGCGATCCAAGCGGCCTTGGCACCACGTTCGGTGACGTGGAACCCCCACTGCCCCTGGGCCAGCTAGTTCACGATGCGCAGGCCCCGTCCCCGCTCCACGAGCAACCCGCCCGTCCCATAGGCCGGTTCGGTGCCCGAGGACGGTGTGGTTCCGAAGTAGAGACACGTGGGGAGCAGAGAATCCCTGTCATGAATTTCGCAGATGTACCTGCCGGCGGACGAGCGAAGGTATGCCTGGTAGGGCCGCGTGCGTGCTCGTGCGCGTTCGCCACGAGCTCCGAGACTGCCAGGACTCCGTCACTGATGACGTCCCCGGCGAGGCCCAGGTCCTTAAGTACACGTCGCAGAACCGCGCGGGCTTCGCCGGTCGGGTTGAGGGTGTGGTCGGTCCAGCGGTACACGAGGCCGTGAGAGAGCGACGTGTGGCGCGCTGATCATCGGGCGACGTACCTCCAGTGGGTGACAGCGATGACCTTCTCCCGGGGCCGCGAAGTGGTCGCGGAAGTACCGCAGCCGCACGGAGCACCGGCTTCGGGCGCGCGGCCCCCGGAGGATTGTGGCTCAAGTACCAGCCACGAGGCCGGTCGCGAGTCACGCACTCCACGATGGTCGCCGGTGCCCCTGATGCTCATGCAATGCAAGCGGCGGAATGCCGTATCCCGATCATCTGCGCAATTCGTGGGACCGCGCCATCAGGCGGCTCGATAGTCCCGCATACAACCCGCACGGCTTGCGGCATAAATGGACCACCGTGGCTCTGACGAACGGTGTGTCCGTCCACGAGGTGTCTCGCTGGCTCGGACATCGTTCAAGGTCACGGTGGACCGGTACGGCCACCTCACGGAGGACGGCGAGGAGCGCTGCCGTCGGGTCGTCGAGGCGGCCGGGGGCCGCACCTGCTCACAGCAGGCCGAGCGACTGCAGCACGCGGCGCTGGGTCGGTGCTGGCTTGACCGGCCAGAAGATGTAGCAGACACCGCCCGTACCGCTTCTGACCTTGCCGTTTGCGTCGTACCGCTTCGTGCGCAGCCAGATGTTCTCCCACTCGCGGCGGTTGTAGATCCGGCGCACGGCCTCGTTGCTGGGCGAGGCGGGGTCGTTGGCGATCACGTCGCCGTCCGCGGTGAAGCCGATGACGGTCATCAGGTGGCCTGAGGTGCCGTAGCCGGCGCCGGTCAGCTCCTCCTTGCGGAAGGACTGTGACGTTATGGCCGGAATGCCCGCCCGGATCAGGGTCTCCAGCTCCGTGAGCGAGCGCAGCCGGGTCACGACCGCGTTCATGTCCGGGTAGGTCGCGGCGTAGGCGGCGTTGAAGGGCCAGTTGCCGCAGCCCTCGTACTGGTGGTCGAAGGTGAACCGGGCCGCGTGGCAGACCTGGGGGTCGGCGAAGGCCGGGTTCACCCAGGCCAGCTCCTCGGCGCTCGGCCTGCGCCCCCAGTACTCGACGATCATCTGCGAGGAGGTCGGGCTGCACCACGCCTCGCCGCCGTTGTCGTACTCGGGGTACTGGCCGACATGGGTGTTCTGCGAATAGCGCGGGACGGCGAGCTCGCGGGCGAGTCCGGGCGCAGAGGCGGGGACGGTGAAGCGGTCGGGGATGTCGGAGGCCATCGCGCCCAGCCGCCACACCGTCGGGGTCCGATCCGTGCCGGGGGTCCGGTACAGGGTCAGGCGCAGCTGGTACGCGTCCAGGCGCAGTCCGCTCGTCGTGTCGTCGACGGAGAAGGTGTCGGTCCAGATGGAGCTTCGGCCGTCGCTCTGGTCGTCGACCGAGGTGCGCTTGATGTCGCCGTCCCCGGCCGCCCAGCGGCCCATCACGAACCAGGGGGTGGCGCTCGCGTCGTTGTAGGTGCCGCGCAGTTCGATCTGGATCCAGGTGCCGGGCGGGGTGTCGGCGTTCCAGGAGGCGATGACCTCGGTGGCGGGGACGGTGGAGGTGTGGACCGGGGAGGTCCAGCTCGCGTACTCCCAGGTGGAGGTCGTGCCGGTGTGCGGGTCCGCGTAGTCGAGACGGCCGGCGGGGGTGGCGATCACGAGGCCGGGCCGGCGGCCGGCGACGGCCCGCGTGCCGTCGGAGCTCCCGCAGCGCCAGTCGGTGTACGAGGTCCAGAAGTGGTTGTCGACCAGGCCGGGAGCGACTCCGGTGGGCAGGGCGCCCGCGCCGTCGCGGATCAGGGTGGTCGCCGGTGCGGCGGAGGCCGGAGCCGCGGAGGCCGGAGCGGCAGGGACCGCGGCCGTTCCGGCGGCGGCCGCGAGGGCCGCGGCGAGGACGGTTCTGCGCGGGGTGGAGCTGGTCATGGGCGGTGACCCCCAGTCGAGAACGGTACGAGCGGGCGGGCTGCGGGTGTGCGTGCGCGACGCGGGTGTGCCTGGGCGGGCGGTGCTGGGTGGTGCGTGCGTGGCGCGGGTGTGCGTGGGCGGTGCGAGTGGTGCTGGGTGGTGCGGGCGTGGCGCGGGTGCGGGTGGTGCCGGACGGGCGGTGCTGGGTGGTGCGTGCGCGGGTGCGCGTGGCGCAATACGGTGCCGGACGGAGGTGCGGTGCTGGTGCGGGCCGTGTTGGGCGTGGACCACTATCGCGGCTCGTGGCGGGCTTCTGCCAGCGATTCGGCTCGCGTCGCCGCACCAATATTGGTCTCGACCACTGGCGGCACCACGCCCCTGACCTGCGGCGAACGACCTTCGCCTACGCTTGCCCCCATGACCGACCCCGACCACGCCGCCGACGCGCTGCGCATCCTGCCGCCCTCCTGCGGGCCGGTGCGCCTGGTCGCCGTCGACGGGCACGCCGGCTCGGGCAAGTCCACGTTCGCCGCCCGGCTCGCCGCCCGGCTGGTCGCGCCCGTCCTCCACCTCGACGACCTCGCCACGCACGAGGAGCTGTTCGCGTGGACGGAGCGGATGCGGGACCAGGTGATCGCGCCCCTCTCCCGGGGCGAGGCCGCGCTCTATCACCCGTACGACTGGAATCTGAGGACCTTCGGCCCGCCCCGGGAGCTGCCCCCCGCTCCGGTCGTCCTCGTCGAGGGTGTCGGCGCGGGGCGGCGCGCCCTGCGCCCGTATCTCGCCGCGCTGCTCTGGATGGAACGGGGCCCCGAGGAGTCCTGGGCACGCGGCCGGCACCGGGACGGACCTGCGCAGTCGGAGTTCTGGGACGGCTGGACGGTGGCGGAGACTCGCCATTTCGCCGCGGACCCTTCGCGCCCCTTCGCCGACACCCTGGTACAGGAGTGTCCCGAGGGATACGAGTGGCTTCCAGGGCCTCGTGTGACAGCAGGCCCGAACCAGATCATCACGGAACGTGACGGAGCCCATCTCCGGAAATGAGTAGCCGGAAGGCGACTTCCGCAAGTGCCTCAACTCACCTTGACCCAAGGGGCGTACAGGTCTTACGTTCTCAATGTGCGGCTTTTCGGAGTCGCCGCAGACGCGAAGCCCCCGGTTGTTCCCCCGTGATCGGGGGCTTCGTTCTGCCCTGATCATCCCTTTCTCCGGCCCGTCGCCGACCCTGATGCTTACCCAGGGTCACGGCTACCGGATCATGCACTTCTCCTTCGTCGCGCACGCTCTGTGCAGGTACGATGCCCCTCGGTGGGGTCATATCCCGTCCACGAGAAGGCGGTTCTGTACGGCTTTCGGCGGGCGCCCGCCCGCCGGGACAGCAACGGGGGCACGTTTTGTGGGGGACCCGATGGACATCGGCACGCAGGGCGGACAGGCCCCGGCCGAGCTCGCCTGGCTGCGGGGAGTCGACGCCTACACGATGGGCGCCTATCCGCAGGCGGAGGAAGAGTTCAGAACAGCGGTACGCATCGATCCCGGCATGGCGGACGCCTGGCTCGGGCTGCACGCGCTGCGGGTGGACACCACCACCGCGCTGCTGCGGATGTACCGCAACCGCGACCGCTTCGGCGAACAGCGCTCCCGCCACCGCCGGACCCTGAACTCCTGGTACTGGCTGGGCTGGTGGGTACAGCCCGTGCTCGAGAGCCCGCGCGATCTGCTGCTCGCGCACGCCTCGCACTGGCTGGACGGACGCCATGTACCGGAGCTGGACCGGGCGTTGGCGGGACTGCCACCGGTCGACACCGATCCGCAGGTCCGCTTTCTGCACGCCTGCCGGTCCTATCTCGTCAAGGACTGGGACCAGTTGGTCCGGCACACCGAGCCGCTGGTGAACGATCCCCTGCTCGGGATCGAGGCGGGGCTCTTCGGCGGGATGGCCCGGGTCCGTCTGGAGATGTACGGCCAGGCGGAGCCTCTGCTCTCCGCGGCGCTGATGCGGTGCCGCAGCGAGCAACCGCAGCGCAAGGAGCTGCGCTACTGGCTGGCCCGGGCCCACGAGGGCACCGGCCGCAGCGCCGCCGCGCTCCCGCTCTACCGGGCGGTGCACCGGATCGACCCGGCGTTCATGGACACGGCCGCCCGGCTGGCGGCGATCACCGAGTACGACGGGTTCGAGGGCCCGGACGATCCGGCTGGGCTGGCCTCGGTCGCTCTCGGCGGAGTCGGGCAGGACACGGCCGACGCGACCCAGACCGATCCCGAAGGGACGGCTCCCGACGGGCTCCGGCTCGGCACGGAGCCCGGCCCCCCGCCCACTCCCACCGGGCCGCCGGAGCCCCCGGAGGGCGTACGGCAGAAGGCGGCGATCCCGCTGCAGCCGGCGCCGCCGCGCTTCCCCGCCAGCCCCACCGACCCGGCCCTGCTGGCCGAGGCGCTCGCCGAACTCGAGCGCATGGTCGGGATGGAGCCGGTGAAACGGCAGGTCAAGGCGTTGTCGGCGCAGCTGGAGATGGCACGGCTGCGGGCCGGCCAGGGTCTTCCCGTCCAGCCGCCGAAACGTCACTTTGTCTTCTCCGGCCCCTCCGGCACCGGGAAGACCACCGTCGCCCGGATCCTCGGACGGGTCTTCTACGCCCTCGGGCTGCTCGGCGGCGACCACCTCGTGGAGGCCCAACGCGCCGATCTGGTCGGCGAGTTCCTCGGCCAGACGGCGGTCAAGGCGAACGAGCTGATCGACTCGGCGATCGGCGGGGTGCTCTTCGTGGACGAGGCGTACTCTCTGTCGAACACCGGCTACAGCAAGGGTGACGCGTACGGGGACGAGGCGCTTCAGGTGCTCCTGAAGCGGGCGGAGGACAACCGGGACCACCTGGTGGTGATCCTGGCCGGCTACCCCGAGGGCATGGACCGGCTGCTCGCCACCAACCCCGGGCTGTCCTCCCGTTTCACGACCCGGGTCGACTTCCCCTCGTACCGCCCGCTCGAACTGACGGCGATCGGCGAGGTGCTCGCGGCGGCGAACGGGGACGGCTGGGACGAGGAGTCGCTGGACGAGCTGCGCTCGATCAGCGGCCATGTCGTCGACCAGGGCTGGATCGACGAGCTCGGCAACGGCCGCTTCCTGCGCACGCTGTACGAGAAGTCCTGTGCGTACCGCGACCTCCGGTTGTCCGGCTACCCGGGCACCCCCACGCGCGACGACCTGGCCACGCTGCGCCTCGCCGACCTGATGCAGGCGTACGGCGAGGTCCTCTCGGGCCGCGGCCCCGCGGCCCGAGGGCCGCAGGACCCCGGGGGTCTGTGACGCGAGGCCACCACCCTGAATCGTCAGGCCGTCAACACCTGCTCCGCCGGGTCGCGGTGCCCCGGGTCGCGGTGCCCCGGGTCGCGGTGCCCCGGGTCGCGGTGCGCCGGGTCGCGGACCTCGCCGACCAGCATCTCCAGGACGTCCTCCAGGGCGACCAGCCCCAGGACCCGCCCCGACGCGTCCGCGACCTGCGCGAGGTGGGTGGCCGCACGGCGCATCACGGTGAGGGCGTCGTCCAGCGGCAGCTCGGAGCGGACGGTCGCCATGGGGCGCCAGATGTGCTGCGGCACCGCCCGTTCCCGTTCCTCCAGGTCGAGGACGTCCTTGACGTGCACGAAGCCCATGAACGTCCCGCGCCCTTCCGCGCACACCGGGAAGCGCGAGTAGCCGGTGCGCACGGTGAGCTCCTCGATCTCCCGCGGGGTGACGGACGGAGTGACCGTCACCAGCGTGGCCGTGGTGATGAGGACGTCCGTCACCGGGCGGCTGCCCAGTTCGAGGGCGTCCTCCAGACGCTCCTGCTCGGCCGGGTCGAGCAGTCCGGCCTGGCCCGCGTCCTCGACCAGCCGGCCGAGCTGCGCACGGGTGAAGACCGCCTCCACCTCGTCCTTCGGCTCGACGCGGAAGGCCCGCAGCACCAGCCGGGCGCAGGCGCCGAGCGCCCTGGTCACCGGCCGGCAGATCCGGGCGAATCCGACCAGTCCGGGGCCGAGCCACAGCGCGGTCCGCTCCGGCGCCGCCATCGCGAGGTTCTTCGGGACCATCTCGCCGATGACGAGGTGGAGGAAGACGACGGCGGCGAGCGCCACGATGTACCCCAGCGGATGGATCAGCCCGGCCGGCACACGCACGGCGTGGAAGACCGGTTCGAGGAGATGTGCCACGGTGGGCTCGGCCACCGCGCCCAGGGTGAGCGAGCAGACGGTGATGCCGAACTGCGCGGCGGCCATCATCTGCGGCAGGTTCTCCAGGCCGTACAGGACCTGGCGAGCCCGTTTGCCGCCGAGCGGCTCGATCTGGCTGCGGCGTACGGAGACGAGCGCGAACTCGGCGCCGACGAAGAAGCCGTTGGCCACCACCAGCAGGAGGGCGAACAGCAGTTGGACCATGCTCATCGGACGGCCTCCGGCACCAGGGGCAGTTCGGCGGTTCGCACGATCCGGACGCGTTCGGCGCGGTAGCGGTCCACCTGTCGCACCGACAGCCGCCAGCCCGGGAGTTCGGCCCGGTCGCCGGGGGCGGGGATGCGTCCGAGGAGATCGGCGACGAGCCCGGCGACGGTCTCGTACGGTCCCTCGGGCACATCGAGGCCTATCCGGTGCAGCGTGTGGACCCGGCAGGAGCCGTCGGCCTCCCACGCGGGATTGCCGTCCTCGGGGGCCACGGCGGCCACTTCGGGCCGCTCGTCGGCCGCGGTGTCGTGCTCGTCGCGGACCTCGCCGACGAGCTCCTCCACGATGTCCTCCAGGGTGACGACCCCGGCCGTGCCGCCGTACTCGTCGACGACCACGGCGATCGGCTGTTCCCGGCGCAGTCGCTCCAGGAGTGCCTGGGCCGGCAGGGTCTCGGGGACGAGCAGCGGCGGGACGGCGATCCGGCCGACCGGGGTGCGCAGTCGCTCGTGCGGCGGCACGGCGAGCGCGTCCTTGAGGTGGACCATGCCGACGATCTCGTCGATGCGTTCGCGGTAGACGGGGAAGCGGGAGAGCCCGGTGGCCCGGGTGAGGTTGAGGACGTCGGCCGCGGTGGCGTCCGACTGGAGCGCGCTCATCCGCACCCGCGGGGTCATGACCTGTCCGGCCGTGAGCCCGCCCAGCGACAGGGTCCGTACGAAGAGGTCGGCGGTGTCCTGTTCCAGCGCGCCCGCCCGGGCCGAGTGCCGGGCCAGCGAGACCAGCTCGCCGGGGGTACGGACGGAGTCCAGCTCCTCGGTGGGCTCGACGCCCAGGAGCCGGACCAGCCGGTTGGCGACCCTGTTCAGCAGGGCGATCACCGGCCGGAAGGCGGACGAGAAGAGGTGCTGCGGACCGGCCACGAACCGCGCCACCTGGAGCGGCCGGGAGACCGCCCAGTTCTTGGGGACGAGTTCGCCGATCACCATCTGGACGGCCGAGGCGAGCAGCATCCCGATGACCACGGAGACACCGGAGACGGCGCCCGCGGGCAGTCCGGTCGCGGTGAGGGGTCCGTCGAGGAGCTGGACGAGGGCGGGCTGCGCGAGCATGCCGACGACGAGCGAGGTGATGGTGATGCCGAGCTGCGTGCCGGAGAGCTGGAAGGACAGCTCGCCGAGCGCCCTGACGACCGTGCGGGCGCGCCGGTCGCCGGCGGCCGCGGCCTGTTCGGCGTCGGGGCGTTCCACCGTGACGAGGCCGAATTCGGCCGCCACGAAGAAGCCGTTGGCGAGGATCAGGAGGAAGGCTGCGGCGAGCAGCAGAAGCGGGATGATCATGCCGCCGCCTCCGTGGAGGGGGCGGCGCAGGTACTACCGGACGATCCGTCCATTGCTGGAGGGAGTCACTCCTCGGGTCGCAGGGTGGCCCCGCGGGCCGCGGCAGCGGCCCTGCACATGCGAGGCGGTGGTGCCGCTCGGCACCACCGCCTCCAGAGTAATCACGCCGACCCCGCCCGGGGCAGGGGGTCGGCCCCGTATGGGGGACTCAGTCCGCTTCCGTCCCGGTGCCGCGGCTGTCGGCGAGGGCCCGCAGCGCGCGGGCGTCGCGGATGGCCTGCTGCTTGGCGATGCCGGGCTGGATGCCGAGCGCGGGCATGCTCGTGCCGTCGCTCAGGTCCAGGAAGACCCAGGGGTCGCCGGGCCGCAGGTTGACCCGCAGGATCTCCGCCCAGGCGAGCCGGCGGGTCCGGGTGATGTTGACGACGGTGACGCCGTTGTCGTCGGCGACGACCTTGGGGCGGCTGAGCATCGCCAGGACCCCGAGGAAGAGGGCGGCGGTGAAGATGAAGCTCGCCCGCTCCCCCGGCCCGAGCTTCTCCAGCATCAGCGCGACCGCGGTGATGACGGCGAACATGACCGTCCCGACCGTCAGCAGGACCGCTCGGGTGCGGCCCGGCCGGAAGGTGACGGGGAGGGCGGGCAGGGGTGACTCGGACATCGCTACGTCGTTCCTTCGTACCTGCGGGAGGGTCAGAGGCGGCAGGCGTGGATGGCCGTCGTCAGGATGGCGCGGGCACCCAGCTCGTACAGGTCGTCCATGATCCGCTGTGCCTCCTTGGCCGGGACCATCGCCCGGACCGCGACCCAGCCCTCGTTGTGCAGGGGCGAGATCGTGGGCGACTCCAGGCCGGGGGTGAGGGCGACGGCCTGCTCCAGGTGCTCGGCGCGGCAGTCGTAGTCCATCATCACGTACGACCGGGCGACGAGGACGCCCTGGAGGCGGCGGAGGAACTGCTGGACCTGCGGCTGCTCGGCGTCGGCGCCGTTGCGGCGGACGACCACGGCCTCGGACTTGAGGATCGGCTCGCCGATGACCTCCAGGCCGGCGTTGCGCAGGCTGGTGCCGGTCTCGACGACATCGGCGATGATCTGGGCGACACCGAGCTGGATGGCGGTCTCGACGGCGCCGTCGAGGTGGACGACGGAGGCGTCGATCCCCTGGTCGGCGAGGTGCTTGGCGACGATGCCCTCGTAGGAGGTGGCGATCGTCATCCCGTGGAAGTCCTCGGGGCCGTTCGCGGTGCCGGGCCGGGTGGCGTAGCGGAAGGTCGACCGGCCGAAGTTCAGCGGGAGGATCTCCTCGGCGTTGGCTCCGGAGTCGAGCAGCAGGTCACGGCCGGTGATGCCGATGTCGAGCTTGCCGGAGGCCACGTAGATCGCGATGTCCTTGGGCCGCAGGTAGAAGAACTCCACCTCGTTCTCGGGGTCGATGACCACGAGCTCCTTGGACTCCTTGCGCTGCCGGTAGCCGGCCTCATGGAGCATCGCCGACGCAGGTCCGGACAGTGAACCCTTGTTGGGGACGGCGATGCGCAGCATGGGATGAGCTTCCTTTGCCTGAGAGTTTTGGGGAGGGTGTGACGTTTGCGCTCAGAGGTGGGCGTAGACGTCGTCGAGGGAGATCCCGCGGGCGACCATCATCACCTGGACGTGGTACAGCAGCTGCGAGATCTCCTCGGCGGCGGCTTCCTTGCCCTCGTACTCGGCGGCCATCCAGACCTCGGCGGCCTCCTCGACGACCTTCTTGCCGATGGCATGGACGCCCTTGTCCACCAGTTCCGCGGTGCGGGAGGTGGCCGGGTCGCCGTTCTCGGCCTTGAGCTTGAGCTCGGCGAAGAGCTCTTCGAAGGTTTTGTTCGCCATGATGGTCCTAAGAGTACGGGGTACAAAGAGGGGGGCGCGCAGCGCCTCGTACGAGGGGTGGCGGTCGGGCGACGGGCGGGCTTAGCGCCAGGGTTCGCTGACCGTGCGCAGCGTGGTCGCGGTGGCGACGGCGGCGGTGACGGCCTCGTGGCCCTTGTCCTCGCTGGAGCCTTCGAGGCCGGCCCGGTCGAGGGCCTGCTCCTCGTTGTCCACGGTCAGGACGCCGAATCCGATGGGTACGCCGGTGTCGATCGAGACCTGGGTGAGGCCGTGGGTGACGCCCTGGCACACGTACTCGAAGTGCGGGGTTCCGCCGCGGATGACGACGCCGAGGGCCACGACGGCATCGTAGCCGCGACCGGCGAGGACCTTCGCCACCACGGGCAGCTCGAAGCTTCCGGGGACGCGCAGCAGCGTCGGCTCGTCGATGCCGAGCTCGTGCAGGGCCCGCAGGGCACCGTCGACGAGTCCGTCCATGATCTTCTCGTGCCACTGCGCCGCGACGACCGCGACCCGGAGGTCGCCGCAGTTCTTCACGCTGAGGACGGGTGCGCCCTTGCCGCTCATGTCTCTCCTTGCTGGGTTCTGATCGCTGACTTACTGGTTGCCGCAGGTGGACACGGTTTCCGCGTCCAGCCAGGGCAGGTCGTGACCCATCCGGTCCCGCTTGGTGCGCAGGTACCGCAGGTTGTGCTCGCCCGCCTTGACCGGCATGGCCTCGCGGCCCTCGACCTTCAGGCCGTGCCGGGTGAGGGCGGAGATCTTGTCGGGGTTGTTGGTCATCAGCCGCAGGCTGCGGACCCCGAGGTCGCCCAGGATCTGCGCGCCGGCCGCGTAGTCGCGGGCGTCGGCGGGCAGGCCCAGCTCCAGGTTGGCGTCGAGGGTGTCGCGGCCGCGCTCCTGGAGCTCGTACGCGCGCAGCTTGGACAGCAGGCCGATGCCGCGCCCCTCGTGGCCGCGCAGATAGACGACGACTCCGCGGCCGGCCTCGGTGATGCGGTCCATGGAGGCCTGCAGCTGCGGGCCGCAGTCGCAGCGCAGCGAGTGGAAGATGTCGCCGGTCAGGCACTCGGAGTGGACCCGGACCAGGACGTCCTCGCCGTCACCGATCTCACCGTGGACAAGGGCGACGTGCTCGACGCCGTCGACCGTGGAGCGGTAGCCGTACGCGGTGAACTCGCCGTGTGCGGTGGGCAGCTGGACCTCGGCCTCGCGGCGGACCGTCGGCTCGGAGGAGCGGCGGTAGGCGACGAGGTCCTCGATCGAGATGATCGTGAGGCCGTGCTTCCTGGCGAACGGGACCAGCTCGGGCAGCCGCAGCATCACGCCGTCCTCGCCTGCGATCTCGACGATCGCGCCGGCCGGGCGCAGGCCCGCGAGGCGGGCGAGGTCGACCGCGGCCTCGGTGTGGCCGTTGCGGGCCAGGACGCCGCCGGGCTTGGCCCGCAGCGGGAAGATGTGGCCGGGGCGGACGAAGTCGCCGGGCTCGTGCTCGCCGCTGGCCAGCATCCGGAGCGTGGTGGCGCGGTCGGCGGCGGAGATGCCGGTGGTGACGCCGTGGGCCGGGGCCGCGTCGACGGAGACGGTGAAGGCCGTCCGCATCGACTCGGTGTTGTGCTCGACCATCTGCGGGAGCTGGAGGCGCTCGAGCTCGTCGTTCTCCATGGGGGCGCAGATGAGACCGCGGCACTCGCTCATCATGAAGGCGACGACCTCGGGGGTGGCCTTCTCGGCGGCGATGACGAGGTCGCCCTCGTTCTCGCGGTCCTCGTCGTCGACGACGACCACGGGCCGGCCGGCGGCGATGTCGCGGATGGCCTGCTCGACGGGGTCGAGGGACAGATCGGTGACGTCCCAGATCGGAAGCGCGCTCATGCTGCAACTCCTTCCAGAGCAGTGGTCGTACGCGTCCGGAGCCACCAGTCGCGCATGCCCCAGATGACGAGGGCGAAGTAGATCACGTAGACCAGGCCGGAGAAGGCCAGGCCGCTGTTGAAGGCGAGGGGGACGCCTACCAGGTCGACAAGGAGCCAGGCGAACCAGAACTCGACCAGGCCGCGGGCCTGGGCGACCATCGCGACGAGCGTGCCGACGAAGATGTACGCGTCGGCCCAGGGGCTCCAGGAGAGCGACGGGTAGAGGGTGAACAGGCCGCCGACGGCGAGGGTGCCGAGGACCGCGCCGGCGAGGAGCAGGCCGCGCTCCTTCCAGCTCGCGAAGCGGACGGCGATGGAGCCGTCCTGGGCCTGCTGCTTGCCGCGGTTCCACTGCCACCAGCCCCAGGCGGCGACCCCGATGACCAGGAGCTGCTTGCCGACGCCGCCGCTGAGGTGGGCGGAGGCGTAGGCGCCGACGAGGATGACGCCGGAGAGCAGCTGTGCGGGCCAGGTGAGTATGGAGCGCCGCCAGCCGAGCGCGAGGGCGATCAGACCGATCGTGTTGCCGATCATGTCGGACCACATGATGTGCTGGTCGAGGACGGTGAACGCCTCGGAGTTGAGCCAGTTCACTTGACGTTCTCCTGGGCGTTCGGGCCGAGCAGCCGCTCGACGTACTTGGCGATGACGTCCACTTCGAGGTTGACCGGGTCGCCGCTCTGCTTGATGCCGAGGGTGGTCAGCGCGAGGGTGGTGGGGATGAGGCTGATCGTGAACCAGTCGTCGGCGGCCTCGACGACGGTGAGGCTGACGCCGTCGACCGTGATCGAGCCCTTCTCGACGACGTAGCGCGAGAGGTGCGCGGGCAGGGCGACCTTGACGATCTCCCAGTTCTCGGACGGGGTCCGGTCGAGGATCGAGCCGGTGCCGTCCACGTGCCCCTGGACGATGTGTCCGCCGAGGCGGTCGCCGACGGCCATCGGCCGTTCCAGGTTGACCCGGGAGCCGACCTCGAGGGCACCGAGCGAGGAGCGCTTCAGCGTCTCCTCCATGACGTCGGCGGTGAACTGGCCGTCGCCGAACTCGACGACCGTGAGACAGACACCGTTGACGGCGATCGAGTCGCCGTGCTTGGCGCCCTCCGTGACCAGCGGGCCGCGCAGGCGGAAGCGGGAGGCGTCGGCCAGCTTCTCGACGGCGGTGACCTCGCCCAGTTCTTCGACGATTCCGGTGAACACGGTCAGGCTCCCTTGAGGGTCGCGGTGATGCGGAGATCGGGTCCGATGCGCACGGTCTCGGTGACGTCGAGCCGCAACGCTTCGGTGATGGTGGTGATTCCGGCGTCGGCGAGGGCGTTCGGGCCCGCGCCGAGGAGGACTGGGGCGAGGTAGCCGACGACCTGGTCGACGGCTCCAGCGGCGACGAAGGCGCCGGCCAGGGTCGGCCCGCCTTCGAGGAGGACGGAGCGGACGCCCTGCTGGTGGAGCAGTGCGAGGAGTTCCGGGATGTCGAGGCCGCCGCCGGGGGCGCGGGACAGTCGCCACGTCTCGGGGAAGTGGGCGGTGTCCTCCAGGAGGACGTCCTCGGCCACGGCGATCACGGTGCGGGCCGCGTCGTCCAGGACCCGGGCGCCGGGCTTCACGGCGCTCGCCTCGGTGTCGACGACCACCCGGAGCGGCTGGTCGGCGCCTTCGATGTCCCGTACGGCCAGATGGGGGTCGTCGGTGCGGGCGGTGCCAGATCCGACGATCACGGCGTCGGCCTCGGCGCGCAGCCGGTGCACGTCGGCGCGGGACTCGGCGGAGGTGATCCAGCGGGAGGTTCCGTCGGCGGCGGCGATCCGGCCGTCGAGGGTCGCGGCGTACTTCCAGCGGACGAAGGGGCGGCCGAGGCGTACGGAGGTGAGCCAGGCGATGTTGCCCGCCTCGGCCTCGTCCTCCAGGAGGCCGGGGACGACCTCGATCCCGGCCGCGCGCAGGGTGTCCGCACCGCCCGTGGCCTGCGGGTTCGGGTCGCCGACCGCGTACACGACACGGCTGATCCCGGCCTCGACGAGCGCCTGGGCGCAGGGGCCGGTGCGGCCGGTGTGGTTGCAGGGTTCGAGGGTGACGTAGGCGGTGCCGCCGCGGGCGAGGACGCCGGCCGCGCGCAGGGCGTGGATCTCGGCGTGCGGTCCGCCGGCGCGCTGGTGGTAGCCCTCTCCGACCTGGTGTCCGGAGGCGTCGAGGATGACGCAGCCGACGACCGGGTTGGGGCTGGTGGAGCCGAGACCACGGGCGGCGAGCGCGATGGCGCGTCGCATGGCGGTGATGTCGGTCGGCTCTGCCACCGGGTCCTCCTGCCTCTTCGGGCACGGACTCCGGGGCCTGTCGATGACGACAGAGAGCGGGTACGACGCTTCGCACAGGGGTGCTGAGGCCGATTTCACCGGTCGCCTACGAGGGCGACCAGCGAGGAAACGGCCGACGCACCCCTTGAAAGGGTCGCCCGCCGCGCACTGCCTCCCATCCGGACTTTCACCGTCGGTCCAGGAATTTCACCTGGTCAACCGGCCGCTGGATGCGGACGGGTCGCGGACTATACCGCCGGTTCGGAATTACACCGACCCCGGAGTGCGCTGCTGCTGATACAGGGCCAGTGTGCCACGGCCGATCGTCGGCCATGTGGGTGAGGCCCTGTGGGCTGGCTCACAGATTGCCATGGACCCTTCAGATGGTCCAGACCTATTGACGCACTGGTCTAGTCCTTTTAATCTCCGTGTCACCTCCGAGGTACGGCCCGCCGGTGTGCGCACTCCACGGGCCCAACACGACCCATCCCCTTGTTCGTTGTGTTTTGCCGACCTCCCCTGGAGGAACCGATCGTGTTGTCCCCCACGAAGACGAGGGCCTCGCTGCTCGCGTCCGGCGCGGCCGTCGCCGGGCTGCTGATCAGCTCCCTCGCCGGCGGTGTCTCGTACGCCGCCGACAACGAGAGCTGTCGCCCGGACGGGCTGTACAAGACTCCCGGCGTCGACGTCCCGTACTGCTCGGTCTACGACACCGAGGGCCGCGAGAAGATGGGCGCGGACCACCAGCGCCGGGTCATCGGCTACTTCACCGGCTGGCGTACCGGCAAGAACGGCGAGCCGGCCTACCTCGCCAACAACATCCCGTGGGACAAGATCACCCACATCAACTACGCCTTCGGACACATCGGTTCCGACAACAAGCTGTCCGTCGGCACGGACGGCCCGAACAACGCGGCCACCGGGATGACCTGGCCCGGTGTCGCGGGCGCCGAGATGGACCCGGCGTATGCCTACAAGGGCCACTTCAACCTGCTCAACAAGTTCAAGAAGCAGCACCCCGACGTCAAGACGCTGATCTCGGTCGGCGGCTGGGCCGAGACCGGCGGCTACTTCGACGACAACGGAACCCGCGTGAACTCCGGCGGCTTCTACGCGATGGCCACCAACGCCGACGGTTCGGTCAACCAGGCCGGGATCGACACGTTCGCGGACTCGGCCGTCTCCTTCATCAAGAAGTACGGCTTCAACGGCGTCGACATCGACTACGAGTACCCGACGACGATGAAGGACGCGGGTAACCCGCTCGACTGGCAGCTGTCCAACGCCCGCCGCGCGGGTCTGGTCAAGGGCTACGACGCGCTGATGAAGACACTGCGCGAGAAGCTCGACCGGGCCGGCGCCGCCGACGGCAAGCACTACATGCTGACGGTCGCCGCACCCTCCTCCGGCTACCTGCTGCGCGGCATGGAGACGTACCAGAGCCAGAAGTACCTGGACTACGTCAACATCATGTCCTACGACCTGCACGGCGCCTGGAACGAGTACGTCGGCCCCAACGCCTCGCTCTTCGACGACGGCAAGGACGCCGAGCTGGCCGCCGCGAACGTCTACGGCTCCTCGCAGTACGGCGGCATCGGCTACCTCAACACCGACTGGGCCTACCACTACTTCCGCGGCTCGATGCCGGCCGGCCGCATCAACATCGGCCTGCCGTACTACACCCGCGGCCACAAGAACGTGCAGGGCGGCACCGACGGTCTGTGGGGCAAGGCGGCGGCGACCACCTGCCCGGCCGGCGCGGGCCTGACCAAGTGCGGTGACGGCGCCGTCGGCATCGACAATCTGTGGCACGACAAGGACACCAACGGCGCCGAGTCCCCGGCCGGCTCCAACCCGATGTGGCACGCCAAGAACCTGGAGAAGGGGATCGTCGGCGACTACGTCACGCAGTACGGCTTCCCGGCGAACACCACGCTGACCGGCACCTACGCCCGCAAGTACGACTCGACCCTGGTCGCGCCGTGGCTGTGGAACGCGCAGAAGAAGGTCTTCCTCTCCACCGAGGACGAGCAGTCGGTGGCCGCCAAGGCCGACTACGTGGTCAGCAAGGGCATCGGCGGCACGATGGTCTGGGAGATGGCCGGCGACTACGCCTGGAACGCGGGCAAGGGCCAGTACGAGATGGGCTCCACGCTCACCTCGCTGATGTACGACAAGTTCAAGGCGGCCACCCCGTACGGCGCGAAGAAGTCGAACGCCGCGCTGCCGACGAAGGCCGTGAACGTAGGTGTGGAGTTCACCGAGTTCAAGCTGGGCGACTCCAACTACCCGATCACCCCGAAGATCAAGATCACCAACAACACGGCCACCGCGCTGCCGGGCGGCACGGAGTTCCAGTTCGACTACGCGACGGCTGCGCCGGGCAACGCCTCGGACCAGTCCGGCTTCGGTACGAAGGTGATCAGCAGCGACCACACGGGCAACAACGTGGGCGGCCTGAAGGGCGACTTCCACCGGGTGTCCCTGAAGCTCCCGGCCTGGCAGTCGCTCGCCCCGGGCGCGACCGTGGACCTGGCGTTCAACTACTACCTGCCGGTCTCCACGCCGTCGAACTGGACGGTGAACATCAGCGGCACGACGTACGCCCTCGCGGGTGACCTGGCGCGCGGTACGACGGTGGTGGAGCCGGGCGGCTCGACGCCGACCCCGACGCCGACCGGCCCGACGCCCACGCCGACCGGTCCGACCCCGACCCCGACGGGTCCGACCCCGACGCCGACCGGTGGCACCTGCACCGCCCCGGCGTACGTGGCCGGCACGATCTACAACGCGGGCAACGAGGTCTCCCACAAGGGCCGCAAGTGGAAGGCCCAGTGGTGGACCCAGAACGAGGAGCCGGGCACGACCGGCGAGTGGGGCGTCTGGAGGGACCTCGGCGCCTGCTGAGGCTCCGACCTCCTTTGATCGCCCGGCGGCGGAACTCACGGCCCTTGCCGCCGCCGGGTCCCTTCCGAGCCCTCGCCGCGGCCCGCGCATGCGGGCCGCGGCGCGGCAGCGACCGCCTGCCCCACTTGGGCGCGTGTCGCGGCTTTTGCGGAGTGTTCGGCCGAATTGTCACTTCCTTCCCGCCATAGTGCGGGCATGACACGCACCTCCCTCCCTTCGCGCCTGCGTACCCGTGCGCGCGTCGGCAGCGCGCTGCTCTGCGCCGCCCTCCTCGCCGTCACGTTCCAGACCACCGCCGCGGCACCCGCCTCCGCCGGCGGCCCGGGCGGCCACGGCGGACGCGACTGTGTGCGGACCGAGCACCCCTTCGGCAGCCAGGCCCGCCGCGTCCTGGACATCACCCGCAAGGCCAAGGACGACCTCCATCTGAAGTCCGTGGAGCTGCGGGTGACGGTCGACGGACGCGAGGTCGTCACCGACGCGCTCGGCGAGTCCATGACCAACGTCCCGGCCGAGCCGAACATGCACTTCCGCGCCGGCTCCGTGGCCTTCGCCCACATCGGCACGGCCCTCCTCCAGCTGGTCGAGGAGCGGAGGGTCCGGCTCGACGACACCGTGGAGCGCTGGCTGCCCGATCTGCCCAAGGCCGACCGGATCACCCTGCGGATGCTGGCCACGAACACCACCGGCCTCCACGACTACGTCACCGACCCGGACTTCCTCGCCGAGCTCGAGGCGCACCCGTTCCGCCAGTGGACCCCGCAGGAGCTGCTCGCGTTCCCCCTCCGCCACTCGTTCTGGTACGAGCCGGGCACCAGCTGGAGCTACTCCCACGCCAACTACCTGCTCCTGTCGATCGCACTGGAGAAGATCACCGGCACCCGGATCGACGAGTTGCTGAAGGAGCGGGTCTGGGGCCCCCTCGGGCTCCGCAACACGCAGAACAACTTCACTCCGGACATCCCGAGCCCCGTCCTGCACGCCTTCACCTCCGACCGCGGCATCTACGAGGAGTCCACCTTCTGGAACCCTTCGTGGACCACGGCGCCCGGTGCGGTGATCACCACGCACATCTGTGACCTGGCGCGTTCGGCGCAGGCGATCGGCAGCGGCGAACTCCTCTCGCCGCGCGGCTACCGGACGCTGCTCAACCCGGGCACGGTCGGCCTCGGCGGCGCGACCGCGAGCTGTCCCGCCACGATCTGTCTGAAGCAGACCGAGGCCGCGCACTTCGGCCTGGGTGTCATCGTGGTCAACGGTTGGGTGGTCCAGAACCCGTCGTTCTCGGGCTACGCGGCGATCCAGGCGTACCTCCCGTCCGACCGTCTCGCCATCGCGGTCTCCACCACCAAGACCGCGAACGCCCCCGAGGGCAACACGGCCGAGGTCATCGCCGAGCGCATCTCGGCCGAGCTCGCCCCTGGCACCCCGCTGTCGCTCGGCTGACCCGCGGGACGCCCCGCCGGCGCCCTCAGGGGGTGGGTCGGCGGGGGTCCGGTGGGCCGAACAGCTCGTCCTGCGCCGCGTCGCGGGCGGCCAGGAGGGCGCCGCGGAGGACCGCGGTGTCGCCGAGGTCGGTGGCGCGGACCTCGGTGCGCAGGGGCGAGAGTGCGGCGAGTTCGGCCTCGACACGGGCGGCGAGCTCCCGGCCGCCGCGGTGGCCGGTCTCGCCGCCGAGGACCACGCAGCCCGGGTCCAGGACCGAGGCCACAGCCGCGGCACCGACCGCGAGGCGCCGGGCGAGGGCGTCGAGGAACGGGCCGTGGCCGGAGGTGAGCGCACCGGCCGGGTCCAGGCCGTGCTCGACGGCGAGGGCCTGGACCGCGGCCGCGCAGGCCAGCTCGTGGAAGCCGCCCTCGCAACCGGTCGCGGAGGGTAGCCCGGAGGTGCCGGGCACCGGCAGGAAGCCGAGTTCGCCCGCGCCGCCGGAGGCTCCGCGGCGCAGCCGGCCGTCCAGTACGACGGCCGCGCCGACGCCCTGGCCGAGCCAGAGCAGGACGAAGGTGTCGCGGTCGCGGGCGGCCCCCGCACGCTGCTCGGCGACGGCCGCGAGGTTGGTCTCGTTCTCGACGAGCACGGTCGCGGGCAGTCGCTCCTGCAGGGCGTCGATCAGCCGTCGGTGCCACTCGGGAAGCTTCGCCGAGTCACGCAGCGCGCCCGTGGCCGGGTCGATCAGCCCGGGCGCGCCGACGGCGACGCTGTGCAGCCGCTCCACCCCGGCCGATTTCGCGGTCCGTTCGAGGAGCGCGACGGCCTTCTCGACGGCCGGTCCGGTCCCGTCCTCCCCGCCGATCGGGGCCGAGGCCTCGGCGAGCGTGGTGCCGAGCAGGTCGGCGACGGTGAGCGAGACGGAGGTGGTCCGCACGTCGAGGGCGGCGAGATGCGCGCGCTCGGCGACGATCCCGTAGAGCTTGGCGTTGGGCCCGCGCCGCTCCGCGCCGGACTCCCCCACGACGCGGACGAGTCCCGAGCCCTGGAGTCGTTCGACGAGGTCGGCGACGGTGGGCCGGGAGAGGCCGGTCAGGGTCTTCAGCTGAGTCGCCGTCAACGGCCCTTCGTCCTGGAGCAGTCGCAGGGCGAGCCGGTCGTTGATGGCCCGGGCGGTGCTCGGGGATGCGGGCATACCGGGATCCTCTCAGACTCTCGTTCGCGGGCGCCCCGCCACCGGGTCTATTTATCAGGCAGGGTTCCTGATAGTTTACGGCGCACCATGACGAGGGAGGGCACATGACGGGCGAGACCGTCTTCAGTACCGAGCGGCTGCGGCGGGCCCGATTCGCCGTCGCCGCCGTCTTCTGCGTCCACGGTGCGGTCACCGGCAGCTTCGCCACCCGCATCCCCTGGATCCAGGACCACGCGGGCGTCAGCGCGGGCCAGCTCGGACTCGCCCTGGCCTTCCCCGCCGTCGGCGCCTCGCTGGCCATGCCGCTGGCCGGCGCGATCAGCCATCGCTTCGGCGCCCGCACCGCGCTGCGCGGACTGCTCGCCCTCTGGACGATGGCCCTGATCCTGCCGTCCCTCGCCCCGAACATCTACGGGCTCTGCGCGGCGCTCTTCGTCTACGGCGCCACCGCCGGCATGTCCGACGTGGCGATGAACGCCCTCGGTGTCGAGGTCGAGAACCGCCTCGACAAGTCGATCATGTCCAGCCTGCACGGCATGTGGAGCGCGGGCGCTCTCATCGGCTCCGCCGCCGGTACCGTCGCCGCCCACCTCGGCGGGGACGCCCGTCTCCACCACCTCATCGCGGCGCTCGTGCTGACCGCGCTCGGCCTCGCCTTCTGCCAGGGCGTGCTCGATCTGCAGAGCGCCCCCGACGAGGAGCCGCCGCCGCGCTTCTCGCTGCCGCCGAAGTCCGCCCTGATCATCGGCGCCATCGGATTCTGCGGGGTGTTCGCCGAGGGGGCGAGCCTGGACTGGTCGGCGGTCTATCTGCGGGACGAGCTCGGCTCGTCGGCCGGGGTCGCGGCGGCCTCCACCACCGCCTTCGCCCTGACCATGGCCATCGCCCGGCTGGTCGGGGACCGGGTGGTGGACCGGTTCGGAGCCGTACGGACGGTACGGGTCGGGGGCGTAGCCGCGACCGTGGGCGGGCTCCTCGTGGTCCTCGCCCCGCACGCCGCCGCCGCGATGGCCGGATTCGGGCTGATCGGGCTCGGGGTCGCCGTCGTCGTGCCGCTCGCCTTCGCCGCGGCCGGCCGCAGCGGCCCCAACCCCAGCCAGGCCATCGCGGGCGTCGCCACCATCACGTACACCTCGGGTCTCATCGCCCCGTCCGCGATCGGCGGCATCGCCGACGCCACCTCGCTGATGTTCTCCTTCGGCCTGGTCACGCTGCTCGCCTTCGGTCTGGTGCTCGGCGCCGGGGTGCTCCGCCAGGGCTCCCGGCCCACGAGCGCGGCCGCGGCCGGGAGCGGAAGCCCCGCGGCGAGTTCGGGCAAGGTCTCGTAGAGATCGCGGACACCGCCACGGAACCCCGGTGACCAGCGGCGCATTACCATATGGCTGATCTTTTTCGGCTGATGTCTCGCGCGGCGAACCGGCCACCGGAACCGGAGAACTGGAGCGACCCCATGAACCTCGGCGTGCGCTGGACCCTGCACGGCGACGGACGAACACCCGCTCCAGGAGCCGTCGTCCGCCCGGACGAGCGACTCTCCTGGCCCCGCACGGTCGGCCTCGGCGCGCAGCACGTGGTGGCGATGTTCGGCGCGTCCTTCGTGGCGCCCGTGCTCATGGGGCTCGACCCGAACCTCGCGATCATGATGTCCGGCGTCGCGACGGTGATCTTCCTGCTCGCGACGCGGGGCACGGTCCCCAGCTATCTGGGCTGCTCGCTCTCCTTCGTCGGGGTCGCCGCGGCCATCCGGGCCTCCGGCGGCACCAGCGCGACCGTCACCGGCGCGGTGCTGGTCGTCGGCGTGGTGTTGTTCCTGGCGGGTCTGGCGGTACGGAAGTTCGGCGCTCGGATCATCCACGCGGCGATGCCGCCGATCGTCACCGGCGCCGTGGTCATGCTGATCGGCTTCAACCTCGCCCCGGTCACCGCCGCCACCTACTGGCCGCAGGACCAGTGGACGGCTCTGCTGGTCATGCTGTTCACCGGTCTTGCCGTGGTCTGTCTGCGCGGCTTCTGGTCGCGCATCGCGATCTTCCTCGGCCTGATCTTCGGCTACGGCATCTCCTGGGTCTTCGACCTGGTCTTCGGCAAGATCCACTCGATGTCCCCGAGCGGCCAGGTCACCGACCACTGGCGCCTCGACCTCTCGGGCGTCTCCCAGGCCGACTGGATCGGCCTGCCCTCCTTCCACGGCCCGAGCTTCGAGTGGTCGGCGATCCTCGTCGCGCTGCCCGTCGTGATCGCCCTGATCGCCGAGAACGCCGGTCACGTCAAGGCCGTCGGCGAGATGACCGGCGACGCGCTCGACGACAAGCTCGGCACCGCGATCGCGGCGGACGGCGCCGCCTCGATGCTGTCGACCGCCGTGGGCGGCCCGCCGAACACCACGTACTCCGAGAACATCGGCGTCATGGCCGCCACCCGCGTCTACTCCACCGCCGCCTACTGGGCCGCGGCCGGCTTCGCGCTGCTCTTCGGCCTCTGCCCCAAGTTCGGCGCGGTCGTCGCCGCGATCCCCGGCGGTGTGCTCGGCGGCATCACGGTGATCCTGTACGGCATGATCGGCCTGCTCGGGGCCCAGATCTGGATCAACGCCAAGGTCGACCTGCGCAACCCGCTCAACCTGGTGCCGGCCGCGGCGGGCATCATCATCGGCGTCGGCGGCGTCAAGCTGACCTTCACCGACACCTTCGAGCTCGGCGGGATCGCGCTGGGCACGCTCGTCGTGATCACCGGCTACCACGTGCTGCGGGCCTTCGCCCCGGCGCACATGAAGCAGCAGGAGCCCCTGCTGGACGCCGGCACCAGCTCGTACGAGGGCACCGTCGACGAGGAGTCCGCCACCAAGTCGTAGGCATATTCCCCCGTTCTGGGGAAGCCGGGCCCGGAGAGTTCCCTCCCGGGCCCGGCTGCTGAAACGCTGCCCCCATGGCGCAGACCCAGCAGATCGGCACTCAGCAGATCGGGCAGTTCACCGCGGTCGACCCGGTGGTCGAGCGGATGCGTGCCATCCGCGCGGGCTGGCATCCGACCGACGGTGTCGCCGTCTTCAACCGCGTCTATCTGACCGTCACCGAGGAGATCGGCCACGCCATCGACGCGGGCACCTTCTCCGACCGGCGGGCCGCCGCGACCCTCGACGTCCGCTTCGCGGAGCGCTATCTCTCGGTGGTCGACGCCGTCGCCACCGGATGCCCCGCCCCGGCCTGCTGGCGGCCGCTCTTCCACTACCGGCGCCACCCCGGCGTACGGCCGCTGCAGTTCGCGCTGGCCGGGATCAACGCGCACATCGGACACGATCTGGCCCTCGCCGTGATCGACACCTGCGAGGCACTGGACTGCGCGCCCCGGGATCTGGAGGACGAGTTCGACCGCGTCGGCGACATCCTCGTCCTCCTCGAGGAGCGCATCCGCGAGGAAGTGATGCCGGGCCCGGATCTGCTGGAGATCACGGATCCACTGACGCATCTGCTGGGCTGCTGGAGCCTGGAACGGGCCCGCGACGGGGCCTGGCTCGCCGCCCGCTCGCTCTGGCAACTGCGGGAGCTGCCCGACCTGGCCGAGGAGTTCCGGGAACGCCTCGACCGGTCGGTGGGTCTGGTGGGGCGGATGCTGCTGACGCCGCTCGCACGGCACGGCTGACCGCTCTCGCGGCCGCTCGCACACCGGTGCTGTCCGCCCCACTCCCCCAACGGGACCGGCCCCCGGGAAGTTCCACAGGGGCCGGTCTCCGTATGTGCTGCTGGGTCAGTCCTCCGGAAGCTCCACCGGGGCGATCTCGTCGTACACGTCGCCCGGGCCCGGGTTGGAGGCGTCGGTCGCGCCGCCGAAGTGGTGCATCACGCCCCACACGGCGTTCAGCGCGGTCTGCACGGCGCCCTCCGCCCAGCCGGCCGTCCAGGAGATGTCGTCGCCCGCGAGGAAGATGCCCCGCTTGTCCTCCGGCAGCCGGTCCTGCATGAAGTGGGTGAACAGGCGGCGCTGGTAGCGGTAGTGGCCCGGCAGGTTCGCCTTGAAGGCGCCCATGAAGTAGGGCTCGTTCTCCCAGGAGACCGTCACCGGGTTACCGATGATGTGCTTCCGGATGTCGACCTTCGGGTAGATCTCGCCGAGCGACTTCAGCATGACCTCCATCCGCTCGTTCGCGGACAGCGGCAGCCACTTCAGGCTGTCGTCGCACCAGGTGTACGAGAGGCAGATGACGGCCGGCTTGTCCGGGCCGTCGTCGAGCAGGTACGTGCCGCGGGTCATCCGGTCGGTCAGCGTCATCGACATGACGTCCCGGCCCGTCTCCTCGTCCTTGTCCAGCCAGAACGGCCGGTCCACGGGCACGAAGAGCTTCGAGGACTCCATGTAGTGGGTGCGCTCGATCGCCGTCCAGTGGTCGATCGGGAAGAGCGAGTCGCCACACGCGATCTTGGAGAGCAGCATCCAGGACTGGGCGGTGAAGATCGCCGCCTGGTACGTACGGATGTCGCCGGAGGCGTCCGTGACGGTGATCCGGTTGCCGGCGGTGCGGTTCAGCCGGGTCACGGCGGGCTTCGGGTCGCCCTCGTGCAGGGACTTCAGGGAGGTGCCCTGCGCCCAGTGGACGATCTTCTCCGGCTCGCGCTCCCACAGGCGCAGCGGCAGCTGCTGCGAGCCGCCCACGATGCCGCGGTGGTGGTCGTCGGCCTCGGTGTAGACGACGCGGAGGATCTCCAGGATGGAGTTGGGGAAGTCGGTGTCCCAGCCGCCGGTCCCGAAGCCGACCTGGCCGAAGATCTCGCGGTGCCGGAAGGACTTGAACGCCTCCGACTCGCACAGGAAGCCGTAGAAGGTCTGGTTGTCGAGCTTCTCGACGAGCTTCGACCAGATCTCGCGGATGCGCGGGACGTCGCGCTCGCGCATGGCCTGGTTCATGTCGGAGAAGTCGGCGCCCTCGTCCAGGCAGGCGTTCCACGCGTTCATCACGTCGCGGTAGACCTGCGGGAGGTCGTCGACGGTCTGCGCGTAGTGCGACTCGCCCTTGAGGTCGACGACGGTCGAAGGGGTCGACTCGGCCAGCGGGTTGGGGAAGGGCTGCGTCTCCAGGCCCACCAGGTCGATGTAGTGCTGGAACGCGGTCGAGGAGGGCGGGAAGCGCATGGCGCCCATCTCCGCTGTCAGGCCCTCCGTGCCCGTGCCCTCGAAGCCGACCGTGCGCAGCCGGCCGCCGATCTGGTCGGCCTCGTAGACGACGGGCTTGAGGCCCATCTTCATCAGCTCGTACGCGGCGATGATGCCGGAGAGACCGCCGCCGATGACGGCGACCTCGGTGCCGTGCTCGGTCGCGGGTATCTGGCCGAGCCCGGCCGGGTGGGCCAGGAAGTCGTCGTAGGCGTACGGGAAGTCCGGACCGAACATGGTGATCGGCGGCTGGCCGTCGCTGTGCGGGACGGCGGTCGTGGGCACCGTGGACGTCATGGGGTACGGACTCCTTGCGGGGAAAGCGGGGAAGTGCGGGAAGAGAGGGCGACGGCTCAGACGAGGGAGCCGTAGAGGCCGGGGCGCCGGTCGCGGAGGTACGGGTTGTCCTTGCGGGAGGCGGCGAGGAGGGCGGGGTCCACGTCGCCGACGACGAGGTCCTCGCCGCGGCCGGCGCGGACCCGGGCGGTGCCGTCCGGGGCGGCGAGCGTGGAGAGCCCGACGAACTCGAAGTCGCCCTCGGGGCCGGTCCGGTTGGCGTACGCGATGTAGAGCTGGTTCTCGAAGGCGCGCACGGGGACGACGGATTCGGGCACGACCTCGGCGGGGTGCATGAGCGCGGTCGGCACGAGGAGGAGGTCGGTACCGGCCAGGGCATGCGCCCGTACGTTCTCGGGGAACTCGACGTCGTAGCAGATCATCATGGAGACCGTGAGGCCGCCGAGCTCCGTCTGGACCACGGCCTCGTCGCCGGGCGTGAACCAGTGGTGCTCGAAGTCGCCGAAGAGGTGGGTCTTGCGGTAGCGCAGGAGGGTGGTTCCCTCGGCGCCGATGAGCTGGGCGGCGTTGTACAGGACCCCGTGCTGCTCGGTGTCCCGCTCCGGGTAGCCGTAGCCGACGGCCAGGCCGTGGCGCGCGGCGATGGCCGCGACGGCGCGGGCGGAGGGACCGTCGGCAGGCTCGGCCAGGCGTGCCATGTCGGCGCCGATCGCGTAGCCGGTCAGGAAAAGCTCGGGGGCGAGCAGCAGCCCCGCTCCGGCCTCGGCCGCGCGGGCGGCGGCCTCGTCGAGGATCTTCAGATTGGCGGCCACGTCACCGAGCTCACCGGAGCTCTGGAGCAGGGCGGTGCGCAGCGCGGGCATGGGCGATCCTCAGGGGTCCGAAGGACGGGGGGAGACGTCAAAAACGGTACGGTTCCGGGCTCGACCGGGACAAGGCGCGACCGTTGCGGACCGACCGTCGAACCGTTGCGCGATGCACGGGTGCCGCGGCGATTCGTTGCGCGCCCTCTCATGCCCCGGTCGGAGGGCTTCCCCGCCGTGCGGCGGAGACACGGACCGTCCTGTGGCGCGACGACCCGGGGCGGGCCGCGCGGAAGAGTGGTCGCTGTCCGGTTGACCTGCCGAAAGGACCGACATGAACCGCCGTACGAAGATCGCAGCCCTGGCCGCCGCCGCACTGATCACCGCCGGTGCGGCGGGCTCCGCAGTCGCCTCCGGCGACGGCGAGGGCGGCAGCCGTGAGGCGGCCGCGCTGACCGGCAGCGCGAAGATCTACCGGGTGGCCAGCGACGACATCACGTTCTCGTTCGACGCCCATCTGGCGGCGAAGGACAACAAGAACCCCGAGGCGGCCACTGGCACCTTCAGGTTCAGCCACTACAAGGGGGACTGGGGCGGCTACGCCGTGGTGAAGGTCGACTGCCTGGCCACGGGCGGGAAGGTGGCCACGGTGACGGGGCGGGTCGTCGAGACCGATGTGAAGGAGTTCCAGGACCGGCGCATCGGCGTCTCGGTGCACGACCTGGGCAAGCACGATCGGCTCGGCTACAGCTGGCTGACCCAGGGCCCGGACCAGGGCGACGTGCCCCCGTGCCACAGCCCGGCGCCGTTCGAGAAGACGAAGGCCGGGACGGGCGACTTCAAGGTGCTGCCCTGGCAGCTCGAGTACCCGACGGAGTAGCGGGAAAGTCCGGAGGGCGGTGCGGGAACCACGGCCCGCACCGCCCCGGCTGCCCTCGGAAGCGCGGGGCTAGGGCCTGTCCGGCGGATCAGGGTCGGACAGGCCCTACGCGGGTGAGCCGGAGGAGAAGCGCCGCAGCAGCGGCGAGAGCACCAGGACCGACTTGGTGCGTTCCACGAACGGCTCGCCCGCGATCCGCTCCAGGACGCGCTCGAAGTGGCGCATGTCGGAGGCGAAGACCTGCACGACGGCGTCCGCGTCGCCGGTGACGGTCGACGCGGACACCACCTCGGGGTAGCGCTCCAGACCCCGCCGGATGTCGTCCGGCGAGGTGTTGTGGCGACAGTAGATCTCGACGAACCCCTCGGTCTCCCAGCCGAGCGCCGCCGGGTCCACCCGTACGGTGAAGCCGGTGATGGCGCCTTCGGCCCGGAGCCGGTCCACGCGCCGCTTGACGGCGGGCGCGGACAGACCGACGAGCGAGCCGATGTCGGCGTAGGAGCGACGGGCGTCCTCCGCGAGGGCGTGGACGATGCGTTCGTCGAGGTCGTTGAGTCGCACTACGGGTGGATCACTTCTCTGCGGTAGCCAGACGGGAGCGGCGCATGCCGTACAGGAAGTAGAACACGAGGCCCGCGGCCATCCAGCCACCGAAGTACACCCAGGTGATCACGTCGAGGCTGTACATGCTGTAGCCGCAGCAGATGAAGCCGAGCACGGCGAACACCGGGCCGAACGGAACCTTGAACGAGCGTTCCATGTCGGGGCGGGAGACGCGGAGCACCACGACAGCGACGTTGACCAGGGCGAACGCGAAGAGCGTGCCGATGCTGGTGGCGTTGACCAGCTCGCCGAGCGGGACGACGGCGGCGAGACCACCGCAGAGCAGCGAGACGATGAGGGTGTTGGTGCGCGGCGTGCCGGTCTTGGCGTCGACCTTGCCGAACACCTTGGGCACGAGGCCGTCGCGGGACATCGCGAACAGGATGCGGGTCTGTCCGTACAGGACGGTGAGGACCACGCTGGCGATGGAGATGACCGCTCCGGCGGCGAGCAGGGTGCCCCAGAAGCTCTGTCCGGTGACGTCGTTCATGATGGCCGCGAGCGACGCCTCGGAGCCCGCGAACTTCTTCCAGTCCCAAGCACCCACGGCGACCGCGGCGACGAGGACGTACAGCGCGGTGACGATGACCAGCGAGAGCATGATCGCCCGGGGCAGGTCGCGCTTGGGGTTCTTGGCCTCCTCGCCGGCGGTGGAGGCGGCGTCGAAGCCGATGTACGAGAAGAAGAGGATGGCTCCCGCAGCGCCGACGCTCCCGATGCCGAGCGGCATGAAGTCGGAGTAGTTGCCGGACTTGAAGCCCATGAAGCCGACAGCGCAGAAGAGCACGAGCGCCGCTATCTTCACCCCCACCATGATCGTGTTCGCGCGGGCCGACTCCTTGGCGCCGCCGAGCAGGAACAGCATGGCGAGGACGACCACGATGAGGGCCGGCAGGTTGAACACGCCTCCGTCACCGGGGGGCGCGCTGAGCGCGTCGGGGAGGGTGACGCCGATCGTGCCGTTGAGCAGCTCGTTGAGGTAGTCGCCCCAGCCGACCGCCACGGCGGCGACGGACACGCCGTACTCCAGCATCAGACACCAGCCGCAGACCCAGGCGACCAGTTCACCCATGGTTGCGTACGCATACGAGTACGAGGAGCCCGCGACGGGGATGGTGCCGGCCAGCTCGGCGTACGAGAGGGCCGAGAACAGCGCGGTGAGGCCGGCGAACACGAAGGCGAGCGTCACGGCGGGGCCGGCCTCGGGAACGGCCTCCCCAAGGACGACGAAGATGCCCGTGCCGAGCGTGGCGCCGATGCTGATCATGGTCAGCTGCCACATCGACAGCGAGCGGCGGAGAGAACCGCCCTCACCCTGGCCACCCTCGGCGACCAGGCGTTCTACCGGCTTGCGCCGAGTCAGGGCGGAGAGCCCTGAGGTCTTGGGGACGGTCGGCTCGGTGGCCGGTGAGGCTGTGCCTTGATCCAGCACTGCGGAGGCTCCTTGATCGCTGCCTGTCGAAATGCGACGACCACGGCGGTACGCGGGCATGCCGAGCAAGCCCGCGAGGGAGGGGGAACCGCCGAGCTGACGGTCGCCGCCACTCCTGGTACGAGGCATGAGCCTAAGCCTTTACGCTTCGCGTCCGTAATGCAGGGTTGTTGCGCACCTGCGGATGATCATTGCGCACTTGCCGAGCAGACGGGGAAACATTGCGCCCCGCCGCATGAATCGACACATCGGGGTGTGAACCACCTCCGGCGTGCGCATGGACTTCTCATGCCCGATGACCCACTCTGCGAGCCCTCTCAGTCCCCTCGAACGGAGGAGGTATCGGTGGGCTGGCTCGACCCGGAACCCTTTCTGCGCGGTACGGCGTGGCTCGACGGGAGACGCGCGGTGCGCGCCGATCCCGCCGATCTCGACCGGCTCCCCTGGGACACCGTCGAGCGGTCCGCTCTGCCCATCGGGGTACGGGTGGAGTTCACGGCCACGCCGGACACCCGGGCGGTCGAGCTGCGCTACCGGACGGCTGCACCGGGTTCCCTGCCGCACTGCTTCGCGCTCTGGCGGGGCGAAGACCGGGTGGGCGAGACCTTCACGGTCCCGGCGAAGGACGCGACGATCGGACTCGAACTACCGCCCGGTGGAGGGACATTCACGGTCCATCCGCCGGAGAGCCAGGCGCCCGTGGTCCTCGGGCTGCGCGCGCTGGGCGGCTCGCTCGCGCCCGCGCCCCGGCGCCGGCGCTGGCTGGTGCACGGCGACTCGATCACCGAGGGCTGGTGGTCGACCCGGCCCGCCCTCTCCTGGCCGGCGACGGCGGGGCGGACGCTCGGCCTGGACACGGTCAACCTCGGCTTCGCGGGCGGCGCGCGCGGGGAGCTCCCGCTCGCAGAACAGCTCGCGAGCCTCCCCGGCGAACTCGTCACTCTCGCCTTCGGCACCAACTGCTGGTCCAGGGCGCCCTGTTCGGCGGGCTGGCTGTACGAGACGGTCCGCGCCTACGTCGGTCTCGTGCGCCGCGGCCACCCCGACGCCCCGCTGCTGATCCTCTCCCCCGTGCTGCGCCCGGAGGCCGAGACCACCCCCAACGCCCTGGGCGCCACCCTGGAGGACCTGCGAGCGGCCATGGAGCATGCGGGCCGGGACCTGGCGGCGGAGGGCGACGAGCGGCTCCTGGTGCTCTCCGGACGGCCCCTGCTCGGGCCCGAGGACCTGGCGGACGGGCTGCATCCCAACGACCGGGGTCATGCGCGGATGGCCGCGGCGGTCGCGGACGCGCTGCGTCCCCATGTGGGTGGCTGAGTACGACGAAGGCCCCCGCGAGGCGACTCGCGGGGGCCTTCGTACGGACAGCCTTTAGCTCCAGCTGGCGTGCAGCGGCTTGCCCTCGGCGTAACCGGCGGCGCTCTGGATGCCGACCGTGGCCTTCTCCTCGAACTCGGCCAGCGACGCCGCGCCCGCGTAGGTGCAGGAGGAGCGGACACCCGCGATGATCGAGTCGATCAGGTCCTCGACACCCGGACGGGACGGGTCGAGGAACATCCGGGAGGTCGAGATGCCCTCCTCGAAGAGACCCTTGCGGGCCCGGTCGTAGGCCGACTCCTCGCTGGTGCGGTTCTGCACGGCACGCGCGGAGGCCATGCCGAACGACTCCTTGTACGGACGCCCGTCAGCGGTGTGCTGCAGGTCGCCCGGGGACTCGTACGTCCCGGCGAACCAGGAGCCGATCATCACGTTGGACGCACCGGCGGCCAGCGCCATGGCGACGTCGCGGGGGTGCCGGACACCGCCGTCGGCCCAGACGTGCTTGCCGTACTTCTTCGCCTCGGCGGCGCACTCCAGGACGGCCGAGAACTGCGGCCGGCCGACACCGGTCATCATGCGCGTGGTGCACATGGCGCCGGGGCCCACGCCGACCTTGATGATGTCCGCGCCGGCCTCGATGAGGTCGCGGACACCCTCGGCGGCGACGATGTTGCCGGCGACGATCGGAACCTGGGGGTCAAGGGCGCGGACGGCCTTGATCGCGGTGATCATCGACTCCTGGTGGCCGTGCGCCGTGTCGATCACGAGCGTGTCGACGCCCGCGTCGAGGAGCTGCTTGGCCTTGCCCACGAAGTCGCCGTTGATGCCGACGGCGGCGGCGATGCGCAGCTTGCCGTTCGCGTCGGTCGCGGGGGTGTACAGGGTCGCGCGGAGCGCGCCCTTGCGGGTCAGGATGCCGACCAGGCGTCCGTCCTGGTCGACGGCCGGGGCGTAGCGGCGGTTGGCGTGGTCCAGCGTGTTGAACGCCTCGCGCGGCTCGATGTCGGCGTCGAGGAGCAGCAGGTCCTTGGACATGACCTCGGACAGCTGGGTGAAGCGGTCCACGCCGGACAGGTCGGCGTCGGTGACGACACCGACAGGACGGCGGTCGCCGTCGACGACGACACCGGCCTCGTGCGCCCGCTTGGGCAGCAGCGAGAGCGCGTCGGCGACGGTCTGGTGGGGCTCCAGGACGATGGGGGTGTCCAGGACGTGGTGGCGGCTCTTCACCCACGAGATGACGTCGGTGACGACCTCGATGGGGATGTCCTGGGGAATGACGACGAGGCCGCCGCGGCGGGCCACGGTCTCGGCCATGCGGCGGCCGGCGATCGCGGTCATGTTGGCGACGACCAGCGGGATCGTCGTACCGGAACCGTCCGGCGAGGCGAGGTCCACGGCCTGGCGGGAACCCACGGCCGAGCGGCTCGGCACCATGAAGACATCGTCGTACGTCAGGTCGTAGGGCGGCTTGACGTCATTGAGGAAACGCACGTGCTGACATCCCAGTCGTTCGGATCGGCCCCTAGGCATTTCAGCCAGGGGAAAAAGCACGTAGTTCATTGTCCCACGCCAGTACGCATACCAGTCCCGGGCGATTCATCCGAGGCTTGCGGGAGCAGTCTTGTGGGATCGCACGAAGGGAGGGTCAGGAGGTGCCGTCGAGCGCCACGTCGACGTCCTCGGTCTCCGTCCAGAAGCGGTCGTCCGCGTCCTGGAGGCGCGCGGCCGCGTGCCTCATGTGACGCAGCGCGGCGTCCCGGGCCGCCTCGGCGTCGCCCGACTCGACGGCGGCCAGGATCGCGTGGTGTTCCTGGCGGACGTCCTCGATGAAGTCGTCCCGGCGCGCCTCGTTCGCGCGCGTGACCCGGATGCCGCTGCGCAGCACCTCGCCGAGGTAGCGCACGGTGGAGACCATCACCGCGTTGCCGGTCGACTCGGCGATGGACTGGTGGAAGGAGAGGTCCTCGTCCACACCGTCGCCACCGGCCGCGACCGCCGCGTCGATCGCGTCCAGCGCCGCCCGCATGCGGGTGATGTCGGCCGGTGTGGCGCGTGCCGCCGCGAGCGCGGCCGCCTCGCCCTCCATGGCGCGGCGCACCTCCACTATCTGGAGGACCTTGGACTTGGTGGCGGCGGCCTCGGATTCCAGGTCGAGCGGCCGGGTGCGGCGCGGCAGGACGAACACGCCGAGGCCCTGGCGCGGTTCGACGAGGCCGGCGTTGCGCAGCCTGGAGACGGCCTCGCGGACCACCGTGCGACTGACGCCGAGCTGTTTGACCAGCTCGACCTCGGTCGGCAGCTTGTCGCCCTCGGCGATGCGCCCGGACTCGATCTCTTCCGAGAGCACCGCCGCCACTCGGTCCGCGAGCCGGACCGGACCGCTCACCTTGGAAAACATGGTCATCAGTCTATCGGCGCGGAGCCCCGTCGCCCGGCTGAGTCGGTACCCGGGCCGCGACCGCGTCGGCGTGGTCGGCGACGTAGTCCTGGATCACGGCCGCGAAGTCGGGGTCGGCCTCCAGACCGAGCGCCGCGGCGCGCGTGTTGTCGAAGGCGGCGGGCCACGAGCCCACGATGCTCTCGACCGCGGGGTCGGGAGCGATCGTCACCAGGTCGGCGACGGCGTCACCGGCCACACGGCGCAGCGTGGCCAGCATCTCGGCGACCGTGACCGTGAGCGCCGGAAGGTTGACCGGCAGGGAGCCCTCGAGACGGCCCCGTCCGGTGCCGCGCTCGGCCTGGGCGACGCGGAGGATGCCCTCGACCGTACGACGCGGCGACGCCAGGGCGACCCGCAGCTCGGGGTCGACCGGGCAGGTCGCCGGAGTTCCGGCGAGCGGCTCGCGGACGATGCCGGAGAGGAAGCCGGAGGCGGCCGCGTTCGGTTTGCCCGGCCGGACGGACACGGTCATCAGCCGGGTGACGCGGCCGTCGACGAAGCCGCGGCGGGTGTACTCCGCCACCAGCTGCTCGCAGACGAGCTTCTGGATCCCGTAGCTGGACCGCGGGGTGGGCAGGGTCGACTCGGAGACCACCGGCGGCAGCGGCAGCGCGGGATCGGAGCCGTAGACGGCGACGCTGCTGGAGAACACGACGAGCGCTGTCGGGCCCCCGGCCGCCGACTGGGCCCTGGCGGCTTCGAGCAGCGCGCGGGTCGTGTCGATGTTGGCGCTCATGCCGAGGTCGAAGTCGGTCTCGCACTCGGCCGAGACGGCGGAGGCCAGGTGCACGACCACGTCGACCGGCTTCGCGAACAGCTCGTCGAGGTTGTCGACGAGGTCGCCCTGTACGACGTCGACGACGGGGTATCCCCTGCTCGAAGAGCTTGGGGAAGGGTTGGCCGCCTCGGCCTTGCCGTCGGGAACGAATCGGTCGGCGAGCACCAACCGCTCGATGGGTGTGCCGCGGAACGTCCCTGTGTCGAGCAGGGCGCGGGCGACCTGCCGGCCCAGGAAGCCGAAGCCACCCGTGATGACGATCCTCATGCGTTGTCTCCTCGGAGGTTCTGGAAGTCGTCGAGCCAGCCGAGCCCCTCGCTCGTGCCGGCGCGGGGGATGTACTCGCAGCCGATCCAGCCTTCGAAGCCCAACTCGTCGATGACGCCGAACAGATGGCGGATGTCGAGCTCGCCCTCGTCGGGCTCGTGCCGGTCGGGGACGCCGGCGATCTGCAGATGGCCGACCCGGCCGGTGGGCAGGTCGCGGCGCAGGGTGGCGGTGAGGTCGCCCTCGACGATCTGGCAGTGGTAGAGGTCCAGTTGGACCTTGAGGTTCGGGGCGCCCACCTCCCGCACCACGGCGTGCGCGTCGGCCTGCCGGCTGAGGAAGTAGCCGGGCATGTCACGGCCGTTGATCGGCTCGATCAGGATGTCGACGCCCGCCGCGGCGGCCCGCTCCGCCGCGCGGGCGAGGTTGGCCAGGTAGGTGTCGCGGTGCTCGGCGAGTTCGGCCGGTGTCGCGTCCGGACGGACGAGTCCGGCCATCACGTGCACGCGCGGGCAGTCCAGCACCGCCGCGTACTCCAGCGCCCGGTCGATCCCGGCGAGGGTCTCCTTCTCGCGGCCGGGCAGCGCGGCGGTCCCCCGCTCGCCGGCGTCCCAGGCGCCGGGGGGCGCGTTGAAGAGCACCTGCCGCAGGCCGTGGTCGGACAGGCGGCCGCGGAGTTCGGTGGCGTCGTACGCGTACGGGAAGAGGTACTCGACGGCCCGGAAGCCGTCCGCCGAGGCCGCGGCGAAGCGGTCGGGGAAGTCGTGCTCGGTGTACATCATGGACAGGTTCGCGGCGAACCTCGGCATGGTGACTCCTGTGGGGGAAGGGCCGGATCCGCTCCGGAGCGGACGGACCGGATCCGGCCATCGGGACGGGCGCGGGCCCGTCAGCGGTTGACGACCTGCTTGTTCGTGGTCAGCACCGCGACGGCGCCGACGACGAGGCTGAGTGCCAGGACGTACATGGGGATCGAGGTGGAGCCGGTGGCGTCCTTGAGCGCGCCGATCATGTACGGGCTGACGAAGCCGGCGAGGTTGCCCACCGAGTTGATCACGGCCAGACCGGCCGCGGCGGCGGTGCCGCCGAGGAACGCGGTGGGAAGCGACCAGAAGAGCGGCGCGCAGGTGAGCACGCCGGCGGCGGCGAAGGAGAGCGCGACCAGGGACAGCACGGTCGACCCGGACCAGCTCGCGGCGAGCGAGAAGCCGACGGCGCCCATGAGGCTCGGGATCACCAGGTGCCAGCGGCGCTCGCGACGCCTGTCCGCCGAGCGGCCGAAGAGGTTCATCGCGACGAGCGCGGCGAGGAACGGTACGGCGCTGAGCACGCCGATCGCGAGGTTGCCCTTGATGCCGGTCGACTGGACGAAGGTGGGCATCCAGAAGGTCAGCGCGTACTGGCCCATCACGAAGCAGAAGTAGATGAGGCACATCAGCCACACCCTGGGCTCACGGAAGGCGTCCAGGACCCGGCCGTGGACCGACTTGTGGGCGGAGTCCTCGGCGATCGCCCGCTCGACGATCTCCTTCTCCTCGTCGGTGAGCCACTTCGCGTCACGGACGCCGTTGTCGAGGTAGAACAGCGTGGCCACACCGATGAGGAGCGCGGGCAGGGCCTCCAGGAGGAACATCCACTGCCAGCCCTGCCAGCCGTTGACGCCCTGGAACCTGTCCATGATCCAGCCGGAGAGGGGGTTGCCGAAGATGCCCGCGACGGGGATCGCCGACATGAACAGGGCGATGACGCGGGCCCGGCGGTGGGACGGGAACCAGTACGTGCAGTAGAGGATCACGCCGGGGTAGAACCCCGCCTCGGCGGCGCCGAGCAGGAACCGGAGCACGTAGAACGTCGCCTCGTTCGAGACGAACATGAACCCCGCCGAGACCACGCCCCACGTGATCATGATGCGGGCGATCCAGGTGCGCGCGCCGATGCGCTGCAGCATCAGGTTCGAGGGGACCTCGAAGAGGAAGTAGCCGATGAAGAACAGGCCGGCGCCGAGGCCGTACGCCGCCTCGCTGAACCCGAGGTCCGCGGACATCTGCAGCTTCGCGAAGCCGACGTTGACGCGGTCCAGGTACGAGAAGACGTAACAGAGGATGAGGAAGGGGACGATGCGGCGCACGACCTTGCGGAAGACGGCGTTCTCGCGGGCGAGGTCGGGGGCCTCTGCCGTCGTCGCGGTTATGGACATGAACGGAATCCTTCGTAAGCGGCTCAGGGGATTCTCTGACGGGGTGGAGCGCTGGTCACCACGGTGCTCGGAACGTGGACCTCAGTTCGTCGATCGCGTGGTCGGGGAGTGGCTCAGGGCGACGATCGGTCAGGAGCCAGAGGCGTGCCGTCTCCTCGAGTTCTTCGAGGACGGCGAGGGCGGTGGCCGCGTCCGGACCCCAGACGACGGGGCCCAGTCGGTCGAGCAGCACGGCCCTGATCGGGGTGGCGCGAGCGGCGCGGTCGGCGACGGCGGCGGCCACCAGGTCGGCCACGCGCGGGTCGCCGGGCCGGTGGTAGGGGATGAGCGGGACGTGCCCGACCTTCATCACGTAGTACGGAGTGAGGGGCGGGAGCACGTCGTCCGGGCTCCACACGCCGGCCAGGGTTAGTCCGACCAGATGCGTGGAGTGGGTGTGGAGGACGAAGCGGGCCGTGGGGTCGGCCTCGTAGATGCGCCGGTGCAGCGTCAGCGTCTTGCTGGCGCGGTCGCCCGCGACCTGCTCGCCGCCGGCGTCGACCAGCGCGAGCCGGTCGGGTTCGAGAAAACCCAGGGCGGCGTCGGTGGGGGTGATCAGATGACCGCCGCCGACCCGGGCACTGATGTTGCCCGCGCTGGCGTGGACGTAGCCGCGGGCGAACAGGCTCGTGCCCACGCGGACGATCTCGGCGCGCGCCGCGTCCACGGCGCTGTCCGGGAGGTCCGCCGCGCTGTTCGGGAGGTCCGCCGCGCTGTTGCGGAGCCCGGTCACTCGGCGCCCTCCGCGTCCAGGAGCGCGAACGCGTCGGTGAAGAAGCCGGGGCCGCCGAAGTTGCCGGACTTGAGGGTGATGTGGAGCGTGTCCCCGGCCGGCAGGGCCGCGGCGCACCACGGCACACCGGGGTCGATCTGCGGGCCGATGCGCAGCCCGGTGAGGCCGAGCGCCTGGACGACCGCTCCGGAGGTCTCGCCACCCGCGACGACGAGCCGACGGACCCCGCGCTCGACGAGCCCCTGGGCGACCCGGGCCAGGGTCCGTTCCACGAGCTCCCCCGCCTCGGCGGCGCCGAGCCGGCCCTGGACGGTGCGGACGGTGTCGGGGGTCTCGGTGGAGTAGACGAGGACGGGCCCGTCGGCGAGGTGGGCATCGGCGAAGGCCAGCGCCTGCCCGGCGACGTCCTCGCCGGCCGCGATACGCAGCGGGTCCACGCTGAACGCGGGCCGGCCGCTCTTCAGGAACTCGAGGACCTGGCCGTTGGTGGCCTCGGAGACCGATCCGGAGACGACGGCCCGGTGCCCGGACGGCGGCGGGAGCTGCGCGGCAGCGGGCGACGGCCGGAAGCCCCAGTTCGCGGGCAGGCCGATCGCCAGGCCGGACCCTGCGGTCACCAGCGGCATTCCCCGGACCGCCGTGCCCATGCGCACGAGGTCGTCGTTGGAGACGGCGTCGACGATCGCCGTGGCCACGCCGTCGGCGCGCAGCTCGTCGATGCGGGACTTGATCGCCCCGGCGCCGGCGGCGACGACGGTGTGGTCGACGAGGCCGACCGGCCGGGTGGTCTGCGCGCCGAGGACGGAGACCAGGTTGGAGTCGGTCATCGGGGTGAGCGGGTGGTTCCGCATGCCGCTCTCGCCGAGCAGGACGTCTCCCACGAAGAGGTGGCCCTTGAAGACCGTGCGTCCGTTGTCGGGGAAGGCCGGGGTGGCGATGGTGAAGTCGGTGGCAAGCGCGTCCATCAGGGCCTCGGTGACCGGCCCGATGTTGCCGGCCGGTGTCGAGTCGAAGGTGGAGCAGTACTTGAAGTAGATCTGCTCGGCACCGGCCGAGCGCAGCCAGGCGAGGGCCCGCAGCGAGGCGTCGACGGCCTCGGCGGCCGGAACGGTCCGCGACTTGAGGGCGATGACGACGGCGTCGGCGTCCACGTCCCGGCCGGTTTCCGCGGACGGTACGTCGATCAGCTGGACGACGCGCATGCCCGCGCGCACCAGGTTGTTGGCCAGGTCCGTGGCGCCGGTGAAGTCGTCGGCGATGCAGCCGAGTCGGATGCCCATGTCAGCCCTCCGCCTTCGGCAGGTCGACGCCCGGGAAGATCTTGATGACCGCGCTGTCGTCCTCGCGGCCGAAGCCGGACGCCGACGCCTGCAGGAACATCTGGTGCGCCGTGGCGGCGAGCGGGAGCGGGAACCGCTCCGGGCGGGCGGCGTCGAGGACGAGCCCGAGGTCCTTGACGAAGATGTCGACGGCGGACAGTGGCGTGTAGTCGCCGGCGAGGACGTGCGCCATGCGGTTCTCGAACATCCACGAGTTGCCCGCGCTGTGCGTGATGACCTCGTAGAGCGCCTCGGCCGGGACTCCGGCCTTGATGCCGAGGGCCATCGCCTCGGCCGCGGCGGCGATGTGCACACCTGCGAGCAGCTGGTTCACGATCTTGACCTTGGAGCCGAGTCCGGCGCGGTCACCCAGGCGGTAGACCGTGCTGCTCATGGCCTCCAGGAACGGGTCGGCGAGCTCGTACGCCGCAGCGGAGCCGGAGGTCATCATGGTGAGTTCGCCCGTGGCGGCGCGGGCGGCTCCGCCGGAGATGGGTGCGTCCAGGTAGAGCACGCCCCGCTCGGCGAGGCGAGCCTCGAGCTCCTCGGACCAGCCGGGGTCGACGGTGGAGCACATCACGAAGACGGCGCCCGGGCGGAGCCGGTCGGCCGCCCCTTCGGCGCCGAAGAGCACCGACTCGACCTGAGCGGCGTTGACGACCACGCCGACCAGGACGTCCACGGCGGCCGCCAGGTCGCCGGTGGTGGCGTACGCCGTACCGCCGGCCTCGGCGAAGTCCTCGGCCACCTCCGGCCGCAGGTCGTGGACCGCCACGTCGTGGCCCGCCGCCCGCAGGCTGCGGGCCATCCCCAGGCCCATGGCCCCGAGTCCCACGACGCCCACGCGCGGGCGTACCGCCGGCCTGTCCGTGATGCCCTCGTCCCTCATGCCTCTACCTCGTCTCGCTGTGCCTTCCGGGGCGCGAACCCTCGAAGGTGATCGGGTCATATGATGACCTGAGGACGTGCGGGAGTCCAGGGGTCCGGTGGTTCCCGCCCGAAAAGAAAAATCCGGCGCGCGGATACGGAGGTGAGGCGGCTCGACGTGCTCGTTTAACCCTTAGTCACGCACTGTGCTCGAATTGACACACAGCGTCATGCGTCGCGTACTGGGCATAAGGGGCTATTCCCCCGGAGCCCGGTCGGTGGTGCATCCACCGTCTGTCGGCTCCCCCTCCCTTCTCCCTGGAGCCGCAATGACCGTGCAGCAGCACGCGACGATGCAGACAGTTCTGGCGTACGAGGACGATCCCGGAGCTCCTCTGCGGGAAAATGTGCCGGTTCGACGCCCGGTGCCCCAGCTCGACACGCAGCCCTTCCCGACGGCCATCTCCGAGGCCGCGCCGCAGCCGGACAGCGCCGGGCCGGGCACGCCGGCCTTCCGCTACTGGGTGGCGGCCGACGCGCTGAGCACGGGCTGTCAGATGTGGGGTCCGCTGGTTCCGACGGGAACGCAGTGGGTCCCGTCGGTCGGACGGGTCCTGCCCGTGCATCTCGACGAGGGAGTCGACCTCAACGCCTTCTACGACCGGCGAAGCCTGAAGTTCTTCCACCAGAGGGTGGAAGGAGTGGACGTCTTCTCGGGCGGGAGCCCCGAGATCGTCCGGCACGAGCTGGGTCACGCGGTGCTCGACGCCCTGCGCCCCCAGCTGTGGAACGCGGCGACGCACGAGGCCGACGGCCTGCACGAGGCGTTCGGTGACATCAGCGCGCTGCTGACCGCACTCCAGGTGGAGTCGCTGCGGACTGCCGTCCTGACCCAGACGCAGGGCCGCATCGAGCAGTCCTCCCGTATGTCACGGCTGGCCGAGCAACTGGGCTGGGCGCTGGACAAGGTCGCACCGGGCGCGGCCGAACCCGACTGCCTGCGCAACATGTCCAACCGCTTCTTCTACCGTGACCCGGTGGACCTGCCGCCGAGCGGACCCGCGAGCATGCTCACCAGCGGGCCGCACTCGTTCTCCCGGGTGTTCAGCGGCGCGTTCCTGAAGGTCGTCGCGGGGATCTTCCGGCAGCAGGACGGCCAGGACCAGGCCGCGCTGGCCGAGGCGGGCCGGATCGCCGGGCAGCTGCTGGTGGACGCCGTCGTGGCCGCGCCGGTGGTGCCCGGCTACTACGCGCAGGTCGCGGGCCACATGATCGCGGCGGACCAGAATCGCCACAGCGGCAAGTACGGCCCGTCCCTGCGCTCGGCGTTCACCCGCCACGGCATCCTCTCCGTGAACGCCGCCACGTCCCTCACCGCGCAGGAGATCGCACACCGGGGCGCCGCCTTGGCCGAGGCGACGCCGGGCGGCCGGGACGAGGACAGTCTGACGCCCATCACGGTCCAGGGGGCCGAATACGGCATCAAGGGGCCGCTCACCCTCTTCGCGCCCGGGGAGTCCCGACGCTTCGGCGTCGCCGGCTCCGACCCCGCGGGCGGCTCGGTGCGGCCCGCCGACCCCGAGCAGGTCGCCACCTCGTACCTGGAGGACCTGCTCCGCCGCGGCCGGATCGAGATCCCCGCCGAGCATCGCACCGACGTCGCGATCGTCGACGACAGCCCCCGGCTCAAGACGCACGAGATCGCCCGGAGCGAGACCGCCGGGGGCCTCGCCCTGGTCCGGCGCTGCTTCGACTGAGAGGCCGGCCAGGAAGTCAGCTGAGGAAGCGCAGACGACGGACGGTGAGCCGTCCGTCGTCCTCGCGCTTGATGACGTGGGTCGTCCGGGACGTCGGCTCCTCGCCCTCGAACACCGCCTGGCCCCGTGCCAGCAGATCGCTGACGTACTTCTCGGTCGCCCGGCGATCGGCCTCGTCGTTCTGCTCGTGCCCGTCCTCGCCCGAGTCCGGGTTCGTGTCATTGCCCATGCCCATATGCGCACTTTATTCCGTCGGTGTCTCCAGCCCGGAGAATGTCGGAGCGGTTGCGGTGACCGAACCGGCGATCGTGCGGAACAGCGCACACAACGCAACGGCGGCGGCACACCTCTCAGAGGCGTACCGCCGCCGTTGTCCGGGGCGTCTTGATCGAACCGGCCGGCGGTCAGATCCCGTCGGGGTCCTTGCGCTCCAGCGCGGGCCGCGAGCCCGGAGCCGACTCGGTGAGCAGGTAGTCCGCCGCCGCACGGTCGGTCACCAGGCTGGTGACGAGCCCCGAGCGCAGCACCGCGCCGATCGCCGCGGCCTTGCGCTGACCGCCCGCGATCGCCACGACCTCGGGGATCCGGCGCAGCCGGTCGGCCTCGACCGTGATGCAGCGCTCGCCGAGGTCACGCCCCACCCTGCGCCCGTCGGCGTCGAAGAGGTGCGCGGACATCTCGGCGGCGACGCCGAGGGAGGCGTAGTGGGCGCGCTCCTCGTCCGTGAGCATGTCGTGCACGGTCGAGATGCCCGGCTCCCAGGAGCCGATGGACACACAGGCGACGGTGACCTTGTCGAAGTACTCGAAGGCCCGCGCGATGCCGGTCTGGTTGCGCAACGCGGCAGCCGTGGCGGGGTCGGGCAGCAGCATCGGCGCGTAGATGGGGTGCGCCTCGCCGCCGGAGACCTGGGCGGCACGCCGTACCGCCTCGACCGAGCCGCGCTCGGCGGTCCCGGCGTCGTACACGCCGGTGAGCTGCACGACCGTGCACGGGGGCAGCCGATCGAGGGCCGCGGCCATGTGAATGGTGGAGCGGCCCCAGGCCAGGCCGAGGACGTCGCCCTCGTTGACCAGCTCGCCGAGCAGGTCGGCCGCGGTCTCGCCGAGGTTCTCGGGGTCGGGCGACTCGTCCTCGCCCTCGGCCGGGGACTCGACGACGACGGCGTGGCGGAGCCCGTAGCGGGCCCGCAGCGCGTCGGAGCGCTCGGCGTCCAGCTCTGCGGGTACGCGGATCTCGATCCGTACGAGGTCGCGTTCGAGGGCGGTCTCCAGGACCCGGGCCACCTTGAAGCGGCTCACGCCGAACTCCTCGGCGATCTGGATCTTGGACTTGCCCTCGAGGTAGAAGCGACGGGCCATGGCCGCCGCCTGCACCAGCTCCGCGGGTCCCATCCGCAGGGCTGACCGTCCCGCCGAGATTCCCGCCACCGCGATCTCCTCACTGCTGTTCACGTACCGCTGGTTCACTTGCTGCCGTTCACACTCTGGACCCGGTGTTCATCCTGTCAGATGCGACGGGCCCTGATCAGTCCTGTCGGCCCACCGACGGACCGCGTTCATCTGGCCGAGGCTCAGTGGCCACACGCCCACGCCGCCGAGGCGGTCGCGGACTCGGCCTTCGCCCGGAGCGCACGCACGGCCTCGGCCGGGTCCGCGGCGCCGTAGACCGCCGATCCGGCGACGAAGACGTCGGCTCCGGCCTCGGCGCACTGCTCGATGGTGGATTCGGCGACCCCGCCGTCGACCTGCAGCCACAGCTCCAGGCCGTGCTTGGAGATCAGCTCACGGGTGCGGCGGATCTTGGGGAGCATGATGTCGAGGAAGGCCTGCCCGCCGAAGCCGGGCTCGACGGTCATGATCAGCAACATGTCGAGCTCGGGAAGCAGGTCCTCGTACGGCTCGATGGGCGTCGCGGGCTTCAGCGCCATCGACGCCCGCGCGCCCTTCGCCCGGATCTCACGCGCGAGACGGACGGGCGCGGCCGCCGCCTCCACGTGGAAGGTGACGGACCCGGCGCCGGCCTCCACGTACTGCGGGGCCCAGCGGTCCGGGTCCTCGATCATGAGGTGGCAGTCCAGCGGGGTGTCCGTCGCGCGGCTGAGCGACTCGACGATCGGTACGCCGAGGGTCAGGTTGGGCACGAAGTGGTTGTCCATCACATCGACATGCAGCCAGTCGGCACCGTCGACGGCCTTCGCCTCCTCGGCGAGGCGGGCGAAGTCTGCGGACAGGATGCTGGGGTTGATCTGCGCCATGTGCCAAGCCTGCCATGCTCTTGGGCACTTCTTTGCCGCGGACCGGTTTCGGACCGGGATCCGCGCGGGTCCGGGAGGGGATCGGCCCGGATTCGGCCCGAATTCGGACCGATCCCCGTCCACATGCCGGACGGATGGCGACCGGTGTCGACCGACTCTCAGGCCGTACGGCGCAGGAGGGCCAGGTACATGGCGTCCGTGCCGTGCAGATGTGGCCACAACTGGACGTCCGGGCCCTCGCCGAGCGCGGGGACTCCGGGCATGAGCGGGCGGACGTCGATCCACTCCGCCTCGACGGCCGGGCCGCCACGGCCCTTGAGGACGTCCTCGACGACCACGCGGGTCTCCGCCAGGTGCGGCGAGCAGGTCGCGTACCCGACGACTCCCCCGACGCGGACGGCCGACAGCGCCTCGCGCAGCAGACCCCGCTGCAGCGGGGCGAAGCCGTCCAGGTCCTCCGGGCGACGGCGCCAGCGTGCCTCGGGACGACGGCGCAGGGCGCCGAGACCGGAACACGGGACGTCCATCAGGACCCGGTCGAAGGAGCCGGGCCGCCACGGCGGGCGGGTGCCGTCGGCGGCGATGACCTGGTACGGGCCGGGGTTGCCGGCCAGCGCCCGCTCGACCAGGCGGGCGCGGTGCGGCTGCTTCTCGGAGGCGAGCAGGGCGGCGCCGCGCTCCGCGGCCAGGGCCCCGAGCAGGGCCGCCTTGCCGCCGGGGCCCGCGCAGCCGTCGAGCCAGCGCTCGTCCCGGCCCTCCAGGGGCGCGTTGGCCAGCGCGATGGCGACGAGCTGGCTGCCCTCGTCCTGGACGCCCGCCCGCCCCTCCTTCACGGCCTCGATGGCACCGGGCTCGCCGCCCTCGGCGAGCCGTACCGCGTACGGCGACCAGCGGCCGGGCAGCGTGTCCTCGCCGCTGAGCTCGTCGGTGGTGGCGCGCCCCGGCCGGGCCACGAGCGTGACCTCGGGCCGCTCGTTGTCGGCCTCCAGCAGGTCCTCGATCCCGGCCCGCCCGCCGCCGAGGGCGTCCCAGAGCGCGGAGACCACCCAACGGGGGTGCGAGTGGACGATCGCGAGATGGTCCTCGGCGTCGTCCTCGTAGGGCGGGGCGACCTGCTGGACCCAGGTGTCGAGGTCGTTCTGCGCGATCTTCCGCAGAACGGCGTTCACGAACTTGGCCCGCCCGTCCCCGAGCACCACCCGCGCCAGCTCCACGCTCGCGGAGACGGCCGCGTGCGTCGGGATGCGCGTACCGAGCAGCTGATGCGCGCCGAGCGACAGCACGTCGAGCACGGGCGGATCGACCTCCCGCAGCGGCCGGTCGATGCACGCCGAGACGATGGCGTCGTACGTCCCCTGCCGCCGCAGCGTCCCGTAGACCAACTCGGTCGCGAGCGCCGCGTCCCGCCCGTCGAAGTCACCCTTCTCCCGGGCCTTCTTGAGCAGGGGCGGCAGCACGAGATTCGCGTACGCGTCCCGCTCGTCGACGGCCCTGAGCGCCTCGAAGGCCAGGATCCTGACGGGATCCTTCTTGGGGCGCCGGTACGGCTTGGGGGGACGGCGACGTGCCTGCTCGCTCAAAAGGTGCTCCGCTGACGAAGTGAGACGGTCGAACCCCCTCAGCCTACGTCCGCGCCGCCCACCCGCTCGCCCACCCGTCGCCCACCACCGCCTGCTCGACGGCGCTATGCGCCGACTGCTTCTCCTGCGGCGATCCGGACGCCGCGCGCCCAGTCCGCCGCCTTCATCGGCTTCTTGCCCTGGGGCTGGACCCAGAGGAGTTCGACGGCGTGCGAGCCCGTGCCGACGTACACGTTGTTCTTGCCGGCCGCGAGCTCGCCGGGGGCCAGGTCGGTGCGGTCCGGGACGAGGGCCGCCTGGATCAGCTTGAGGCGCTCGCCGCGGAACACGGTCCAGGCGCCCGGGGCGGGCGTGCAGCCGCGGACGACGCGGTCCACGCGCAGCGCCGGGGCCTTCCAGTCCACGTGGGCGTCCTCGACCTGGATCTTGGGCGCCAGGGTGATGCCCTCGGAGGGCTGCGGCACGGCCTTCAGGCTGCCGTCCTCGATGCCGTCCATGGTGGCCGCGAGCAGCCCGGCGCCGGCGAAGGCGAGCCGGGTGAGCAGGTCCCCGCTGGTGTCGGTGGGACGGACGTCCTCGGTGATGACGCCGTAGACCGGACCGGAGTCGAGCCCTTCCTCGATCAGGAACGTCGACGCGCCCGTGACCTCGTCGCCCGCCATCACGGCGTGCTGCACGGGCGCCGCGCCGCGCCAGGCCGGCAGCAGCGAGAAGTGCAGGTTGACCCAGCCGTGGGCGGGGATGTCGAGGGCGACCTTGGGCAGCAGCGCGCCGTAGGCGACGACCGGGCAGCAGTCCGGGGCGATCTCGCGGAGCCGCGCGAGGAACGCCTCGTCGCGCGGCCGCGCCGGCTTGAGCACCTCGATCCCGGCCTCCTCCGCGCGCTCGGCGACCGGGCTCGCGACCAGGCGCCTGCCGCGGCCCGCGGGGGCGTCGGGGCGGGTGACGACGGCGGCCACCTCGTGCCTGCCGGAGGCGAGCAGGGCGTCCAGGGCGGGTACGGCGACCTCGGGGGTGCCTGCGAAGACCAGCTTCACTCGGGGAAACCTCGCATCTCGGGGCGGTGGGGTACCTCCCTGCTCGAGCGCAGCCGAGAGCTTGGGGGAGGGCAGCGCACCAGTCTAGGGGCCGGGGCCCGAGGGGGCGTACGTGAGCATGAGCGCCCTGCGCATATGCGTATACGCCCCCGCAGCGTGACCCAACCACGGGTAGCGCGTTGGTCAAGAGAGATTGACCGAAACGGGCCGCCCTCCCCTCGTGGCCCGACCCTTTTCCACGCCGGTTCGAGAGGCTTTCACATGGCCGACCACGCAACCCACGACGCCCAAGCCCGGGCAAGTCTGCATCTGTTGGTGCGGGACATCGAGCGGGTCCGGCGGCAGGTGGACGCACTGCGCACGCTCACGGCCCAGTTGGGCAATGTCTACCGACCGCGCCGCTCCGGCCCGTCGACGGGCTTCGTCGTCTACGGGCGGGCGCCCGCCCCGACCGTACGGCTCGCCCAGGAGCTGCGGGACAGCGTCGAGACCCTGGTGACCGCGGCGGTCGACTTCGACCGCTCGCTCGGGTTCTCGTGGGACGCGGTGGGCTCGGCGCTCGGCGTCACGAAGCAGGCCGTCCACCGCCGCTACGGCGCCCGGCGCGCGCCCCAGCCGGGCGCCGTCGTGGAGCAGGACCGCGCCACGGAGCCGGGCACGACCCGTACGCTCCCGGTCGTCCCGCCGGCCCGCACGATGCCTGCGCAGACCACCCCCGTGTCGCAGACCCTCCGCGAGGACCCGCGCCCTCCGGCCTTCCCCGGCCCCCGCAACGGCTGACCCCGCACGCGACATCGCGTCGACGCCTTCGGTCGCCCGCCCCGTGGGATGGGCGACCGAAGCCGTGTCAGCCGATGTCCGGTGGGTCGACGCGCACCCGGACCGGCTCTCCGCCGCCCCGGGCCAGTCGCGCCGCCTGCGCCTTCTTCAACGCCGCGGCCAGCGCGGCACCGTTGCCCGGCGGGACGCGCACCAGTGCGCGCTCCCACTGCTCCCCCGGCGGGGTGTCCCCCGGCCGACGAGGCCCGCCGGCCCGTACGACGGGCAGCGGCACCGGCCCCAACACCTCGGCGTCGCCGGGGAGTTCGGCAGCCGACAGGAACGCCGTCAGCGCCTCGGGCGGGCCTGACACCGCCGCCATCCGGGACACCGGCGGGAAGCCCAGCTCCGCCCGCTCGGCCAGCTCGCGCTGGGCGTGGCCGACGGGGTCCCATCGCACCAGGGCCTGCACCGGCCGCAGGGTGGGTTCCGCGACCACCACCACCGTGCCGCCCTCGCCCTGCCCCCGCACGAGCGAGGCCGCGTCGATCCAGCGGCGCAGGGCCTCCTCGCCCGCGCGCAGGTCGGGCCGGCCGAGCATCGCCCAGCCGTCGAGGAGCAGCGCGGCCGCGTAACCGCCCTCGGCGACGGGCTCCGCGCCCGGCGTGGACACCACCAGCGCGGGCCGTCCGGGCACGGTGTCCAGGACGTGGTCCCGTCCAGACGTCCGTACCGGAACCGCAGGGAACGCCCGGCCCAGCTCCTCCGCCGTCCGGCGCGCGCCCACGACCTGGGCCCGCAGCCTCGTCGCACCGCACTCCACGCAGTGCCAGTCCGGCGCTCCCCGCCCACACCAGCCGCACCGCAGCTCCTGCTGCTCGGGGGCTTCCAGGGGCCCGGCGCAGTGCCGGCAGCGGGCGGGCGTCCGGCAGCGCTCGCAGGCCAGCCTCGGTACGTAGCCCCGCCGCGGGACCTGGACGAGCACCGGGCCCGTCTTGAGCCCCTCCCGGACGGTCTGCCAGGCCAGGGAGGGCAGCCTGGCGGCCCGGGCGGCCTCGTCGCGGGCGAGTTCGCCGTCGCCCACGGTCCGTACGAGCGGGGCGGCGGTCCGCACCTGATCGCGGCCGGCGACCAGCGGCGCGGCCCAGCCGGACTCGACGAGCTGGGCGGCCTCGACCGTGCAGCTGGTGGAGCCGAGCAGGAAGGCGCACTTGTCGTGGGCGGCGCGCAGCAGCAGCACGTCACGAGCGTGGGGCTGCGGGGCGTGCGGCTCGCTGTGGCTGCCGTCCCCGTCGTCCCAGATGGCGACGAGCCCGAGGTCCCGTACGGGCGCGAACATCGCCGCCCGTGTCCCCACGACGGCGCGCACGGAGCCCCGCCGCACGGCGAGCCACTGGCCGTACCGCTTCTCCGGTCCGGTCTCGGCCGTGAGCAGCGCGTGCCGCCCCTGCCCGAGGAGCGCGGTCAGTGCCGCGTCCACCCGCGCGGCGGCCCGCCCGTCGGGCACGACGACCAGCGCCCCCCGGCCGGAGGCGAGCGTCGCGGCCACGGCGCGGGCCAGCTCGTCGGCCCAGTACGGCCCCGGCAGCGCGTTCCAGACCGCCCTGGGGGCTGCGCCCCGGGCCAGGGCCTCCAGGAAGGCGGGACCGCGCTCGTACCGCCCCCAGCTGCCCGCCTCCGGGGCGGTGGGCGGCGGCAGCGGCTCCGGGGACGCCTTGGCCTCCGCCCGGGCGCTGCGCGGCGGTATCGCCAGCTGGAGCACGTCCGCCAGGCTCCCCGCGTACCGGTCGGCCACCGCCCGTGCGAGGCCGAGGAGGTCGGCGCTCAGCACCGGCTCGGACGAGACGACGTCGGCGAGCGCGGCCAGCGCCCCCTTGTAGTCCGACTCGGCCCGCCGCTCGACCAGGAATCCGTCGATCAGCCGCCCGCCCTCGCGCCGCCCGTCCCTGACCTGATGCGCCCCGGCCCCGAACCGCACCCGCACCCGCACCCCGGGCTGCGCGACGGCGTCCAGCTCCTCGGGCACGGCGTAGTCGAAGAACTGGTCGAGGTGCAGCACGCCCTTGTTGACCACCACCCGCGCCACGGGCAGCTCCTTGGCCAACGCGGCCCCCCGCCACGTCCGCGGCTTGGCCCGCGGCACCTTCGCCTTCCGCACGGACTCCCGAATGAGCGCGAGCTGCTCGTGCGACTCATCGGCCGCACCCTCGGGCGTCTCGTTCTCGCTGCTCACAGCCTCATACCTACCAGACCGCACTGACAGCCGGACGTGGCCGGACGCACGGAAGCCCGGCTCCCCCGCAGGGGGCCGGGCTTCCGTCGCGTTCAGGCGTCGCCTACGGGCTTACAGGCCCGCGGCCTTGCGCAGGGCGTCCACGCGGTCCGTGCGCTCCCAGGTGAAGTCGGGGAGCTCCCGGCCGAAGTGGCCGTACGCCGCGGTCTGGGCGTAGATCGGGCGCAGCAGGTCGAGGTCGCGGATGATCGCGGCCGGACGGAGGTCGAAGACCTCGCCGATGGCGTTCTCGATCTTCTCGGTCTCGACGGTGTTGGTGCCGAAGGTCTCGACGAAGAGGCCCACGGGCTCCGCCTTGCCGATCGCGTACGCGACCTGGACCTCGCAGCGCGAGGCGAGGCCGGCGGCCACGACGTTCTTGGCGACCCAGCGCATGGCGTAGGCGGCCGAGCGGTCGACCTTGGACGGGTCCTTGCCGGAGAAGGCGCCGCCGCCGTGGCGGGCCATGCCGCCGTAGGTGTCGATGATGATCTTGCGGCCGGTGAGGCCGGCGTCGCCCATCGGGCCGCCGATCTCGAAGCGTCCGGTCGGGTTGACCAGCAGGCGGTAGCCGTCGGTGTCCAGCTTGATGCCGTCGTCCAGGAGCTGCTTGAGGACGTGCTCGACGACGAACTCGCGGATGTCGGGCGCGAGCAGCGACTCGAGGTCGATGTCCGAGGCGTGCTGCGAGGAGACCACGACCGTGTCGAGGCGGACGGCCTTGTCGCCGTCGTACTCGATGGTGACCTGGGTCTTGCCGTCGGGGCGCAGGTACGGGATGGTGCCGTTCTTGCGGACCTCGGTCAGGCGCTTGGACAGCCGGTGCGCGAGGTAGATCGGGAGCGGCATCAGCTCCGGGGTCTCGTCCGAGGCGTAGCCGAACATCAGGCCCTGGTCGCCGGCGCCCTGCTTGTCCAGCTCGTCCTCGTCGCCCTCGACGCGCTTCTCGTACGCCGTGTCGACGCCCTGCGCGATGTCCGGGGACTGCGACCCGATGGAGACCGAGACGCCGCAGGAGGCGCCGTCGAAGCCCTTCTTCGAGGAGTCGTACCCGATCTCGAGGATCTTGTTCCGTACGAGGGTGGGGATGTCGGCCCACGCCTTCGTGGTCACCTCACCGGCGACGTGCACGAGGCCCGTGGTGATCAGCGTCTCGACGGCGACGCGGGAGGTGGGGTCCTCGCGGAGGAGCGCGTCGAGAATGGTGTCGCTGATCTGGTCAGCGATCTTGTCGGGGTGACCTTCGGTCACGGACTCCGAAGTGAACAGACGACGGGACACAATGCTCCCTGGGGTTGCAGCGGCTGCTGGCTCAACAATGTCGGACGGCAGGGGGCTGCGCCCCGCGACGTACCGCGACCAGTCTACTGGGCGTGCTCGGGCATTGGGCCAGGTGTCTCGCAAGGTGGGAGCCGGAGGCTCACGCAATCCGGCCTCCCACGCGGCACGAACACCCGTTCCGGTCCCCCGAGAGGACCGGATTCACGGGATTTCACTCGGCCGTGACGGTGAAATCCGGACGATCGGTGGATTCCCCGGAATTCCCCGCGGGCATGGACCGCAGGCGTGGTGCGACCAGATCCCAGACCGTCTCCGCCAAAGCTTCCTTCGGTCCGTACGGTACGGGCGTGTCGGTGCCGTCGGCCGACAGGACCACGGCCTCGTTCTCCTCGGACCCGAAGGTCTTGCGCTCCCCCACCTCGTTGACCACGAGCAGGTCGCAGCCCTTGCGGCGCAGCTTCTCCCGGCCGTTGGCGAGGACGTCGTCGGTCTCGGCGGCGAAGCCGACGATCACCTGGCCGGGCAGGGCCCGGTCGGCCGAGATCTCGGCGAGGATGTCGGGGTTGCGGACCAGTTCGACGGTCGGCGCCTCGACGTCGTCCCGCTTCTTGATCTTCCCCGTGGCGTAGGCCGCCGGGCGGAAGTCCGCGACGGCCGCCGCCATGACCACGGCGTCGGCGTCGGACGCCGCCTTGAGGACGGCCTCGCGCAGCTGGATCGCGGTGCCGACGTGGACCACGTCGACGCCGGCCGGGTCGGGGATGCCGGTGTTGGCCTCGACGAGGGTGACCCGGGCGCCCCGGGCGGCGGCGGCCTTGGCCAGGGCGTAGCCCTGCTTGCCGGAGGAGCGGTTGCCCAGGTAGCGGACCGGGTCGAGGGGCTCACGGGTGCCGCCCGCGCTGACCACGACATGGCGGCCGACGAGGTCGGGGGCCGCGGTGCCGCGCGCGAGGACGCGCCGGCAGACCTCGAAGATCTCCGCGGCCTCGGGCAGCCGACCCTTGCCGGTGTCGACGCCGGTCAGTCGGCCGACGGCCGGTTCGATGACGACGGCACCGCGGCGGCGCAGCGTCGCCACGTTCTCCTGGGTGGCGGGGTGCTCCCACATCTCGGTGTGCATCGCCGGGGCGAAGACGACCGGACAGCGGGCGGTGAGCAGCGTGTTCGTCAGGAGGTCGTCGGCGAGACCGTGGGCGGCCTTGGCGAGCATGTCGGCGGTGGCGGGGGCCACCACGACGAGGTCGGCGCCCTGCCCGATCCGTACGTGCGGGACCTCGTGGACGGACTCCCAGACCTCGGTGGAGACGGGGTTGCCGGACAGGGCGGACCAGGTGGCCGCGCCGACGAAGTTCAGGGCGGCGTCGGTCGGCACGACGCGTACGTCGTGGCCCGACTCGGTCAGCCGCCGGAGCAGCTCACAGGCCTTGTACGCGGCGATGCCGCCGCTGACCCCCAGAACGACCTTCGGCTTGGTCACCACTGCCACTCCCCGCACTCGGATGCGTACGACTCCATGAGACACCACAGGCCCGGCGGATGTTCCGCCGGGCCTGTGGTGACAAACGTTACGTGCTTACTGCGCCGGGCCCTCGATGGCCTCGGAGGTCAGCAGACCCGCGTTGATCTCGCGCAGGGCGATCGAGAGCGGCTTCTCGTGGACGTGCGTGTCGACGAGCGGACCGACGTACTCGAGCAGGCCCTCGCCGAGCTGCGAGTAGTACGCGTTGATCTGACGCGCGCGCTTGGCCGCGTAGATCACGAGGCTGTACTTCGAGTCGGTGGCCTCGAGCAGCTCGTCGATCGGGGGGTTGATGATGCCCTCGGGCGCGGTGATGGAAGAGGACACTCTCTTGCCTTCCGAAGAAACTTCTGGGTGAGCTGATCCGGGTGATCAGATCCAGGCGATCAGAAAAAGATCAAACAACGTTCATCAAGGCTAGCAGCTCACGCGCCACGTCCTCGACGGAGGTGTTGACCAGGGTGGTGTCGAACTCCGGCTCGGCGGCCAGTTCGATCTTGGCGGCCTCCAGCCGGCGCTCGATGACCTCCGGCGACTCCGTGCCGCGACCGGTGAGCCGGCGGACCAGCTCGTCCCAGCTCGGCGGGGCCAGGAAGACCAGCTGCGAGTCCGGCATGGACTCCTTGACCTGCCGGGCGCCCTGGAGGTCGATCTCCAGGAGAACCGGCTCGCCGGCCTCCAGGCGCTCCAGGACCGCCGCGCGAGGCGTGCCGTAGCGGTTGCCCGCGAACTCGGCCCATTCGAGGAGTTCCCCGTTGGCGACCAGCTTGTCGAACTCGTCGTCCGTGACGAAGAAGTACTGGACGCCGTGCTTCTCGCCGGGGCGGGGCTTTCGTGTCGTGGCCGACACCGAGAGCCAGACCTCGGGGTGGACCTTGCGCATATGAGCGACGACCGTGCTCTTGCCCACCCCGGAGGGGCCGGAGAGCACGGTCAGCCGCGGACGTACCTCTGCTGCCATGCAGCGATTATTCCAGCTTTACGGGGGTGCCTGGGACGGCAGTCCCGTCTCAGGCGCCGGTGCTGCCGAACTCGCGCTCCAGGGAGGCGATCTGGTTGGAACCGAGCCCGCGCACACGACGGCTCTCGGAGATGCCGAGCCGCTCCATGATCTGCTTGGCGCGGACCTTGCCCACGCCCGGGAGCGACTCGAGCAGCGCGGAGACCTTCATCTTGCCGATGACGTCGTTCTCCTGGCCACTCTTGATCACCTCGTGGAGGGAGGCGCCGGAGTGCTTGAGTCGATTCTTGACCTCGGCCCGCTCCCGGCGAGCCGCGGCGGCCTTTTCGAGCGCGGCTGCGCGCTGTTCAGGGGTAAGGGGCGGAAGAGCCACGCCTACGTCACCTCGGATGTCGAACTGTCGGATACGGACCGGTGAGGAACCTAGTCGCCCCACACCAGTGGAGCAACGATCAACGTAGTGACCGTTGAACGCTGACTCTGCCCCGGAGACTAGCGGCCAATGTCTCTCCAGTCAGCGAGAACAAGCGAAAAGTCCTGGTCAGCATCGACCGACCAGGACTTTTCAGGCATAACGACCGGGTTTTGAGCCAAGTTCTTGTCAAGGAGTGAGACGGCCCCGACCTGCGGATTGGCCCCGGCGTGCGATCAGGCGGCGACGGCCTCGCGGATTTCCGTCGCGTAGCGCTCCGCGGAGGCCCGCAGGGCGGCGGCGTCCGGGCCGTGCTTCAGGACGCCCCGGCTGACGTTGGGGACCACGTTGCGGACCGCCGAGCCGAAGACGGCCGGGAGATCGGCCGGGGTGGCGCCCTGGGCACCGAGGCCGGGGGCCAGGAGCGGGCCGTTGATGTCGAGGTCGAAGGAGGACAGGTCGCCGAGCGTCGCGCCGACCACCGCGCCGAAGGAACCCATCGGGCTCTCCCCCGCGTTCTCCTCGGCGAGGTGGGCGAGCATGGTCGCGCCGATCGTGCGGCCGTCCTCGCGGACCGCCCGCTGGACCTCGGCGCCCTCCGGGTTGGAGGTGAGCGCGAGGACGAACAGACCCGCGCCGCTCTCCCGCGCCAGGTCGACGGCCGGCTTCAGGGAGCCGTAGCCGAGGTACGGGGAGACGGTGAGGGCGTCCGAGAAGAGCGGGGAGTCCTTCCGGAGGAAGGTCTCGGCGTAGGCCGCCATGGTGGACCCGATGTCGCCGCGCTTGGCGTCCATCACGACCAGACCGCCCGCATCCCGCAGATCGGCGACGGCGCGCTCCAGGACGGCGATGCCGCGCGAGCCGAAGCGCTCGAAGAACGCGGACTGCGGCTTGAAGACGGCCACGGTGTCCGCCAGCGCCTCGACGACCGTGAACGTGAAGCGCTCCAGGCCCGCGATGTCGTCGCCCAGGCCCCAGGAGTCGAGGAGGGCCGCGTGCGGGTCGATGCCGACGCAGAGGGGACCGCGCCGGTCCATGGCGGAGCGCAGGCGGGTGCCGAACGGTTCCAGAGTCACTTCGCGGCCTTTCGGTTGTCGGCGCCGACGGCCTCGGCGAGGGTGGCGTACGGGGAGGCGGCGAGGCGCGCCGCGAGGCCCTTGTGGATCGCGCGGGCGTAGAACGGGCCCTCGTAGATGAAGGCGCTGTAGCCCTGGATCAGGGTGGCGCCGGCCAGGATGCGCTGCCAGGCGTCCTCGGCGTTCTCGATGCCGCCGACGCCCACGAGGACCAGCCGGTCCCCCACGCGCGCGTGGAGGCGCCTGAGCACCGCCAGGGAGCGCTCCTTGACGGGCGCGCCGGAGAGACCGCCGGTCTCCTTGACGAGCGCCGGGTCGGACTTCAGGCCGAGGCCCTCGCGGGCGATGGTGGTGTTGGTGGCGATGATGCCGTCCAGGCCGAGCTCCAGGGCCAGGTCGGCGACGGCATCCACGTCCTCGTCGGCCAGATCGGGGGCGATCTTGACCAGGAGCGGGACGCGGCGGTCGGTGACCGTGCGGTCGGCCGCCTCCCGCACCGCCGTGAGCAGCGGGCGGAGGGACTCGGTGGCCTGGAGGTTGCGCAGGCCAGGGGTGTTCGGCGAGGAGACGTTGACGACCAGGTAGTCGGCGTGCGCGGCGAGGCGCTCGGTGGACTTCACGTAGTCGGCGGCGGCCTCGGCCTCCGGGACGACCTTGGTCTTGCCGATGTTCACGCCCACGACCGTCTTGAAGACCGGCACGCGCGCGTGGAGGCGCTCGGCGACGGCGGCGGAGCCCTCGTTGTTGAAGCCCATGCGGTTGATCAGGGCGCGGTCCGGGACCAGCCGGAAGAGGCGCTTCTTGGGGTTGCCGGGCTGGGCCTCCCCCGTGACCGTGCCGATCTCGATGTGGTCGAAGCCGAGCATCGACATGCCGTCGATGGCGACGGCGTTCTTGTCGAAGCCGGCCGCGAGACCGAACGGGCCGTGCATCCGCAGGCCGAGGGCCTCGGTGCGCAGCTCCTTGTGGCGGGGCGCGAGGACCGCGGCGACGAAGGTGCGCAGGACGGGGATCCGGGCGGCGAGGCGGATCCAGCGGAAGGCGAGGTGGTGGGCCTGCTCCGGGTCCATCCGCTTGAAGACGAGGTCGAAGAAGAACTTGTACATGTGGGGTGTCCTCAGCAAGAGGGGGACACCGTTTCCGGTGTCCCCCTCGTGGGTGCTAGTCGCGGGCCGCGGTCAGGTGTTCCGCGTGTTCCTGGAGCGAGCGGACGCCGACATCGCCGTGGTTGAGCGCGTCGATGCCCTGGACGGCCGCGGCGAGCGCCTGGACCGTGGTGAGGCACGGGACGGAGCGGGCCACCGCCGCCGTACGGATGTCGTAGCCGTCGAGGCGGCCGCCGGTGCCGTACGGGGTGTTGACGATCAGGTCGACCTGGCCGTCGTGGATCAGCTGGACGATCGTCTTCTCGCCGTTCGGGCCCTCGCCCTCGGACTGCTTGCGCACGACCGTGGCGTTGATGCCGTTGCGCTTGAGCACCTCCGCCGTGCCCGAGGTGGCCATCAGCTCGAAGCCGTGGGCGACCAGCTCGCGCGCCGGGAAGATCATCGAGCGCTTGTCGCGGTTGGCGACGGAGATGAACGCCCGGCCCTTGGTGGGCAGCGGGCCGTAGGCGCCGGCCTGCGACTTGGCGTAGGCCGTGCCGAAGACCGCGTCGATGCCCATGACCTCGCCGGTGGAGCGCATCTCCGGGCCGAGGACGGTGTCCACACCGCGGCCGTGCACGTCGCGGAAGCGCGACCACGGCATCACGGCCTCCTTGACGGAGATCGGCGCGTCGAGCGGCAGGGTGCCGCCGTCGCCGGTCTTCGGCAGCAGGCCCTCGGCGCGCAGCTCGGCGATGGTGGCGCCGAGCGAGATGCGGGCGGCGGCCTTCGCGAGCGGGACGGCGGTCGCCTTCGAGGTGAAGGGGACGGTCCGGGAGGCGCGCGGGTTGGCCTCCAGGACGTAGAGGATGTCGCCGGCCATGGCGAACTGGATGTTGATCAGGCCGCGGACGCCGACACCCTTGGCGATGGCCTCGGTGGAGGCGCGCAGGCGCTTGATGTCGAAGCCGCCGAGGGTGATCGGGGGCAGCGCGCAGGCCGAGTCGCCGGAGTGGATGCCGGCCTCCTCGATGTGCTCCATGACGCCGCCGAGGTAGAGCTCGTGGCCGTCGTAGAGGGCGTCGACGTCGATCTCGATCGCGTCGTCGAGGAAGCGGTCGACCAGGACCGGCCGGGTGGGGCTGATCTCGGTGGACTCGGCGATGTACGACTCCAGGCGGGCCTCGTCGTAGACGATCTCCATGCCGCGGCCGCCGAGCACGTACGAGGGGCGTACGAGGACGGGGTAGCCGATCTCGTCGGCGATGGCCTTGGCGCCGGCGAAGGTGGTCGCGGTGCCGTGCTTCGGGGCCGGGAGGCCCGCGTCGGCGAGGACCTGGCCGAAGGCGCCGCGATCCTCGGCGGCGTGGATGGCCTCCGGGGAGGTGCCGACGACCGGCACGCCGTTGTCCTTGAGCGCCTGGGACAGACCCAGCGGGGTCTGGCCGCCGAGCTGGACGACGACACCGGCGACGGGGCCTGCCAGCGTCTCGGCGTGGACGATCTCCAGCACGTCCTCGAGCGTCAGCGGCTCGAAGTACAGGCGGTCGGAGGTGTCGTAGTCCGTCGAGACGGTCTCCGGGTTGCAGTTGACCATCACGGTCTCGTAGCCCGCGTCGCTGAGCGCGAAGGAGGCGTGGACGCAGGAGTAGTCGAACTCGATGCCCTGGCCGATGCGGTTCGGGCCGGAGCCAAGGATGATCACCGCGGGCTTCTCGCGCGGCGCGACCTCGCTCTCCTCGTCGTAGGACGAGTAGAAGTACGGGGTCTTGGCGGCGAACTCGGCGGCGCAGGTGTCGACCGTCTTGTAGACCGGGCGGACGCCGAGCGCGTGCCGGACCTCGCGGACGACGTCCTCGCGCAGGCCGCGGATCTCGGCGATCTGGGCGTCGGAGAAGCCGTGGCGCTTGGCCTCGGCCAGGATCTCCGGGTGGAGCTTCTCGGCGGCGGCCAGCTCGTCGGCGATCTCCTTGATCAGGAAGAGCTGGTCGACGAACCACGGGTCGATCTTCGTGGCGTCGAAGACCTCCTGGGGGGTGGCGCCGGCCCGGATCGCCTGCATGACGGTGTTGATGCGGCCGTCGGTCGGGCGGACCGACTCGCGCAGCAGCTCGTCCTTGTCGCCGGGCTCGCCGACGAAGGTGAACTGCGAGCCCTTCTTCTCCAGGGAGCGCAGGGCCTTCTGCAGCGCCTCGGTGAAGTTCCGGCCGATGGCCATGGCCTCGCCGACCGACTTCATGGTCGTGGTCAGCGTGGAGTCGGCGGAGGGGAACTTCTCGAAGGCGAAGCGGGGCGCCTTGACCACGACGTAGTCGAGCGTGGGCTCGAAGGACGCCGGGGTCTTCTCCGTGATGTCGTTGGGGATCTCGTCCAGCGTGTAGCCGACGGCGAGACGGGCCGCGATCTTGGCGATCGGGAAGCCGGTCGCCTTGGAGGCGAGGGCGGAGGACCGGGAGACACGCGGGTTCATCTCGATGACGATGATCCGGCCGTCGTCCGGGTTCACCGCGAACTGGATGTTGCAGCCGCCGGTGTCGACGCCGACCTCGCGGATGATCGCGATGCCGATGTCGCGCAGCCGCTGGTACTCGCGGTCGGTGAGGGTCATCGCCGGGGCGACGGTGATCGAGTCACCGGTGTGGACGCCCATCGGGTCGAAGTTCTCGATGGAGCAGACGACCACGACGTTGTCGTTCTTGTCGCGCATCAGCTCCAGCTCGTACTCCTTCCAGCCGAGGATGGACTCCTCCAGGAGCACCTCGGTGGTGGGAGACAGGGTCAGGCCCTGGCCGGCGATGCGGCGCAGCTCCTCCTCGTCGTGGGCGAAGCCGGAGCCGGCGCCGCCCATGGTGAAGGAGGGGCGCACGACGACGGGGTAGCCGCCGAGCGTCTCGACGCCCTTGAGGACGTCGTCCATGGAGTGGCAGATGACCGAGCGGGCGGACTCGCCGTAACCGATCTTGGCCTTGACGGCCTCGACGACGCCCTTGAAGAGGTCGCGGTCCTCGCCCTTGTTGATGGCCTCGACGTTGGCGCCGATGAGCTCGACACCGTACTTTTCGAGCACACCCTGCTCGTGCATGGAGATCGCGGTGTTGAGCGCGGTCTGGCCGCCGAGGGTGGGCAGGAGGGCGTCGGGGCGCTCCTTGGCGATGATCTTCTCGACGAACTCGGGGGTGATCGGCTCGACGTAGGTCGCGTCGGCGATCTCCGGGTCGGTCATGATCGTGGCCGGGTTGGAGTTGACCAGGATCACCCGCAGGCCCTCGGCCTTGAGGATGCGGCACGCCTGGGTACCGGAGTAGTCGAACTCGGCGGCCTGGCCGATGACGATCGGGCCGGAGCCGATGACCAGGACGGACTGGATATCGGTGCGCTTAGGCACGCTCGGCCTCCATCAGGGATACGAAGCGGTCGAAGAGGTACGCGGCGTCGTGCGGGCCCGCGGCCGCCTCTGGGTGGTACTGGACGGAGAAGGCCGGCTGGTCGAGCAGCTGCAGGCCTTCCACGACGTTGTCGTTCAGGCAGACGTGCGAGACCTCGGCCCGCCCGTAGGGGGTCTCGGAGACCTTGTCGAGGGGCGCGTCGACGGCGAAGCCGTGGTTGTGCGCGGTGACCTCGACCTTGCCGGTCGTGCGGTCCTGCACCGGCTGGTTGATGCCGCGGTGGCCGTACTTCAGCTTGTAGGTGCCGAAGCCGAGCGCGCGGCCCAGGATCTGGTTGCCGAAGCAGATGCCGAAGAGCGGGGTCCTGCGCTCCAGGACGGCCTGCATGACGGCGACGGGGCCGTCGGCGGTGGCCGGGTCGCCCGGGCCGTTGGAGAAGAACACGCCGTCGGGGTTGACGGCGAAGACGTCCTCGGCGGTGGCCGTGGCGGGGAGCACGTGGACCTCGATGCCGCGCTCGGCCATCCGGTGCGGGGTCATGCCCTTGATGCCGAGGTCGACGGCGGCGACGGTGAACTTCTTCTCGCCGATCGCGGGGACGACGTAGGTCTCCTTGGTGGCGACCTCGGCGGAGAGGTTCGCGCCCTTCATCTCGGGCTGCTGGCGCACCTCGGCCAGCATGGTGCCCTCGTCGGGCAGCGCGCTGCCCGAGAAGATGCCGACGCGCATGGCGCCGCTCTCGCGCAGGTGGCGGGTGAGGGCGCGGGTGTCGATGCCGGAGATGCCGACGACGCCCTGCTTCCGCAGCTCCTCGTCGAGCGAGCGCTGCGAGCGCCAGTTGGAGGAGACGCGGGCGGGGTCGCGGACGACGTAGCCGGAGACCCAGATCCGCGCGGACTCGGGGTCCTCGTCGTTGACGCCGGTGTTGCCCACGTGCGGGGCGGTCATCACGACGACCTGGCGGTGGTACGACGGGTCGGTGAGGGTCTCCTGGTAGCCGGTCATTCCGGTGGAGAACACGGCCTCGCCGAAGGTCTCCCCCACGGCCCCGTAGGCGCGGCCGCGGAAGATGCGGCCGTCCTCCAGGACGAGTACGGCGGGAACCTTGCCGGTTCCCCTTGTGGAGGTCGTCATCGTGCGGTGCCTTCCGTCGTGCTTGCGTGGTTCGAAGAGTTCATGGAGTTGACGGCCTCGACCCAGGCGGCGTGCTCGGCCGCGCGGTCGGACCGGAAGCCGGAGTCGAGGAGCTGCTCGCCGTGCGCCCAGGTGACGATCAGCAGCCCGCCCTCGGCGAGGACCTTCCCGGCGATGCCCTTGTCGAGCCGGGCCTCGCGCAGCCGGTCGGCCGGGATGAAGAAGTCGGTGGCGCCGGGGCGTACGACCTCGATCCCCGCGTCCGTGAGCGTGAGCTCGACGCGGCTGCGGGTGCCGAGACCGTGGGCGACGATCCGGTCGAGCCACTGCCCGGCGGTCGTGGACCCGTGGTAGCGCCCGCTGAGAGTCAGTTTCGCCTCGCCGCGCGGGTCCGGCGCGGTGGGGAGCTCGGGGAGGTCCGACTGGAGGCTGCCGCGCCACTTCCATCCCTGGCGCATCAGCCAGTAGACGAAGGCGACGAAGAGCAGGAGACCGACGACCCAGCCGAGCCGTCCGGCCCAGTCGGTCACCTCCGCCGACTTCTTCTCAGCCTCGGCGGCGATGTCGATGAGTGATGTCACGCCAGCTTCCCGTCCACGACCGTTGCCCGGCCCCGCAGGAAGGTGTGGGTGATGCGTCCCGGCAGCTCGCGGCCCTCGTAGGGGGTGTTGCGGCTGCGGGAGGCGAAGCCCGCGGGGTCCACGAGACCACGGTATGCCGGATCGACCAGCGTCAGGTTCGCGGGCTCACCTGCCGAGACGGGGCGTCCGTGGTCCTTGGCCTGGCCGATCTGGGCGGGCTTGACGGACATCCGGTCGGCGACGCCGGCCCAGTCGAGCAGTCCGGTCTCGACCATCGTCTGCTGGACGACGGAGAGCGCGGTCTCCAGGCCGACCATGCCCATGGCGGCCGCGGCCCACTCGCAGTCCTTGTCCTCGTGCGGGTGCGGGGCGTGGTCGGTGGCGACGATGTCGATGGTGCCGTCGGCCAGGGCCTCGCGGAGCGCCATCACGTCACGCTCGGTGCGCAGCGGCGGGTTGACCTTGTAGACGGGGTTGTAGCTGCGGACCAGCTCGTCCGTGAGGAGGAGGTGGTGCGGGGTGACCTCGGCGGTGACGTCGATGCCGCGGGACTTGGCCCAGCGGACGATCTCGACCGAGCCGGCCGTGGAGAGGTGGCAGATGTGCACCCGGGAGCCGACGTGCTCGGCGAGGAGGACGTCGCGCGCGATGATCGACTCCTCGGCGACGGCCGGCCAGCCGCCGAGACCGAGTTCGGCGGAGACGACGCCCTCGTTCATCTGGGCGCCCTCGGTGAGGCGGGGCTCCTGGGCGTGCTGGGCGACGACGCCGCCGAAGGCCTTCACGTACTCCAGGGCGCGGCGCATGATCACGGCGTCGTCGACGCACTTGCCGTCGTCGGAGAAGACCGTGACGCCGGCGGCGGAGTCGTGCATCGCGCCGAGCTCGGCGAGCTTCTTGCCCTCCAGGCCGACGGTGACGGCGCCGATGGGCTGCACGTCGCAGTAGCCGTGCTCCTTGCCGAGCCGGTAGACCTGCTCGACGACGCCGGCGGTGTCGGCGACGGGGAAGGTGTTGGCCATGGCGAAGACGGCGGTGTAGCCGCCGGAGGCGGCCGCCTGGGTGCCGGTGAGGACGGTCTCGGAGTCCTCGCGGCCGGGCTCGCGCAGGTGGGTGTGGAGGTCGACCAGGCCGGGCAGGAGGATCCGCCCCTCGGCCTCGATCACCGTCGCGCCCTCGGCCGACAGGCCCGTGCCCACCTCGGCGATGGTCTCGCCGTCGATCAGGACGTCCTGCGGCTCGCCGCCCAGCACCTTCGCACCGCGGATAAGGATCTTGCTCATGGTTACTTGCTCTCCTCGGTACGGGTGTGGCTGACGTCGGACTCGTTGCCGCCCAGCAGCAGGTACAGGACGGCCATGCGGACGGAGACGCCGTTGGCGACCTGCTCGACGACCGTGCAGCGGTCGGAGTCGGCGACCTCGGCGGTGATCTCCATGCCGCGGACCATGGGGCCGGGGTGCATGACGATGGCGTGCTCCGGCATCTTCGCCATCCGCTCGCCGTCGAGCCCGTACCGCCGCGAGTACTCGCGCTCGGTCGGGAAGAAGGCCGCGTTCATCCGCTCACGCTGCACACGCAGCATCATGACCGCGTCGGACTTCGGCAGCACGCTGTCGAGGTCGTACGAGACGTCGCAGGGCCAGGTCTCGACGCCGACCGGGACCAGGGTGGGCGGGGCCACCAGGGTGACCTCGGCGCCGAGGGTGTGGAGCAGGTCGACGTTGGAGCGGGCGACCCGGCTGTGCAGGACGTCGCCGACCAGGGTGATGCGCTTGCCGGCGAGGTCCTGGCCGAGACCGGCGTCGCGGCCGACGAGTCGGCGGCGCATGGTGAAGGCGTCGAGCAGCGCCTGGGTGGGGTGCTGGTGGGTACCGTCGCCGGCGTTGATGACGGGGGCGTCGATCCAGCCGGAGGTGGCGAGCCGGTAGGGGGCGCCGGAGGCGCCGTGGCGGATGACGACGGCGTCGACGCCCATCGCCTCCAGGGTCTGGGCCGTGTCCTTGAGGGACTCGCCCTTGGAGACGCTGGAGCCCTTGGCCGCGAAGTTGATCACGTCGGCGGAGAGACGCTTCTCGGCGGCCTCGAAGGAGATCCGGGTGCGGGTGGAGTCCTCGAAGAACAGGTTGCAGATCGTTCGGCCGCGCAGCGTGGGCAGCTTCTTGATCGGCCGGTCGGCCACCCGGGCCATCTCCTCGGCGGTGTCGAGGATGAGGACGGCGTCGTCGCGGGTGAGGTCGGCGGCCGAGATGAGGTGACGCATCATCGGTTTTCTCTCCGTGGTGGGGAGGGCGAGGGCATGCGGGTGCGCAGGGATGTGCCCAGGACCCGTCGGGGGCCGGTCCGGCTAGGAGGCGGGCTTGCTGCCGAGCAGCACGGTGTCGCGACCGTCCTCCTCGGCGAGCTGAACCTTGACCGTCTCCCGCAGCGACGTGGGGAGGTTCTTGCCGACGTAGTCGGCGCGGATCGGAAGTTCGCGGTGGCCGCGGTCGACGAGAACCGCGAGCTGGACGGCGCGGGGGCGGCCGATGTCGCCGAGCGCGTCGAGCGCGGCCCGGATCGTGCGGCCGGAGAAGAGCACGTCGTCGACGAGGACGACCAGGCGGCCGTCGACGCCGTCACCGGGGATCTCGGTGCGGCCGATGGCGCGCGCGGGCTTCATCCGCAGGTCGTCGCGGTACATGGTGATGTCGAGGGAGCCGACCGGGATCGTGCGTCCGGTGATCTCGGCGAGCTTGTCGGCCAGCCGGCGGGCGAGGAAGACGCCACGCGTGGGGATGCCGAGGAGAACCACGTCGTCGGCGCCCTTGGCGCGCTCGACGATCTCGTGGGCGATGCGGGTCAGTACCCGCGCGATGTCCGGGCCCTCGAGAACAGGGCGTGCGGCATCGGTCTGCTGCTGTGCGTCCATATGAAACGGACCTCCTTCTCCGCCTCACGGGACGGACCTTAAAGGACGTCGGAATTGCGCCCTTGACTCTACCAGGGGCGGGTGACCGCCCAGCTCACCACCCTCCCGCCACTCCGGGCGCCGTCCCCCGGGAGGGGGCGGTATGGACCATTCGGCTTGACGGGAAAGAGTAACGCTGCGTAACCTCACAGTGAGTTACCAGCCACGCGGCGGAGCCGCACGTTGTCTACAGCGTCCAGCGTCCGGGGAGCTATATGTCCAGCGAATACGCAAAGCAGCTCGGGGCCAAGCTCCGTGCCATCCGCACCCAGCAGGGCCTTTCCCTCCACGGTGTGGAAGAGAAGTCCCAGGGCCGCTGGAAGGCCGTCGTGGTCGGCTCGTACGAGCGCGGTGACCGCGCCGTGACGGTGCAGCGCCTCGCCGAGCTGGCGGACTTCTACGGCGTTCCGGTGCAGGAGCTCCTGCCCGGCACGACCCCGGGCGGGGCCGCCGAGCCCCCGCCGAAGCTCGTTCTCGACCTTGAGCGCCTGGCCCACGTCCCGCAGGAGAAGGCCGGCCCCCTGCAGCGCTACGCGGCGACGATCCAGTCGCAGCGCGGCGACTACAACGGCAAGGTGCTGTCGATCCGTCAGGACGACCTGCGCACGCTCGCGGTCATCTACGACCAGTCGCCCTCGGTGCTGACCGAGCAGCTGATCAGCTGGGGCGTGCTGGACGCGGACGCGCGCCGCGCAGTCGCCCACGAGGACAACTGAGCAGAAACGTTGCCGCCGGGGTGGGAAGGGCCTGAGGGCCTTCTCCACCCCGGCGGTTTTCGCATGTCGCGAGAGCGTCGCGCGAGCTGTCGCGGGAGCATCGTGCGAGACCGCCGCACGATCCCGGGATACGCCGAAGGGGCCCGCAGCACGTGTGCTGCGGGCCCCTTCGACTGCCGGGGACGCGAGGTTCAGGCGTCCCGGCGAAGGCGCGGCTTCAGGTCCTTGAAGCGGGCCAGGAGGCCGTTGACGAACGTCGGGGACTCGTCGGTGGAGAACTCCTTGGCGAGCTGCACCGCCTCGTCGATCGCCACGGCGTCCGGCGTCTCGTCGGCCCAGATCAGCTCGTACGCGCCGAGGCGCACGATGTTCCGGTCGGCAACCGGCATCCGGTCCAGGTCCCAGTCCACCGCGTAGGTGGCGATGAGCTCGTCGATCCGCTTCGCGTGGTCCGCGTAGCCCTCGACCAGCTGCATCGTGAACTCGTTGACCGGCGGCTGGCGGTCGTCGGACCGGGCGTGCCGGACCCAGTCCGCGAGGACCTCCTGCACGGACGCACCGCGCTGGTCGGCCTCGAAGAGGATCTGGAAGGCGCGCTTACGGGCCTTGCTGCGGGCAGCCACGGTTAGTCGTTCACCCGGCCGAGGTAGTCGCTCGTGCGCGTGTCGACCTTGATCTTCTCACCGGTGGTGATGAAGAGCGGGACCTGGATCTCGTGGCCGGTCTCCAGCGTGGCGGGCTTGGTGCCACCGGTGGAGCGGTCGCCCTGGACACCCGGGTCGGTGTGCTGGATCGTCAGCGTGACGGCGGCGGGGAGCTCGACGTAGAGCACCTCGCCCTCGTGCTGCGCGACGGAGGCGGTGAAGCCCTCGATCAGGAAGTTGGCGGCGTTGCCGACGGCCTTGCGGTCGACGTGCAGCTGGTCGTAGGTCTCCATGTCCATGAAGACGAAGTAGTCGCCGTCCATGTAGGAGAACTGCATGTCACGGCGGTCGATGGTGGCCGTGTCGACCTTCACGCCGGCGTTGAAGGTCTTGTCGACGACCTTGCCGGACAGCACGTTCTTGAGCTTGGTGCGCACGAAGGCCGGGCCCTTGCCGGGCTTGACGTGCTGGAACTCGACGACGGACCAGAGCTGGCCGCCTTCGAGCTTGAGCACCATGCCGTTCTTGAGGTCGTTCGTGGAAGCCACGGTTGCGGAATCTCCTGGACTGACGTGGGACCGGGAGGCGTACGCGCCCTACAGCGCGAGCAGCTCCTTGGTCGTAATGGTGAGTAGCTCGGGTCCGCCGTCCGCCTCCTGGCGCACGACGAGCGTGTCATCGATCCGGACCCCGCCCCGGCCCGGGAGGTGGACCCCCGGTTCGACGGTGACCGGCACACAAGCGTCCAGTTTACCCATGGCCGCGGGTGCGAGCTGCGGGTCCTCGTCGATTTCCAGGCCGACTCCGTGCCCGGTGAGGGGTGGAACGGCTTCTCCGTGACCCGCGCCGTCCAGGATCTGCCGGGCGGCACGGTCCACGTCACGGTACTCGGCACCGGGCGCGAGGGACTCCCGCCCCGCCCTTTGAGCGGCGAAGACGAGGTCGTACAGCTCGATCTGCCAGTCCGCGGGGGTCGTGCCGATGACGAACGTACGGCCGATCTCGCAGCGATAGCCGCGGTAGTTGGCGCCGAGGCAGACGGAGAGGAAATCTCCTTCCTCGACACGGCGGTCGGACGGCCGGTGGCCGCCCCGGCCGGAGTTCGGGCCGGTGGCCACGGAGGTCGGGAAGGCGGCGCCGTCCGCGCCGTGGTCGACGAGCCGGCGCTCCAGCTCCAGGGCGAGATGCCGCTCGGTCCGCCCGACAAGGATGGATTCGAGCAGCTCGCCCAGTGCCTGGTCGGCGATCTCGGCCGCGATCCGCAGACAGGCGATCTCGTCCTCGTCCTTCACGATCCTCAGCTGCTCGACGGCTCCACCGAGATCGGCGAGCTGGAGCTGCGGGGCGACCGAGCCCATGGCGCGGTGGCGGGCCACGGTCAGATGGTGCTCCTCGACGGCGAGGGCGTGCGCGCCCGCCTTGCGGGCGAAGTCGACGGCCGCGACGGCGGGATCGCCGCCGGCCGGGGGCAGCACGGCCTGCCGGAGCAGCTCGTCGAGCCGCCCGTCGGCCGGATCTCCGCCGGGTGTGGTGGGGCAGAGCAGTACGTCCTCGTCCGGGCCGAGCAGCAGTACGGCGCCGTGGGGCGAACTGCCCGCGAGATAGCGGACGTTGGCGGGGCGGGAGACCAGGGCCGCCGGGCTGCCGACTGCCGCGCACCGGTCGCGCAGCCGCACACGGCGGTCCGCATACACCTCTGACATGTTCCGAGCCTACGAGGGCCGGGCCGCCCCGGCCTGCTCAGCGCGGCCGACCGGGCCATTCCCGGCCGCATCAGGCCACCGGGCCCGCAGGCCGTCACCAGGCGGGCGGGCTCGCTATGGACCGGGCCAGGACCTCGTCGAGGACGCGGGCGGTGGTCTCGACGTCGTACTTGGAGTTGTCGATGATCGGCAGGCCGGAGCCGTACCAGCCGGCCATCCGGCCGTGGATGGAGGCGACCTCCTCGTCCGAGAGACGCCGGTTGCCGCTGCGCTCGGCGTTGCGCTCCAGAACGATCTCCAGGCCGGGCAGGAGGACGACCGGAAGCAGCCCGGGGCCGACGTGCCGCTTCCAGCCACCGAGGCCGACCACGGGGCGGTCGGGGAAGACGGCGTCGTCGAGGATGCACGAGATGCCGTTGGCGAGGAAGTTACGGGCCGCGAAGCCGCAGGTGCGGCGGGCGAGGCGGTACTGGGCCTCGGAGTGCTCGTTCCATCCCGACTGGGGGTCGGCGAAGCCGGAGCAGACCCATTCGCGGACGTCGTCGAGGCTGATGTGCGCGGTGGGCACGCGGCGGCGCTGGGCCCAGTGCCGGGCGACGGTCGTCTTGCCGGCGCCCGCGGGGCCGATCAGCAGGACGGCGAGGGTCGCGGTGCCGGTGCCGGGCTCGGCGGCGGGCGGTGCGGGCATGGCCACGGGCGGCAGCTGGACGTGTCCCGTGTCGCGCGAGGGCGGGACGGACTGTCCAGGGTGCGGGGGCACACCCGCGGTCCAGCCGGGGGCGGGCGGCGCCGCGGGACCGGGGGCCTGCGGCGGTCCGGGAGGGACGGGGTGCGGATGGGGGTGGGGCTGAGGGTGCGGTGCCTGGTGTCCGCCCTGTGCCATGGGCGGTCGCCCGGCGCCCTGCGCCCATCCCGAGGGGTCCGGCGGTGGCAACGGAGCCCCCACTGCGTGCTGCATCCGGTGCCACTCCGTCTCGTACGGCCGATACTTCCAGGAACGTTACCGCCCCCGGCCCCCAGAGGGGGAACGGCCGGGGGCGGTCGAGAGTGCCCTGTCAGCCGGTCAGTTCCTCGGCCAGCGCCCGCAGGGCCAGCCGGTAGGAGCCGATCCCGAAGCCGGCCACGGTCCCGGTCGCGACCGCGGCGACGACCGAGGTGTGGCGGAATTCCTCCCGGGTGTACGGGTTCGAGATGTGCACCTCGATCAGCGGCGCGGTCCGCTGGGCGGCCGCGTCGCGCATCCCGTACGAGTAGTGCGTGAACGCTCCCGGGTTGAGAACGACCGGAATCGAACCGTCCGCTGCCTCGTGCAGCCAGCGGATCATCTCCCCCTCGTCGTTGGTCTCCCGCACGTCCACGTCGAAGCCGAGCTCGGCGCCGAGGGCCCGGCAGGACTCCACCAGGCCCTTGTACGACGTGGCGCCGTAGATGTCGGGCTCGCGGGAGCCCAGGCGGCCGAGGTTCGGGCCGTTCAGCACGAGGACGGGGCGGAGCTCGCTCACGCGGACACCTCTCCGTAGGCCGCGACGAGCACGGCCGGGTCGGGGCCTTCGAGGACGGTCGGCTTGCCGATTCCGTCGAGGACGATGAAGCGCAGCAGGTCGCCGCGGGACTTCTTGTCCACCTTCATGGTCTCAAGGAGCTTCGGCCACTGGTCGCCTCGGTAGGTGAGCGGCAGGCCGACCGACTCCAGGACCGTGCGGTGACGGTCGGCGGTGGCGTCGTCGAGCCGGCCGGCGAGCCGGCCGAGCTCGGCGGCGAAGACCATGCCGACGGAGACGGCGGCGCCGTGCCGCCACTTGTACCGCTCGTTCTTCTCGATCGCGTGGGCGAGGGTGTGCCCGTAGTTGAGGATCTCCCGGCGGCCCGACTCCTTCAGGTCGCCGGAGACGACCTCGGCCTTGACCCTGATCGAGCGGACGAGCAGCTCGGCGGTGTGCGGTCCGGCCGGGGTACGGGCGGCCTGCGGGTCCTCCTCGATGAGGTCGAGGATCACCGGGTCGACGATGAAGCCGGCCTTGATGATCTCCGCGAGACCGCTGACGTAGTCGTTGACCGGCAGCGAGTCCAGCGCGGCGAGGTCGCACAGGACACCGGCGGGCGGGTGGAAGGCTCCGACGAGGTTCTTGCCCTCGGCCGTGTTGATGCCCGTCTTGCCGCCGACGGCCGCGTCGACCATGGCGAGCACGGTGGTCGGTACGGCGATCCAGCGCACGCCCCGCAGCCAGGTGGCGGCCACGAAGCCGGCCAGGTCGGTGGTCGCGCCGCCGCCCACGCCGACGATGACGTCGGTACGGGTGAAGCCGGTCTGGCCGAGCGCCTTCCAGCAGTACGCCGCGACCTCGGCGGTCTTGGCCTCCTCGGCGTTGGGCACCTGGATGGCGACGGCCTCGAAGCCCTGGTCGGCGAGGTCGGCCCGCAGGGCCTCGCCCGTCTCGGCCAGCGCCTCGGGGTGGATCACGGCGACGCGCTTGGCCTTCGTCCCGATCAGGGAGGGCAGCTCACCCAGCAGCTGCCGTCCGACCAGCACCTCGTACGGATCCGTGCCCGCCGAACCGCCGACCTGGATTCGGGTCACTTCCTGGTCCGTCATACGTCCTTCTTCAGCTCCAGTGCGTCGAGGACCGCGTCCGCGACCTCTTCGGGGGTGCGGTCGTCGGTGGCGACGACGACCCGGGCGACTTCGGTGTAGAGGTGGCGGCGCGCCTCCATCAGCTCGCGCCACTGGCGGCGCGGGTTGACGGCGAGCAGCGGCCGCGCGGTGTTGAGGCCGACACGGCGGACGGCCTCCTCGACGTCCATCGAGAGATAGGCGACCGGCAGTCCGGTGAGGAGTTCGCGGGTGCCGGCGTCGAGGACCGCGCCGCCGCCGAGCGCGAGGACGCCCTCGTGCTCGGCTACGGCGGTCCGCACGGCTTCGCGTTCCAGGGCGCGGAAGTGCTCCTCGCCGTCCTCGATGAAGATGTCCGAGATCTCACGGCCCTCGGCGGCGACGATGTCGGCGTCGGTGTCCCGGTAGGGCGCGCCGAGCAGCTCGGCCAGGAGCGCGCCCACCGTGGACTTGCCGGAGCCCATGGGCCCGACCAGGACGACCAGCGGTCCGGTCACCGGATCTGGAGGTTGTCGAGGTACGACTGGACGTTGCGGCGGGTCTCCGGGACGCTGTCGCCGCCGAACTTCTCGACGACGGCGTCCGCGAGGACGAGCGCGACCATGGCCTCGGCGACGATGCCGGCGGCGGGGACGGCGCAGACGTCGGAGCGCTGGTGGTGGGCCTGGGCGGCCTCGCCGGTGGCGACGTCGACGGTGGCGAGTGCGCGCGGGACGGTCGCGATGGGCTTCATCGCGGCGCGGACGCGGAGCAGCTCGCCGGTGGTCAGGCCGCCCTCGGTGCCGCCGGAGCGGCCGGTGGAGCGCTTGATGCCGTCCTCGGTCTTCACGATCTCGTCGTGCGCCTTCGAGCCGGGCACGCGGGCGAGCTCGAAGCCGTCGCCGACCTCGACGCCCTTGATGGCCTGGATGCCCATGAGCGCGGCGGCGAGCCGGGCGTCGAGGCGGCGGTCCCAGTGGACGTGGGAGCCGAGGCCGACGGGCACGCCGTACGCCAGGACCTCCACGACTCCACCGAGGGTGTCGCCGTCCTTGTGGGCCTGGTCGATCTCCGCGACCATCGCCTTCGACGCGTCGGCGTCGAGGCAGCGCACGGGGTCGGCGTCGAGCTTCTCGACGTCGGCCGGGGTCGGGTAGACGCCGTACGGGGCCTTGGCGGCCGCCAGCTCCACCACGTGGGAGACGATCTCGATGCCCGCGGCCTCCTTGAGGAAGGACCGGGCGACGGCTCCGAGGGCGACGCGGGCGGCGGTCTCACGGGCGCTGGCGCGCTCGAGGATCGGCCGGGCCTCGTCGAAGCCGTACTTCTGCATGCCGGCGAGGTCGGCGTGTCCGGGGCGGGGCCGGGTCAGGGGCGCGTTGCGGCCCGTCTCCTTGAGCTCGGCCGGGTCGACCGGGTCGGCCGACATGACCTTCTCCCACTTGGGCCACTCGGTGTTGCCGACCATCACGGCGACCGGGGAGCCGAGGGAGAGCCCGTGCCGGACACCACCCAGGAAGGTGACCTCGTCCTGCTCGAACTTCATTCGCGCGCCGCGCCCATAGCCGAGGCGCCGCCGTGCGAGGTGGTCGGCCACGAGCTCCGTGGTGACCGGGACGCCGGCGGGAAGGCCCTCCAGCGTCGCGACCAGCGCGGGTCCGTGGGACTCTCCGGCTGTCAGCCAGCGCAACCTGCTCAACGATGCTCCTCATGCTCGCGCCCAGAACTGCTGCGGCGCGGCCAGGTGCGCGGCCCTGGCCCGCCGTCACCGATCCTCCCACGTCCGGCGCCGGTTCCCGGTTCAGGTCCAGTTATCGGACGATGCATGCTGCGAATATGTCAGCTGACGGGGACGCGACACAGCGAAGTGATCATGAAATATGGGTGCGGCCCGCCGGATGTCCGGCGGGCCGTTCCTGGTTTCCGCGCCCGTTGCCGGGCAGGGCCATGGCTCACGGGTTGGCCGCGAGCGCCTCGGCGCCCGCCTGGCGCATCACGGCGAGCGGTGCCGGGGCGCGGCCCGTCATCTGTTCGACCTGGAGGACGGCCTGGTGGACCAGGAGGTCCAGGCCGCCGAGGACCGTACCGCCCTGGGCGGACCAGGCCGCGGCGAGCGGGGTCGGCCAGGGGTGGTACAGCACGTCGAAGAGCGTGCCGGGAGCAGCGGGGACGGCGGGCGCCAGGGCGTCCGTCGTACCGGCGGGGGTGGTGGCGATCACGAGCGGGGACGCGAACGCCTCGGCCGCACTCCCCCAGTCCGCGGTACGGACGTCCACCCCGAGCCGCTCGCCCCAGCCCCGCATCTCCTCGGCCCGCGCCTCGCTCCGTACGTACGCGGTGACGGGTCCCGCGCAGATCCGGGACAGCGCGGCGAGCGCGGAGGAGGCGGTGGCGCCGGCGCCGAGGATCGCGGCGGACTCCACCTTCTCGACGCCCCGCTCGCGCAGGGCGGCGACCAGGCCGGGGATGTCGGTGTTGTCGCCGACCCGGCGGCCGTCCTCGGTGAGGACGACCGTGTTCACCGCCTCGACGGAGGCGGCCGTGTCGCTGATCTCGTCGAGCAGCGGGATGATCGCCCGCTTGAGCGGCATGGTCAGCGACAGCCCGGCCCAGGAGTCGTCCAGCCCGGCGACGAACCCGGGCAGGCCGGCCTCGTCGACCTCGAAACGGTCGTACGACCAGTCGTCGAGGCCGAGCGCGGCGTAGGCCGCCCGGTGCAGCACGGGCGAGAGCGAGTGGGCGATGGGCGAGCCGAGGACGGCCGCGCGGCGTTGCGTACTCACTGGCCCGAGTTCTCCCGCTGCTTCTCGTACTCCGCCACGTGCTTGTTGTGCTCTTCGTTCGTCACGGAGAAGACCGTCTTGTTCTCGTTGATCGACACGAAGTAGTACCACGGCCCGTCCGCGGGGTTCAGCGCCGACTTCAGCGCCTCCGCGCCCGGGTTGCTGATCGGACCGGGGATGAGGCCCTTGACGTCGTAGGTGTTGTACGGGTCGTCGATCTTCCGCAGATCCTCGACCGTGCCGACGTCGAGCGTGCTCTGGCCCTTGAGGTAGTTGACCGTCGAGTCGAATTCCAGCCGGCCCACGGTCTCCACGTTGTTCGGCTTGAGCCGGTTGTAGACGACGCGCGAGACCTTGTCGAAGTCGTGCTTGTACTTGCCTTCGACCTGCACGAGGCTCGCGACCGTGATCAGCTGCCACGGCCCCTCGAGCCCGAGCTGCTGGGCCTTCGCCTCCAGGTCGAGCTTGCCGTACTCCTGGTTCGCGCGCGAGACCATCTTCCGGAGGACGTCCTCCGGCTTGTTCCCCTTGGACGCCGGGTAGCTCGCCGGGAAGAGGAAGCCCTCCAGCGGATCCTTGACGTCCTTGTGGTTCTTCGCCCAGTCCGGGAGGCCGAGGTCGTTCGCCTTGGCCTTCGCGACGTCCTGCGTCGTGCCCGCCTTGAGGTCGAGCTTCTTGTCGATCTGCTCGTAGACCCAGGTGTTCCGCTTGCCCTCGGGGATGATCAGGTTCGCCTGGCTCGCCGGGCTCAGCATCAGGGAGACAGCGCTCGCCGCCGACATCTCCTTCCTCAGCGTGTAGGCGCCGGCCTGGATCGTGTTGCCCTTGGGGTTCTTGCCCTGCGCCGAGACGAAGGCGTCGACGCTCTTGACGACCCCCGCCTTCTTGAGGATGTTGGCGATCTCGTAGCCGCCGGCGCCCTTGGGGATCTCGACCTGGACCTCGCCGCTGCCCTCGCCCGCGTAGTCGGGCGCCGCGCCGAACTGGCCCTGCCAGAACTGGTAGCCGAAGTAGCCGACGCCGCCGACGCCGCCCGCGAGGACAAGGGCGACCACCAGGCAGGCGACGCCGTTCTTGCCCTTCTTCTTGCCCTTGCCGCCCCGCCGGTCGCGACCACCCCGCGACGAGCCGTCCTCGGACGGGTCGTCGTCGTAGTCGTCGTCGGCGCCGTCCTCGCCGGTGAAGAAGGGATGCCGCTCCTCTTCGGGCTCCGCCTCCCAGTCGACCGCCGGCTCCGGCGGGGCCTGCCGCCGGCCCGGGGGCTGCGGAGGCGGGTACGCCTCGGGGGTGCCGTACAGATCAGGGTTCTGACCGCCGTACGGATCGGCGGGGGTGGTGCCGTACGGCATGGCCGCCTGACCCGTCTCCCAGCCCGTGTCGTACTGCTGTGCGGGGTACCCGGGCGTGTCGTAGCCCTGCCCGGGGTACCCCTGCTGCCCGCCGTACGACGGATCGTTGTACTGCGGATCGTTGTACTGCGGATCGTTGTACTGCGGATCGTTGTACTGCTGAGGCTGATGCGGCTGCTGAGGCTGCTGGTACTGCGGGTCGTAGCCCTGCGGCTGTCCCTGCCCGTAAGGGTCCTGACCGTACGCGTTCTGCCCGTACTGGTCCTGGGCGTACTGGTCCTGGCCGTACTGCGCCTGCTGCGGGTACTGCTGCTGGCCTCCCCATCCCTGCTCCCCGTACAACGGGTCCGCGGGATGCCACGGTTCGGAGCCGGAGCCCCGGCCATACTCAGTCATCGATCCCCAAACAGCCGCGAGGCTTCCGGACGATCCGCCTCTACGTTGTGCGGCAGCTGTTCGAACACCGCCGCATCGCGCGGAACGTTACCGTATCGCGATCAGATGACCACTTCGACGCCCTCGCCGGGCGGATTACCTGATACCCGTTCGGACTCAAGAGCGTTCTGAAGGATGATCACAGCGGCGGCCTGATCGATGACGGAGCGTCCCTTCTTCGACTTCACCCCCGAGGCCCGCAGCCCCTGCGTGGCCGTCACCGTCGTCATCCGCTCGTCCACCAGCCGCACCGGCACCGGCGAGATCCCCTTCGCCATCTCCTGGGCGAAGGCGCGGACCTTGGTGGCCGCCGGGCCTTCCCGCCCGCTGAGCGAGCGGGGCAGGCCCACGACGACCTCGATCGGTTCGTACTCCTCGACGATCTGCCTCAACCGCCGGTGGGCGGCCGGGACATCACGTCCCGGCACGGTCTCCACCGGGGTGGCGAGCACCCCGTCGGGGTCGCACGAGGCGACCCCGATCCGGGCGTCCCCGACGTCGATCGCGAGTCGACGGCCGCGACGCATCGTCACGCCGTCTCGACCACGAGGCGCTCGACGGCGTCGATGGCCTCGCCGATCGCCTCGGGGTTCTGGCCGCCGCCCTGGGCGACGTCGGGCTTGCCGCCACCGCCGCCACCGAGGGTCTTGGCGGCCGTACGGACCAGCTCGCCGGCCTTGAGACCGCGCTCGCGGGCGGCCTCGTTGGTGGCGATGACCGTCAGCGGGCGGCCGTTGGCCGTGGTGAACAGGGCCACGACGGCCGGGCGGTCACCCGGGATGCGGCCGCGGACGTCGAGGACCAGCCTGCGCAGGTCGTCGGCGGAGGTGCCGTCCGGGACCTGGCCGGTGACGAGGGCGACGCCGCGGATGTCCTTGGCGCCCTCGACGAGACCGGCGGCGGCCTGGAGGACCTTCTCCGCGCGGAACTTCTCGATCTCCTTCTCGGCGTCCTTCAGCTTGCCGAGCATGGAGGAGATCTTCTCCGGAAGCTCCTCGGGGCGACCCTTCACCAGCTCCTGGAGCTGGGCGACGACCGTGTGCTCACGGGCGAGGAAGTTGTACGCGTCGACACCGACGAGGGCCTCGACCCGGCGCACGCCGCTGCCGATCGACGACTCGCCGAGCAGCTTCACCAGACCCAGCTGGGCGGTGTTGTGGACGTGCGTACCGCCGCACAGCTCCTTGGAGAAGTCGCCGATGGTGACGACGCGGACCTTCTCGCCGTACTTCTCGCCGAACTCGGCGATGGCGCCCTGTCGCTTGGCCTCGTCGATCGGCATGACCTCGGCGTGCACGTCGAGCTCGCGGGCGAGGACCTCGTTGATCTTCTGCTCGACGTCCATGAGGACCGTGCCGGGCACGGCGTTGGGCGAGCCGAAGTCGAAGCGGAAGCGGCCGGGCGAGTTCTCCGAACCGGCCTGGGCGGCGGTCGGGCCGAGCGCATCACGCAGCGCCTGGTGGGTCAGGTGCGTGGCCGAGTGGGCACGGGCGATGGACCGGCGGCGGCGGACGTCGATGGCCGCGTAGGCGGTGGAGCCGACCGTCACCTCACCGACCTGGACGGAGCCCTTGTGCACGGAGACGCCGGGGACCGGCTGCTGGACGTCGCGGACCTCGATGACGGCGCCGCTGTGCAGCTTGATCCGGCCCTGGTCGGCGAGCTGGCCGCCGCCCTCGGCGTAGAACGGGGTCCGGTCGAGGACGACCTCGACCTCGTCGCCCTCGGAGGCGGCGGGCGACGGGACACCGTTCACCAGCAGGCCGACGACCGTGGTCTCGCCCTCGGTGTTGGTGTAGCCGGTGAACTCGGTGGCGCCGTTGCCGTCCGCGATCTCGCGGTAGGCGGCGACATCGGCGTGGCCGGTCTTCTTGGCCTTGGCGTCGGCCTTGGCCTTGTCCCGCTGCTCCTGCATGAGACGGCGGAAGCCGGCCTCGTCCACGGAGAGGCCCTGCTCGGCGGCGATCTCCAGGGTGAGGTCGATCGGGAAGCCCCAGGTGTCGTGGAGCAGGAACGCCTTGTCGCCCGGGAGGACCGTTCCGCCGCCGGCCTTGGTCTCGGTGACGGCGCCGTCGAGCACGTTGCTGCCGGCGTTGAGCGTCTTGAGGAAGCGGGCCTCCTCGGCCAGGGCGACCGTCTCGATCCGCTTGCGGTCGGTGACGAGCTCCGGGTACTGCTCGCCCATCGTGTTGATCACGGTGTCGACGAGCTCGCCGACGACCGGGCCGGTGGCGCCGAGCAGGCGCATGTTGCGGATGGCGCGGCGCATGATGCGGCGCAGCACATAGCCGCGGCCCTCGTTGCCGGGGGTGACGCCGTCGCCGATGAGCATCACGGACGTACGCATGTGGTCGGCGACCACGCGCAGCGAGACGTCGCTCTCGTGGGCCTTGCCGTAGGCGACGCCGGTGAGCGCGGTGGCCTTGTCGATGACGACCTGGAGCGTGTCGGTCTCGTACATGTTCTGTACGCCCTGCAGGATCATCGCCAGGCGCTCGAGGCCGAGACCGGTGTCGATGTTCTTCGACGGCAGCTCGCCGAGGATCGGGAAGTCCTCCTTGCCGGAGCCCTCGCCGCGCTCGTACTGCATGAAGACCAGGTTCCAGATCTCCACGTACCGCTCGTCGTTGACGGCCGGGCCGCCCTCGACACCGAACTCGGGGCCACGGTCGTAGTTGATCTCGGAGCACGGTCCGCAGGGGCCGGGGACGCCCATCGACCAGTAGTTGTCCTTCTTGCCGAGGCGCTGGATGCGCTCGGCCGGGACGCCGACGACGTCGCGCCAGATCTGCTCGGCCTCGTCGTCCTCCTGGTAGACGGTGATCCAGAGCTTCTCCGGGTCCAGGCCGTAGCCGCCGTGCTCCACCGAGGTGGTCAGCAGCTCCCAGGCCAGCTTGATGGCGCCTTCCTTGAAGTAGTCGCCGAAGGAGAAGTTGCCGCACATCTGGAAGAACGTGCCGTGGCGGGTGGTCTTGCCGACCTCCTCGATGTCCGGCGTACGCACGCACTTCTGCACGCTGGAGGCGCGCGTGAACGGCGGCTTCACCTCGCCGAGGAAGTACGGCTTGAACGGAACCATGCCCGCGGGGACCAGAAGCAGAGTCGGGTCGTCCGCGATGAGCGACGCCGAAGGCACGACGGTGTGCCCGCGCTCCTCGAAGAAGCTCAGCCAGCGGCGGCGGATTTCAGCCGACTCCATCAGTGGTCCTCATTCCGGTTGTACGAACGCGTAGGCATATCGGTGTACGAATACGTGGTCTTGGTGGTCTTCGGGGCGGCGTCGAGCACGATCCTGCGGCGCGGGCCCGGGAGTTCGCGGTCCGCGGGAGCGTCCACGGGTGCCTCCAGGCCCAGTGCCTCGCCCAGTTCGGCCTCGCGCTGGACCATCCCCGCCCTGACGTCGAGGGCGAAGTCCTTGAGCCGGTGGCCGGTCTCGATCGCCTTGTTGGCCGCCTGCGCGGCGAGGCTTTCCGGGGTCAGCTGCTTGAGCTTCCGGTTGACCTTGGTGGTGGCCCACACGCCGGCGGCGGCGCCTGCGGTGAACCAGAACGTACGGCGGAACATCGCGCCTCAGCCCTTCTGCTTCCGGCGTCTCGCGGCCGGCACGGTGCGACCGACGACGACGGTACGTCGCGAGGGCGCCGGCGGCGCCTCGTCACGGCCGCGGCCGAGGGCCTTGCGCACCCCGTAGCCGAAGGCCGCGACCTTGACGAGCGGGCCGCCGAAGGTGGAGGCGACGGTGGTGGAGAGCGCCGAGGCGTTGGAGGTGACCTCCTGGACGTCCGAGGCGATCGCGTCGACCCGGTCGAGCTGGGTCTGCGCCGACCGCACGGTGGCGGAGGCGTCGCTGAGCAGCGGGACGGCCTGCTCGGTCACATCCGCCACCAGCTTGGTGGTTGCCTTGAGCGTCTGCGCCAGCCTCACCAGCACCACGGCGAGGAAGGAGACGAGAATCGCCCAGAACACGGCCACCAGAATCCCGGCAACCTCTCCACCGGTCACTCCGCACCGCTCTCTGCTGTCGTTGGGCCCTTGCCAAAAGTCGTCCTCCGACCCTATCGCGCCCGGGCTCTTTCCCCGTACCGCATTAGGGCTCGTATCGCGGCTCACGCAAGGGGACTGACCCGATCCGATTGTACGGAGTGCACCCGGATGGGTACGCTCCGTGTCCCATGCGAAGGAGCAACCTCCCGGCGGAGCTGAACCGGTTCATCGGACGGACCGACGAGCGGGACGAACTGACCCGGCTCCTGGGGGAGTTCCGTCTGGTCACGGTCGTCGGGGTGGGCGGGGTCGGCAAGACCCGGCTGGGTCTCGGAGTCGCCTCGGGCGCGCAGAAACGCTACGTCGACGGGGTGTGGCTCGCGGATCTCTCGGCGCTCCGCGATCCGGATCTGGTCGCCCTCGCCCTGGTCGAGGCGCTGGGCCTGACCGACCACACCCTCCGCACCCCGCGCGAGACGCTGACCGAGCACCTCGCGGAGCGCCGGCTTCTGCTGGTCCTCGACGGTTTCGAGCATCTCGTGGCCGAGTGCGCCCTGCTGGTGCGGGAGCTGCTGCGGCACTCCCCCGGCCTCACCGTGCTCGCGATGGGCCGCCGTCCGCTGCGGGTGGACGGGGAGGCGGTGTTCACGCTGGCGCCGATGGACGACGCGGACGCGGTCAGCCTGTTCGAGGAGCGGGCGAGGGCCGCCGGAGCGCCGGGTGTGCCGGGCGGCCGGGACCCTGCCGTCGTGCACGAGGTGTGCCGACGGCTGGACGGGATTCCGCTGGCCCTGGAACTGGCGGCGGCCCGGATGCCGCTGCTCACGGTGGAGCAGGTGCTGCACCGGCTCGACGACCGCTTCCGGTTGCTCACGGGCGGCGCGCGGGGCGCGCTGCCGCGCCATCAGACGCTGCGGACGGCGATCGGCTGGAGCCATGAGCTGTGCACTCCGCGGGAGCGGCTGCTGTGGGCGCGGCTCTCGGTCTTCGCCGGGCCGTTCGACCTGGAGGCGGTGGAGTACGTCTGCGGCGGACCGGGCCTGCCCGCGGAGGAGGTCCTGGAGGCGCTCGGCGGCCTGCTCGCCCAGTCGTTGGTGACGCGGGAGGACACCTCCGCGGGTCCCCGGTACCGGCTTCTGGACACCGTGTCCGCGTACGGGGCCGAGTGGCTGGCGGCGCTCGGCGACACGGAGCGGATGCGCCGACGGCACCGCGACTGGTACATGGGCCTGGCCACCTGGTGCGAGCTGGAGTGGTTCAGTCCGCGTCAGGCGGAGGTCGCGGCCTGCACGGACGCGGCGCTGCCCAATCTGCGGGCGGCCATGGAGCTGTGCCTGGAGCAGCCGGACGAGGCGCATCTGGCGCAGCATCTCGCGGGGACGCTCTGGTTCTACTGGGCGGGGTGCGGGCGCCTGTCGGAGGGCAGGCACTGGCTGGACCGGGCGCTGGCGCTCGCATCGGAACACCCCGAGCACACGGCCGCCCGGCTGAAGGCGCTGTGGGTGCTCGGCTATGTGGCGATCCTGCAGGGGGACAGCACGGCGGCGGTCGGGGCACTGCACGAGTGCGGGGAGCGCGCCCGCTCGGCCGGGAACCCGGTGGCGGAGGCGTATGCGACGCACCGGATGGGCTGTCTGGCGCTGCTCTCGGACGACATGCCGCGCGCGGAGGAGCTGATCGGCCGTGCGCTGGAGACGTACCGGGAGCTCGGCGAGCTGAACAGCAATGTGCTGATGGGGCAGGTCGAGCTGGCCATGGCCCGGGTCTTCCAGGGGGATCTGGAGAGCGCGGTCGCGCTGTGCGCGGAGGTTCGGGAGATCTGCGAGGAGCGCGGCGAGCGCTGGACCAGGGCGTACGCGCTCTATGTCCTGGCGTACGCGGCGTGGATCAGCGGCGATCACGGCGAGGCGCGGCGGCTGCTCGGCGAGTGCGTCACCATCAACCACACCTTCCACGACCTGGTGGGGCTGGTCCTGGCGATCGAGCTGCTCGCGCTGGTGACGGCGAGCGAGGGTGATCCGGCGGAGGCGGCGGTGCTGCAGGGCGCCGCGCTGCCGGTGTGGGACCTGGTGGGCCTTCAGTTGTTCGGCTCGGGCCATTTCAACGGGGCGCGGGCGCTGTGCGAACGGCAGGCGGGTGAGGCGCTCGGCCCGGAGGTCTACGGGGCGTCGGTGCGGGAGGGCCGGCTGCTCTCGCTGGACGCGGCGGTGGACCGGGCGCTCAGTGAGCGTCGGGATCCGGCGAGGCGGCTCGTCGGCCCGCGGGCGCCGCGACCGTTCCGTACGACGGCCCCGGACACGCGGAAGCCCGCCGGCTCCCCCACCGGTCAGGGTGGGGAAGCGGCGGGCTGAACACCGCGGGGGTGGTACTGCGCCAGGATCGCGTGGATCAGCGGGCGTAGTACTCGACGACCAGCTGCTCGTCGCAGATGACCGGGATTTCCTTGCGGTTCGGGTCGCGGTCGAGGCGGAAGGCCAGGGCCTTCAGGTTGACCTGCAGGTAGCGCGGGGTCTCACCGTCGGCGGCGAAGCCACCCTCGCGGGCAACCTGGAACAGGGGCTTCTCGCGGGAGCGCTCGCGGACCATCACGACGTCGTCGGGACGGACACGGAACGACGGCTTGTCGACCTTGCCACCGTTGACCTGGATGTGACCGTGCACGACCATCTGGCGGGCCTGGTAGATGGTGCGGGCGATGCCCGAACGCAGGACCAGGGCGTCGAGGCGACGCTCGAGCTCGACGACCAGCGCCTCGCCCGTCTTGCCCTCGGCCTTCTTGGCACGGTCGTAGGCGCGCGCCATCTGGCGCTCGCTGATGTCGTACTGGGCGCGCAGGCGCTGCTTCTCGAGCAGACGGACCTTGTAGTCCGAGTTCTGCTTGCGGCCACGGCCGTGCTCACCCGGCGGGTAGGGGCGGGCCTCGAAGTACTTGACGGCCTTCGGGGTCAGCGCGATGCCGAGGGCACGCGACTTCTTGACCTTGGGACGGGACTGGTTCGGCATGAACCAACCTCTCTATCTGTACGAATACGGCTTCACCAGGGTTAGAGGAGGTCGCATCCGCAGCCGGGGAAACCCGTAAGGTCCGTGAGGACCTGTCGGGCAGCCGCTCCCCGGTCTGGGCACATACGTGCAGCACGCGAACGGCCCATCGCCTGATCCCGGGGATCCGGGGAGGTGATGGGTTGCCCGCGACACCTTCGAAGGTGCGCGACACTCCTGGAGATCCCGCCTGAGGCGGGGCTCCGGCTGCCTGTCTCGTTCTGGTGGCGCCGGCCGAAGCCGGACACGAAACGCAGCACTCCGCACGAGTGTACCGGGTCGGCCGGGGGCCCGTGCACGCGCCCGGGTCCGGCCCTCAGCCGTCGCCCCGCAGCCGCTCCCGCACCTTCTCCACCACGTCGGCGTACCGTGCCTCCGCGCCGTAGCGGGTCGGTTCGTAGTAGCGCTTGCCGTGGACCGCGTCCGGGGCGTACTGCTGGGCCGCGATGCCGCCCGGGACGTCGTGCGGATAGACGTAACCCTGGGCGTGGCCGAGCTTGGCCGCGCCCTTGTAGTGGCCGTCGCGCAGGTGCGCCGGGACCGGGCCCGCCAGGCCGTTGCGCACGTCCGCCTGGGCCGCGAAGATCGCGGTCGTCGCCGCGTTCGACTTCGGGGCGAGGGCCAGCGCGATCGTGGCGTGGCTCAGGGTCAGCGCCGCCTCGGGGAAGCCGATCATGGCGACCGCCTGCGCGGCCGCCACGGCCGTCGGCAGCGCCGTCGGGTCGGCCAGGCCGATGTCCTCGCTGGCCGAGATCATCAGGCGCCGGGCGATGAACCGGGGATCCTCCCCCGCCTCGATCATCCGGGCCAGGTAGTGCAGGGCCGCGTCCACGTCCGAGCCCCGGATCGACTTGATGAGCGCGCTGGCCACGTCGTAGTGCTGGTCGCCGTCCCGGTCGTACTTCACCGCCGCCCGGTCGACGGTCTCCTCCACCGTCGAGAGCGTGATCTCCGGCTCTCCCTTGGCGATGGCCGAGCCCGCGGCCGCCTCCAGGGCGGTCAGCGCACGCCGCGCGTCGCCGCCGGCGATCCGCAGCAGATGCGCCTCGGCGTCCTCGGGCAGGGTGACCGCCCCACCCAGCCCGCGGTCCTCGGTGAGGGCCCGCTTCAGCAGATCGCGCAGGTCGTCGTCGGTGAGCGGTTCGAGCGTGAGCAGCAGGGACCGGGAGAGCAGCGGGGAGATGATCGAGAAGTACGGGTTCTCGGTCGTCGCGGCGATCAGCGTCACCCAGCGGTTCTCCACCGCCGGGAGCAGCGAGTCCTGCTGGGCCTTGGAGAAGCGGTGGATCTCGTCGAGGAAGAGGACCGTCTCCCTGCCGAAGCCGCCGGCGGCCCGGCGGGCCCCGTCGATGACGGCGCGGACCTCCTTGACGCCCGCCGTGATCGCGGAGAGCTCCACGAAGCGCTTGTTCGTCGCCTCGGAGACGACGTACGCGAGGGTGGTCTTCCCGATGCCCGGCGGTCCCCAGAGGATCACGGACGAAGCCCCGGCGGGACCCCCGGCCCCCTCGCCCACCAGCCGGCGCAGCGGCGATCCCGGCTTCAGCAGATGCTGCTGGCCGAGGACCTCGTCCAGGGTGCGCGGGCGCATCCGGACGGCCAGGGGGCTGCTGGACGGGTCCTTCTCCTGGCGTTCTTCGGCGGCTGCGGTAAAGAGGTCGGGCTCCACAGTGATGAAGCCTAAGTCAGGGCACTGACAACGCGGCCCGCGCCCGCTCCTCGCCCGTCACCCTCAGCTGGTCCAGAAGTCCCACCAGCGCGTGAGGATCAGCATGCCGATGATCCCGACGTGCAGCACCGGCAGCACCCAGGTGAACTCGTCGAAGAAGGTCCGCAGGCCCCGGGGCGCGGGGAGGACTCCGTTACGGACGTTGTGCGAGGTCACGTACCAGAACATGACGATGGTGGCGACCCAGGCCAGGCAGCACCAGAGGCAGAGCGCGTTGATCTCGTACAGCGACTGCTGCATGAGCCAGGTGCAGAACCCGACGCCGAACAGCGTGCCGGCGTTCAGGCCGAGCCAGTACCAGCGGCGGTAGCGGGCGCCCGCGAGGAGACCGACGCCGATGGCGATCACCATCGCGTAGGTGACGAGGCCGAGCATGGGGTTGGGGAAGCCGAAGACCGAGGCCTGCTCGCTCTTCATGATGTTGCCGCAGGAGACGATCGGGTTGAGGCTGCAGCCCGGGGTGAAGTTCGGGTCCTCGAGGAGCTTGAACTTGTCGATCGTGATGATCCAGGCGGCGAGCAGGCCGGCGGCACCGGTGATCACCAACAGCCAGGCGAGGGCACGGCTCGCGCCGATCGTGCCGCGCGCCGAGTCGTCAACCGCTGCTTTCGTCATATCCCCGATCCATCACTCGCCTGTTTCTGGGCACGGTCATTCTGCCGCACGAGGGCCCTTGTCGACCGTTCGGTGGACATAAGGACGGCCGAGGGCCCGGACCACACCGTGGTCCGGGCCCTCGCACACATGACGGGCGGTCAGGCCAGCTTGGCCCGGACCTCCTCGACCAGCTTGTCCAGAGCGACCGGCTGCTGCTCGCCGGACTCCATGTCCTTGAGCTGGGCGACGCCCTCGGCGAGGTCGCGCTCACCGGCGACGACGGCGAAGCGGGCGCCGGAGCGGTTGGCGTCCTTCATCGAGCCCTTCAGGCCCTTGCCGCCGAAGGAGAAGTCAGCCGCGATCCCGGCCTTGCGGAGTTCGGTGACCTTGCCGAACAGCACGCGGCGCGCCTCGTCGCCGATCGCCACCGCGAAGACGCTGGTGGCGGCCGGGATGTCCAGCTCCACGCCCTCGGCCTCCAGGGCGAGGACCGTACGGTCCACACCGAGGGCCCAGCCCACGGACGGCAGCGCGGGGCCGCCGATCATCTCCGAGAGGCCGTCGTAGCGACCGCCGCCGCCGACCGCCGACTGGGAGCCCAGACCGTCGTGGACGAACTCGAAGGTGGTCCTGGTGTAGTAGTCCAGACCGCGCACCAGCTTCGCGTCGTCCTCGAAGGCCACGCCCGCGGCGGTGATCAGCGCGCGCACCTCCTCGTGGTACGCCTTGCACGCGTCGCACAGGTAGTCGCGCAGCAGCGGCGCGCCCGCCAGCTGCTTCTGCACCGCCTCGCGCTTGTCGTCGAGGACCCGCAGCGGGTTGATCTCGGCGCGGCGCAGGGTCTCCTCGTCGAGGTCGAGGCCGCGCAGGAAGGTCTGCAGGGCCTCCCGGTAGACGGGGCGGCACTCCTTGTCGCCGAGCGAGTTCAGCAGGATGCGGAAGTTCCGCAGACCGAGCGAGCGGTACGCCTGGTCGGCCAGGATGATCAGCTCGGCGTCGAGCGCCGGGTCCTCGGCGCCGATGGCCTCGGCGCCGACCTGGGAGAAGTGCCTGTAGCGGCCCTTCTGCGGGCGCTCGTAGCGGTAGTAGGAGCCCGAGTACCAGAGCTTGACCGGCAGGTTGCCCTGCTTGTGCAGGCTGGCCTCCAGGGCCGCGCGCAGCACGGATGCGGTGCCTTCGGGGCGCAGCGCGAGCTTGCTGCCGCCCTTGGTCTCGAAGGCGTACATCTCCTTGGTCACGATGTCGGTGGACTCGCCGACGCCGCGGGCGAAGAGGTTGACGTCCTCGAAGCCGGGGGTCTCGACGTAGCCGTAGCCGGACTTCCGCAGGGGTTCGGAGATCGCCTCCCGGACCGCCAGGTACTTGGCGGAGTAGGGCGGGATCAGGTCGTACGTGCCCTTGGGGGCCTTGAAGGTGCTCACGAAGGTCTCGTCACATTCCTCGTCGGGGAGCGTCCACGCTCCCGAGGCCGGCGGCCACCTGCCGCAGATAGGGGTTGGTGGCGCGCTCCTGGCCGATGGTCGTCTGGGGACCGTGTCCCGACAGCACCACGGTCGAGTTGTCGAGGGGCAGGCACACGCGGGCCAGCGATTCGAGCATCTCGTCCATGTCACCGCCGGGCAGGTCGGTGCGTCCGATGGAGCCGGCGAAGAGCAGATCACCCGAGAAGAACACGGAGGGAATCTCCGGGGTCTTCGGCATCTGGAAAGTCACCGACCCCTTGGTATGACCGGGCGCATGCGCGACGGAGAACTCCAGTCCGGCGAGATCCAGCTTCGCGCCGTCGGTGAGCTCGTGCACGTCGTCCGGCTCGCCCACGGTCAGTTCGCCCATGAGCGGCATCCCGATGGAGCGGCCGAGGGCCTTCTCCGGGTCGCTCATCATGTACCGGTCGGAGGGGTGGATCCACGCGGGTACGTCATGGGCGCCGCAGACCGGGACGACGGAGGCGACATGGTCGATGTGGCCGTGGGTGAGGACCACCGCGACGGGCTTGAGCCGATGCTTCTTGAGCGTCTCCTCGACTCCCTGGGCGGCCTGGTGGCCCGGGTCGATGATCACGCACTCCTCGCCTGCGGCGGGGGCGACCAGGTAGCAGTTGGTCCCCCAGGCCCCGGCGGGGAACCCGGCAATCAGCACGATCGTCCTTAAATGTCGTCCGGCGCGAGGGTGCGGCGGAGCGGAAGCGGCAGATCAGAGCCTACCGGCGCTGCGTATTCCACAGCCAACCCGTATACGGTACGGGCACACCCGGCCAGGACAGGAACAGACGACCGACAAGGAGCAGACCCGGTGGTCAGCAGCGATCAGCGGCGGCGGCAGCTCGCCAGGGAGAAGTACGCGCGGCAGCAGCAGCGACGGCAGGAGGCGCGGCAGAAGGCCAGGCGCCGTAACACCGTCATCGCCGCCTCGCTGGCCGTCGTGCTGGCCGCGGGCGGCGCGGTGTACGCCTCGGTCGCGCTGACCGACGGTGGCACGAAGGGCTCGGACAGCGCCGCGGGCGGCGACCCGACGCCCTCGACGAGCGAGTCGACGACGCCCGAGCCGGCGATGGCCGTCGACCAGAAGGCCACGTACACGATGGCCCTGAAGACGAACGTCGGAGACATCTCCCTGGCCATGGACGCGGCGAAGACCCCGCGGACGGTGAACTCCTTCAAGCACCTGGCCGACAAGAAGTACTTCGACGGGACGAAGTGCCACCGGCTCACCACCGACGGCATCTTCGTCCTCCAGTGCGGTGACCCGAAGGGTGACGGCACCGGCGGCCCCGGGTACACCATCCCGGACGAGAACCTGGACTCCCTCGGCAAGGCCGGTGCGGACGGTTCGGTGACCTTCCCGGCCGGAACGGTCGCCATGGCCAACACCGGTCAGCCGGGCACGGGTGGCAGCCAGTTCTTCCTCGTCTACAAGGACACCAAGCTGCCGCCGAGCTACACCCCCTTCGGGAAGATCGACGCGGCCGGTCTGAAGGTCGTCCAGGAGGTCGCGAAGGCCGGTGTCGAGGGCGGCGCCAAGGACGGCGCGCCCAAGAAGGCCGTCACCATCGAGAAGGCCACGGTCGCCAAGAAGTGACGCACGGCGCGACCGTTGAACTTCGGTCGCGCTGAGTGCGGACAGCCGGGCGGCCGGTCGCCTAGATTGGCGTTGTGCAGCGCGGACCTGTATTCGCGTTGTTGAGGGCGGGCGAGGCCCGCCGGGAAACTGTGGACGATGCCCAGGGGGCACAACCCCCTCGTCGGCATCATGTGGAGGAGGCGCTGTGAGCAGCGACCCGTGGGGCCGCGTCGACGAGACGGGCACCGTGTACGTGCGTACTGCCGAGGGCGAGAAGGTCGTCGGATCGTGGCAGGCCGGCACTCCCGAGGAGGCACTGGCCTACTTCGAGCGCAAGTACGAGGGCTTGGTTGTCGAGATCGGCCTCCTCGAGAAGAGGGTGAAGACCACCGACCTCTCGGCGAAGGACGCCACTGCCGCGATCGACCACATCCGGCAGCAGGTCGACGAGCATCACGCCGTGGGTGACCTCGCCGCGCTGACCACCCGGCTCGACAAGCTGGTCGAGACCGTGGAGTCGCGCCGCGAGGAGCGCAAGGTCCAGAAGGCCAAGCAGACCGACGAGGCGCGCGGCGCCAAGGAGGCTCTGGTCAAGGAGGCCGAGGAGCTGGCGCAGAGCGAGCAGTGGCGGGCCGCCGGTGAGCGGCTGCGCGCGCTCGTGGACACCTGGAAGGGCCTGCCGCGGCTCGACCGGAAGTCGGACGACGAGCTGTGGCACCGGTTCTCGCACGCCCGCTCGGCGTTCTCCAAGCGCCGCAAGGCGCACTTCGCCTCGCTGGACGCGCAGCGCGAGGAGGCCCGCAAGGCCAAGGAGAAGCTGGTCGCCGAGGCCGAGTCGCTCTCCAACTCCACTGACTGGGGTGGCACGGCTGCCCGCTACCGCGAGCTGATGGCGGAGTGGAAGGCCGTGGGCCGCGCCCAGCGCGAGCACGAGGACGACCTGTGGAACCGCTTCCGCGGCGCCCAGGACGTCTTCTTCGCGGCGCGCGGCGAGGTCTTCGCCGAGCGCGACGCGGAGCAGACCGAGAACCTCAAGCTGAAGGAGGAGCTCGCGGTCGAGGCCGAGAAGCTGGTGCCCGTGACGGATCTGAAGGCGGCGCGTGCGGCCTTCCGTTCCATCAACGAGCGCTGGGAGGCCATCGGCCACGTTCCGCGCGACGCCCGGCCGAAGGTCGAGGGCCGGATGCACGCGGTGGAGCGGGCGATCCAGGAGGCCGAGGAGTCGGAGTGGCGCCGGACCAACCCGGAGGCACGCGCGCGTGCTGCGGGTCTGACCGGCCAGCTGCAGGACGCGGTCGACAAGCTGCAGAAGCAGATCGACACGGCCCGTGCCGCGGGCAACGACGCCAAGGCCGACAAGCTGGCGCGTGAGCTGGAGGGCCGCCAGGCGCTCCTCGACCAGGCGCTGAAGGGCCTGCAGGAGTTCGGCGGCTGAGACTCCGCCGTACGTACGAGAAGGGCCCCGGTACCTCGCGGAGGCGCCGGGGCCTTTCTCGTACGCGCCGTTACGGGCGCCGCGCCGAGGTGACCCGGTAGACGTCGTAGACGCCCTCCACACCACGGACGGCCTTCAGGACGTGTCCGAGGTGCTTCGGGTCGCCCATCTCGAAGGTGAAGCGCGAGGTGGCCACGCGGTCGCGGGAGGTCTGGACGGCCGCCGACAGGATGTTGACGTGCTGGTCCGAGAGGACCCGCGTGACGTCCGACAGCAGCCGGGAGCGGTCGAGCGCCTCCACCTGGATGGCGACCAGGAAGACCGAGGACTGGGTGGGGGCCCACTCGACCTCGAGGATGCGCTCGGGCTCGCGGGAGAGCGAGTCGACGTTGACGCAGTCGCTGCGGTGAACCGATACGCCGCTGCCACGGGTGACGAAGCCGATGATCGGGTCGCCCGGTACGGGCGTACAGCAGCGGGCCAGCTTGACCCAGACGTCCTCGACGCCCTTGACGACGACACCCGGGTCGGCGCTGGAGCGGCGCTTGGCGCGACCGCGCGTGGGCGGGGCGGTCTCGACGAGGTCCTCGTTGGCGGCTTCCTCGCCACCGAGCGCCTGGACGAGCTTCTGGACGATGGACTGGGCCGTGACATGACCCTCGCCGATCGCCGCGTACAGCGAGGAGATGTCGCTGTAGCGCATCTCGTGGGCCAGGGTGACGAGCGAGTCGCCGGTCAGGATGCGCTGGATCGGCAGGTTCTGCTTGCGCATGGCCCGCGCGATGGCGTCCTTGCCGTGCTCGATCGCCTCCTCGCGGCGCTCCTTGGAGAACCAGGCGCGGATCTTGTTACGGGCCCGGGGGGACTTGACGAAGCCCAGCCAGTCGCGGGACGGCCCGGCGCCCGCGGCCTTGGAGGTGAAGACCTCGACCAGGTCGCCGTTGTCGAGGGTCGATTCGAGCGGGACGAGCCGCCCGTTGACCCGGGCTCCTATGGTGCGGTGGCCGACCTCGGTGTGGACGGCGTAGGAGAAGTCGACGGGGGTGGCCCCGGCGGGCAGCGCTATGACGTCGCCCTTGGGGGTGAAGACGAAGACCTCGTTGCGCGACAGGTCGAAGCGGAGGGACTCCAGGAACTCGCTGGGGTCCTCGGTCTCCTTCTGCCAGTCGAGGAGTTGGCGCAGCCACGCCATGTCGTTGAGGTGGTCGTCCTTGCCGGCGTTCTTCGGCACGTCGGTGCGCACCTTGGAGGCCCCGGCGACGGCCTCCTGCTTGTACTTCCAGTGCGCGGCGATGCCGTACTCGGCCCGGCGGTGCATGTCGAACGTACGGATCTGCAGCTCGACGGGCTTGCCGTTGGGCCCGATGACCGTCGTGTGCAGCGACTGGTACATGTTGAACTTCGGCATCGCGATGTAGTCCTTGAACCGGCCGGGGACCGGGTTCCATCGCGCGTGGACGGTGCCGAGCGCCGCGTAGCAGTCGCGGACGGTGTCCACGAGGACGCGGATGCCGACCAGGTCGTAGATCTCCGCGAAGTCACGGCCGCGGACGATCATCTTCTGGTAGACGCTGTAGTAGTGCTTCGGCCGACCGGTGACGGTGGCCTTGATGCGGGCGGCGCGCAGGTCGGACTGGACCTCGTCGGTCACTATGGCGAGGTACTCGTCGCGCTTGGGCGCGCGCTCGGCGACGAGCCGGACGATCTCGTCGTACATCTTGGGGTAGAGGATCGCGAAGGCGAGGTCCTCCAGCTCCCACTTGATGGTGTTCATGCCCAGGCGGTGAGCCAGGGGCGCGTAGATCTCGAGGGTCTCGCGGGCCTTCTTCTCCTGCTTCTCCCGCTTCAGGTAGCGCATGGTGCGCATGTTGTGCAGGCGGTCGGCGAGCTTGATGACCAGGACGCGCGGGTCCTTGGCCATGGCGACGACCATCTTGCGGACGGTCTCGGCCTGCGCGGCCTCGCCGAACTTGACCTTGTCGAGCTTGGTGACGCCGTCGACGAGCAGGGCGACCTGGTCGCCGAAGTCGCGGCGCAGGGTGTCCAGGCCGTACTCGGTGTCCTCGACGGTGTCGTGCAGCAGACCGGCCATGAGCGTGGCCGGGTCCATGCCGAGCTCGGCGAGGATGGTGGTGACCGCGAGCGGGTGCGTGATGTACGGGTCCCCGCTCTTGCGCTTCTGACCGCGGTGCCAGCGCTCGGCGACCTGGTAGGCCCGCTCGATCTGGCGGAGCGTCGCGGTCTCGATCTTCGGGTCGTTGGAGCGGACGATCCGCAGCAGGGGCTCGAGGACCGGGTTGTACGGGGAGGAGCGCTGGACACCCAGGCGGGCGAGGCGGGCGCGCACGCGGTTGGACGAGCCGCCGCCGGAACGGGCCACCGGGGCGGGCGCGGGCTTGGGCGTGGAGGCCGGTAGCGGGGTGGGTGCCACGGGCGCGGGCCTGCTCTCCGCGGGCTTGTTCTTGGGCGTCGCGGGTTCCGCCGCGGCCTTCTCGGCCTGCGGGTCGGGCTGCGCGGCGGAGAATGGCTGGGCCTCGTCTGGCAAGAGCGCTCCTTGGGGTCCCCCCGGACGAAGTCTGGGGGAGGTTCCGGGTCCCCCGGTCAGGCCCGGAAAGGCCATGGTATCGATCCGGGAGCGCCCGTGCTCACGCGTGCGAGTGGTGAGACGGCCGCCACGCGCGCGAACGGTCCCGTTCCGGGACATACCGGGAAAACGGTCGGGGCGCCCCGGGGATTCCCCGGAGCGCCCCTCACCACACGGGGGTGCGGTGTCAGACCGTGATCAGCGCCTCGAGCGGGGCGCCGCGCAGCGCGGGCTCCAGCCGGGCCCGCCCGGCGAGGAAGCCGAGCTCCATGAGAACCGCGACGCCCGCGACCTCGGCGCCGGCCCGCCGGATGAGCTCCAGCGAGGCCTCGGCGGTGCCGCCGGTGGCGAGGACGTCGTCGATGACCATGACGCGGTCGCCCGCGGCCAGGTCCTCGGCGTGCACCTCGATCTCGGCGGTGCCGTACTCCAGCTCGTACGCCTGCTTCAGCGTCGCACCGGGCAGCTTGCCGGCCTTGCGGACCGGGACGAAGCCCAGGCCCGCGCGGACGGCCACCGGTGCGGCGAGGATGAAGCCGCGCGCCTCCAGGCCGACGATCTTCGTCGCGCCGTGCGTGGCGCACAGCGTGGCGAGGGTGTCGGTCAGCGCGGTGAACGCCACCGGGTCCGCGAGCAGCGGGGTGATGTCCTTGAACAGCACGCCCGGCTTCGGATAGTCGGGGACGTCCCGGATCCGGCTGAGCAGCAGACCGGCGGTGTCCTGGATCTCGGCAGTCATCAGCGGCGCTCCGACTGCCTGCCGCGGCGGCCACGCTGGCCGACGACGGCGGCCTCCGCCTCGTCCTCGAAGCCTTCCGCGGCCTCGTCGGCGTCGGCGTCCAGGGGCTCACCCTTGGCCGCCGCGGCCTCACGCTTGGCGAGCACCCGCTTCTTGAGCGCCTTGATCGCCGGCTCGCGCTCCTTGAGGTCGGCGACGAGCGGGGTGGCGATGAAGATCGAGGAGTACGCGCCGGCGGCGAGGCCGACGAACAGCGACAGCGAGATGTCGTTCAACATGCCGGCGCCGAGGACACCGCCACCGATGAACAGCAGACCGGCGACCGGCAGCAGGGCCACGACGGTGGTGTTGATCGAACGGATCAGGGTGCCGTTGATCGACCTGTTGGCCAGATCGCTGTACGTGTAGCGGGTCTGCTTGGTGATGTCCTTCGTTCCCTCCTTGAGGGAGTCGAAGACGACGACCGTGTCGTACAGCGAGTAGCCGAGGATCGTCAGCAGACCGATGACCGTACCGACCGTGACCTCGAAGCCGACGAGCGAATAGATGCCGACGGTGATGGTCAGGTCGTGGATCAGGGCGACGAGCGCCGCCACCGCCATTCTCCACTCGAACGCGATGGCCAGATAGATCACCACGAGGATCATGAAGACCGCGAGACCGGTCCATGCCTTGGTGGCGATCTGCTCGCCCCAGCTGGGACCGACCAGCTCCGCCGCGATCTTGTTCTCGGCGACGTTCAGGTCCTTGGCGAGCTCCGCGCGGACCTGGTCGGACTTCTCGGTGTCGAGGCCGCCGACCTGGATGCGCAGCGCGCCGCTGCCGAGCTTCTGGACGACCGCGTCGTGGCCGGAGGCCTCTTCCGCGTACTCCTGGGCCTGCGAGACCGAGACGTCCGACTTCGGGGTGGTGAAGACGGCGCCGCCCTGGAACTCGATGCCCATGTTCAGCCCGCGGACCGCGAGGGCCACGATCGCCGTGATGGTGATCAGGATCGAGATGCCGTACCAGAGCCTGCGGTTGCCGATGAAGTCGTAGACGACCTCACCGCGGTTGAGCCGGGCGCCGAGACTGTCGTGCTTCTTCGCCATCTCACGCCTCCTTCGGGTCGACGGGGGCGGAGACACGGCGGGTGCGGCGCAGCGGCGGCTTGGCACCGAGGCGCTTGGGGTCCAGGCCGGACCAGGCGTGGCCCTCGCCGTAGAACTTGGTGCGCGCGAGCAGCGTCATCAGCGGCTTGGTGAAGAGGAACACCACGACCACGTCGAGCAGGGTGGTCAGGCCGAGGGTGAACGCGAAGCCCTGCACCTTGCCGACGGTGACCAGGAAGAGCACCGCGGCGGCGAGGAACGACACGAAGTCGGAGACGAGGATCGTGCGGCGGGCACGCGGCCAGGCGCGCTCGACCGCGGGGCGCAGCGAGCGGCCCTCGCGGACCTCGTCGCGGATGCGTTCGAAGTAGACGATGAACGAGTCCGCGGTGATACCGATGGCCACGATGGCGCCACAGACGGCCGGCAGGTTCAGCGCGAAGCCGATGGCCGGGCCGAGCAGGGCCATGATCACGTACGTGAGGAGCGCCGAGACCGCCAGGCTGAGCAGGGCGATCAGCGACAGGCCGCGGTAGTAGACGACCAGGTAGAGCACGACCAGGGCCAGACCGATCGCACCGGCGATCAGGCCCGCCTCCAGCTGCTCACCGCCGAGGGCGGCGGTGACGGTGTCGACGCTCTGGGTGTCGAAGGAGAGCGGCAGGGCACCGTAGGACAGGATGTTGCCGAGGTCCTGGGCGGACTGCTGGGTGAAGCTGCCGGAGATCTCCGCGTTGGCGCTCAGCGTGGTGCGCACCGACGGGGCCGAGACGACCTCGCCGTCCAGCACGATCGCGAACTGGTTCTGCGGCTCCTGCTGCTGCGAGAGCTTGCTGGTGATCTTCGAGAACTTCTTGGCGCCCTCGTCCGTGAACTCCATGTTCACGATCCACATGCCGCGCTGCTGGTCGAGCACGCCCTTGGCGTTGTCGACGTCCTTGCCGTCCACCTCGGCCGGGCCGAGCAGGTACTTCTCCCACTGGCCGATGGCGTTCTTGCCACAGGCGACGGTGGAGTCGGCCGGCTTGACGCCCTGGCCGGCGGCGGCCCGCTGCTTCGGGTCGAGGCAGTTCAGGGCGGCGAACTTCTGCTCGAGGGCGGAGGTCGCCGGGTCGGTGCTCGGGGTACCGGAGGCCTTGGGGCTCTCGGAGCTCTTCGGGGTGGCGGAGCCGCTCGCGGTGGGCGTGGGGCTCGGCGCCTTCAGGGCCTCGGAGAGCGCGCGGCCCTGGGTGGAGGCGCTCGACGACGGAGTGCTCGACGACGGAGTGGCGGACTTCTCGTCCTTCTTGCCACTGTCCGCGGTCGCTCCGGAGGCGGAGGGCTTCGGCGAGGCGGAGGAGCTCGCGTCCGGCGCGGGCTGCTCGGAGGGCGCGTAGGTCAGAACGGGCCGGAAGTAGAGCTGGGCGGTGGTGCCGACCTGCTCACGGGCCTGCTTCTCGTTCACACCCCGGGGGATGTTCACGATGATGTTCTCGCGGCCCTGCGTCTGGACCTCGGCCTCGGAGACACCCAGACCATTGACACGGCGCTCGATGATGCCGACCGCGGTGTTCATGTTGGTCTCGTTGACGGCGTCTTCCTGACCCGGCTCGGCCTTCGCCTTGAGCGTGATCGAGGTACCGCCCGCGAGGTCGATGCCCAGACGCGGAGTGGTGTGACCCGACCAGAACATTCCGCCCGTGAGCGCGACCATGGCGATCAGGATCAGAGCCAGGGCACGCCCCGGCCTGCTCTGGCCCCCCGCCGGCCTTCGGCCCTTCTTCGGTGCTGCCACCTTGTCGTTTCTCCCTGTCCAACCGTCCCGCGCCGGGTGTGCGCGGTGCGGCCACGAAGTGTGTGTGGGGACCTGCCCCCGCAGACGTGGAACCGTGCCGGGGACCGCGGACGCCGGTGGGCGTCCCGCGGTCCCCGGACTGGACTACTTCGCCTCGGTCTCGCCGTCGGCCTTGCCGTCCTTCTTGACCGCGGCCTCGGCCTCGGCGGCCTCGACCTTCTTGGTCAGGTCGGGCTTGACGTCCTCGGACACCTCGGCGTCGTCGTCCGACGCGTCGGCCTCGGCCGACTCGGTCAGCGAGGAGGCGTCGTCCGGAACGACGGTCTCGGCGTCCGGCTCGTCACCGTGGACGATGCGGTTGTACTCCTCGTCCTGGAGAACCGCGCCGATCGCGTTCTTCGCGTAGACGGCGTGCACGCCGGGAGCGACCTCGAGGAGGACGGTCTCGTCGGCGATCTCCTTGACGGTGGCGTACATCCCCCCGATCGTGCGGACGCCGGTGCCGGGCTGCATCTCGTCGCGCATCTGCGCGGCCGCCTGCTGCTTCTTCTTCGCAGAGCGGGTCATCAGGAACATGGCCCCGATGAGGACGATGAAGGGGAGGAGGGTCACGATACTCACGGGACGGGTTTCCTTCGCACGGACGCGGAGATCCCGCGGCCTGATCTTCGGGGGTGGGCGTGCCGGCCAGAAAGGTCGGCATCGGCGGAGTCTAGGCGAGTCCGCATCGATGGAACAACGTCCAGCATCGCACCCTGGTTCCTGCTCCGACGAGTCTCCGCGCCGTCACGCCCCGAAGAGCCCCTGTTGTCCGCTTCCTGGCGCGCCCGGGGCCGCTGCCTGCGGCGGAACGAGTCCGAGATGGGTCCATGCCGCGGGAGTGGCGACCCGACCACGGGGCGTACGGGCCAGAAGTCCCTCCCGTACGAGGAAGGGTTCGGCGACCTCCTCGACGGTCTCGCGCTCCTCCCCCACCGCGACCGCGAGGGTGGACAGACCGACCGGCCCGCCGCCGAAGAGCTTGAGCAGGGCCTCCAGGACGGCCCGGTCGAGCCGGTCGAGACCGCGGCTGTCCACCTCGTAGACCCCGAGTGCGGCGGCGGAGATCTCGCGGGTGATCACGCCGTCGGCCTTGACCTGAGCGTAGTCGCGGACGCGGCGCAGCAGACGGTTCGCGATCCGGGGGGTGCCCCGGGAGCGGCCGGCGATCTCGGCGGCTCCGGCGGTGTCGATCTCGACGTCGAGGAGTCCGGCGGAGCGGTGGATGACGCGCTCGAGCTCGGCGGGGTCGTAGAACTCCATGTGGGCGGTGAAGCCGAAGCGGTCGCGGAGCGGGGGCGGCAGGAGTCCGGCCCTGGTCGTGGCGCCGACCAGGGTGAAGGGCGGCAGCTCCAGCGGGATGGCGGTGGCGCCGGGGCCCTTGCCGACGATCACGTCGACGCGGAAGTCCTCCATCGCCATGTAGAGCATCTCCTCGGCGGGGCGGGACATGCGGTGGATCTCGTCGAGGAAGAGGATCTCTCCCTCCTGGAGGGAGGAGAGGATCGCGGCCAGGTCGCCGGCGTGCTGGATGGCGGGGCCGGAGGTGATCCGGATCGGCGCGTTCATCTCCGCCGCGATGATCATCGACAGGGTGGTCTTGCCGAGGCCGGGGGCGCCGGAGAGCAGGACGTGGTCGGCGGTGGCGCCGCGCTGGCGGGCCGCCTTGAGGACCAGGTCGAGCTGCTGGCGCACCTTCTCCTGGCCGACGAACTCGCTGAGGTCCTTGGGCCGCAGGGCCGCCTCGACGGCCTGGTCGTCACCGTCGGCGGAGGCACCGACGATGCGCGCCTCGTCGTCCCCGGTGGTCTCGTCGTCCCAGTTCACGGTGTCTGCCTTCGTGGTGGTGGTGGTGCGGTACGTGTCTGCGGGGCGGGGCCGCTGTGCGGGGCTCTTTCCACACCCCGCCTTCAGCCCGTCCGGCGTTCGAGGACACGGCCGAAGGCCGTACGGGGTCCGGGGGCTTGCCCCCGCTTTCGGGAAGGGGCGGGGTGGGGTGGGGAACTGGCCCCGCAGGGCTATCTGGCGCGGTTCAGGGACTGGAGCGCGGCCCGCAGGAGCTGCGGGACCGGGGCCGAGCCGCCGGCGGCGATCGCGGCCTCGGCCTGCGGCGTCACCGCGGAGACCGCGTCCTCCGCCTCGCGCGAGGCGTACCCGAGACCGATCAGCGCGGCGTGGAGCTGCTCCGTCCACGGCGCAGGACCGGACGCCGCGCGCTGAGCGCCGACGAGACCACTGCTGCCCAGCGGGGCGCCCAGCTTGTCCTTGAGTTCGAGGAGGAGCTTCTGCGCGCCCTTCTTGCCGATGCCGGGCACGGCGGTGAGCGCCTTCTCGTCCCCGGTGGAGAAGGCGAGCCGCAGCGCGTCGGGGCTGTGCACGCCGAGCATCGCCTGGGCCAGCCGGGGTCCGACACCGCTCGCGGTCTGGAGCAGTTCGAAGACCTGCCGCTCGTCGTCGTCCGCGAAGCCGTACAGGGTCAGGGAGTCCTCACGCACCACCAGGGACGTGGCCAGCCGGGCCTCCTGACCGATCCTCAGTCCGGCGATGGTGTTCGGGGAGCACTGGACGGCCATGCCGACACCGCCGACCTCGATGACCGCGGTGGTGGGGGCGAGCGCGGCGACCGGGCCGCTGACAAAGGCGATCATGCGGAACGGCCTTTCGATGCGTGATGGGCGGCGACGGCCTGCTGGAGGCGGTTCTGGGCGGGGGCCCGCCAGATGTGACAGATGGCCAGGGCGAGGGCGTCGGCGGCGTCGGCCGGCTTGGGCGGGGCGGAGAGCCGGAGCAGCCGGGTCACCATGGCTCCGACCTGGGCCTTGTCGGCCCGCCCGCTGCCGGTGACGGCGGCCTTGACCTCACTCGGGGTGTGCAGGGCGACGGGGATGCCGCGGCGTGAGGCGCAGAGCATGGCGACGGCGCTTGCCTGTGCCGTGCCCATCACCGTACGCACGTTGTGCTGGCTGAACACCCGCTCCACGGCGACCAGTTCGGGCGAGAAGCGGTCGAGCCACTCCTCGATGCCGCGCTCGATGCCGACCAGGCGTACGCCGATGTCGGCGTCCGCGGCCGTCCGCACGACGCCCACGCCGAGCATGGTCAGGGGCCGCCCGGCGACGCCTTCGACGACGCCGACCCCGCACCGGGTCAGCCCCGGGTCCACCCCGAGCACGCGCACCTGAGCCCCTCCCTGGACCGTCTTCGTAAATCTGTTTGTGCAGGCTATCCGCTGCCACTGACAACGCCGCACGAACGGCGGCGGGCCGACGGGGTGTGTCCCCGTCGGCCCGCCGAAGTCGCCGTTGGATCAGGCGTGAAGGATCAGGCGCCCTTGATCAGGCGTCGACCTTCTCCATGACGTCGTCGCTGACGTCGAAGTTGGCGAAGACGTTCTGCACGTCGTCGCTGTCCTCCAGCGCGTCGATCAGCTTGAAGATCTTGCGCGCGCCCTCTTCGTCGAGCTCGACCTGCATGGTCGGGACGAAGCTGGAGTCGGCCGAGTCGTAGTCGATGCCGGCCTCCTGGAGGGCGGTGCGGACCGCGACCATGTCGGTGGCCTCGCTGATGACCTCGAAGCTCTCACCGAGGTCGTTGACCTCCTCGGCGCCCGCGTCGAGCACCGCGCCGAGGACGTCGTCCTCGGTCAGCTCACCCTTGGGCAGCACGATGACGCCCTTGCGGTTGAACAGGTACGAGACCGAGCCGGGGTCGGCCATGGAGCCGCCGTTGCGGGTCATGGCGACGCGGACGTCGGAGGCGGCACGGTTGCGGTTGTCGGTGAGGCACTCGATGAGCACCGCGACACCGTTCGGGCCGTAGCCCTCGTACATGATCGTCTCGTAGTCGACGCCGCCGGCCTCGAGGCCGCCGCCGCGCTTGATCGCCGAGTCGATGTTCTTGTTCGGGACCGAGCTCTTCTTCGCCTTCTGGACGGCGTCGAACAGCGTCGGGTTGCCGTCCAGGTCGGCACCGCCGGTCCGGGCGGCGACCTCGATGTTCTTGATCAGCTTCGCGAAGAGCTTGCCGCGCTTGGCATCGATCACGGCCTTCTTGTGCTTCGTCGTAGCCCATTTAGAGTGGCCGGACATCTGCCTGTCTCCTTCGCGTAACCAATTTCTGAACGAACCCCAGAGATCCTACCGGGACCTCGTCACCGCGCGGCGCGCACCATGTCGACGAACAGGGCGTGGAGGCGGTGATCGCCGGTGAGTTCGGGGTGGAACGAGGTGGCCAGGGCCTGGCCCTGCCGTACGGCCACGATGTGCCCCTCGTGCTCGGCGAGCACCTCGACCTGGGCGCCGACGGACTCGACCCACGGGGCGCGGATGAAGACGCCCTCGACGGGGCCGTCCTCGATGCCGGTCACCGCGACGCCGGCCTCGAAGGACTCGTTCTGCCGTCCGAAGGCGTTGCGGCGGACGATCATGTCGATGCCGCCGAAGGTCTCCTGGCCCGAGCGCGGGTCGAGGATCTTGTCGGCGAGCATGATCAGACCGGCGCAGGTGCCGTAGACCGGCAGGCCGGCGGCGATGCGCTCGCGCAGCGGCTCCATCAGGCCGAAGAGGTCGGCCAGCTTGGAGATGGTGGTGGACTCGCCGCCGGGTATGACGAGGCCGTCGACCTCGGCGAGTTCCTCGGGGCGCCGGACCGGCCTGGCCACGGCGTCAGCCGCGGCCAGGGCGATCAGGTGCTCCCGTACGTCGCCCTGGAGGGCCAGGACACCGATCACGGGTGTGGTCATGGGTGATTACCAGCCGCGGTTGGCGTAGCGCTCGGACTCGGGGAGGGTGTCGCAGTTGATGCCGACCATGGCCTCGCCCAGGTTGCGGGAGGCGTCCGCGATGATCTTCGGGTCGTCGTAGAAGGTGGTGGCCTTCACGATGGCGGCGGCGCGCTTGGCCGGGTCGCCCGACTTGAAGATGCCGGAGCCGACGAAGACGCCTTCGGCGCCGAGCTGGCGCATCAGCGCGGCGTCGGCGGGGGTGGCGACACCACCGGCGGAGAACAGCACGACCGGCAGCTTGCCGAGCTCGGCGACCTCCTTGACGAGCTCGTACGGGGCGCGCAGCTCCTTGGCGGCGGCGAACAGCTCGTTGTTGTCGAAGCCGCGCAGCTTGGCGATCTCGTTCTTGATCTGGCGCAGGTGACGGACGGCCTCGACGACGTTGCCGGTGCCGGCCTCGCCCTTGGAGCGGATCATGGCCGCGCCCTCGGCGATACGGCGCAGGGCCTCGCCCAGGTTGGTGGCGCCACAGACGAAGGGGGTCGTGAAGGCCCACTTGTCGGAGTGGTTGACCTCGTCGGCCGGGGTGAGGACCTCGGACTCGTCGATGTAGTCGACACCGAGGGACTGCAGGACCTGGGCCTCGACGAAGTGGCCGATACGAGACTTGGCCATGACGGGGATGGACACCGCGCCGATGATCTCTTCGATCATGTTCGGGTCGGACATGCGCGCGACGCCGCCGTCCTTGCGGATGTCGGCGGGGACCCGCTCCAGGGCCATGACGGCCACGGCACCGGCGTCCTCGGCGATCTTCGCCTGCTCGGCGTTGACCACGTCCATGATCACGCCGCCCTTGAGCTGCTCGGCCATGCCGCGCTTGACGCGCGCGGTGCCGGTCTCGGGAGACTGGGTGCTGTTGGGAAGCGTGGTGGACACGGGGACCTCACTCAAGAAAGCGGTGTTGAGACAAGAGTGAGGAAACAGGCCACCACCAGTCCACATCAAGGGCCAATGTGGAGCCGGTGGATCGTTTTCGTTGTTTTCGCAGGTTACGGGGGTCAGGCCGGGCGATCGGCAAGGGCGACGGGCGGTTCGTCGTCCATTTCGAAGGCCAGCGGGAATGGGGCGTGACCGGCCAGCCGGAACCAGCGCACCGTGCGGTGGCGGCGCAGGGCGCGGGCGGCCCGCACGGCGTCGTTGTGGAACCTGCGGGCCATCGGCACCCTGCGGACGGCTGCGGCGAGCTCTCCGGCGGCCTCCTCGCCGCCGGGGGCCTCCCGTACCGCCTCGACCTGCTCCGGCTCCCCGAACACGGCGCGCAGGGCCTGGCTCAGCTCGCTCTCGGCGACCTCGCGGTGGTCCTCCTCGGCCTGCCGGGCGGCGTGCGCGGCCTCGTAGAGCACGATCGAGGCCGCGGGGTCGAGGATCCCGGACGTGGCGAGTTCCTGGGCGACCGAGGCCCGGCGGAGCAGCTGGGCGTCGAGGGCGGCGCGCGCCGCGTCGATCCGCGCGTGCAGTCGGTCGAGCCGGCCGGCGGTCCAGCTGAGGTACAGGCCGATCGCGATCAACACGACGACGGTCCAGATCAGGGTTTCGGTCACGGGCGCACAGGCTACCGTCGCGGTGGCAGCACACCCGCCCAGAGGTCACGGTCGTGGGCGAACCGGACGTATGCGGTCCGCCCGTCGGCGAGTTCCGCGAGCCGGTCGAGCCAGGGGCGGTACGGGACGCCGAACTCGGCCGCGAAGTCGTACGCCTGGCCCGCGAGGACGGTGACGTGCTCGCCTTGGTCCACCACCAGCGACTGGTGGCCCTCGGTGTGCCCGGGCGTCGGCACGACCGTGATCCCGGGTGCGATCTCGTACTCGCCGTCGATCTCCTGGTACCGGACGCCGTCGAGCAGCCGGTCGAGGGTGTAGCCACCGGCGCGGGCGGTGGCCAGTTCCTTGCGCTGGACGAGGACGGGGGTCTCGGGGAAGAGCGGGTTGCCGCCGATGTGGTCGAAGTGGAGGTGGCAGTTGACGACGAGATCGACGTCCTCGGGGCCGACGGGCAGGGGGAGGCGGGTGGGTCGGTAGTGCGCGTCCACCTCCGCCGAGCCGGCACCGATACCGGTGTCGAACAGGAGCGTGCCGCCCGGGTGTTCCACGAGATAGGCGAGGACGGGCTCCACGCGGTCGTGGGGCCCGTCCCACTCGTGTGCGGGGCGCACGATGTGACCGAGGTCCAGTAACTGAAGGGAGTTCATGGGCTCAGCGTGCCAGGCCACCGGGCCGAGCGGACCTGGAAACGGCACCGCCGTCGTGGGGTTGTGCCAGGCGTCGCGGACCCCGCCGTGATCCGCCGGACCGGCCCTAGTCCCGCGACGCCAGGCCGAACCTCGCCCGCAGGCCCGTGCGTTCGTCCGTCGCCACCGAGGCCGCGCCGTCCGTCACCGTCTCGTAGACCGCGAGGATGTCCGCGCCCACCGTCGACCAGTCGAAGCGCCGCACGTGCGCGCTGCCGCGCTTGCGCAGCTCGTCGCGCCGTACCTCGTCCCCCAGCAGCCGGATCGCCGCGTCGGCCAGGGCGTCGGCGTCCTCGTTGGCGAACAGCTCGCCGGCCGCGCCCTGGTCCAGGACCTGGGCGAAGGCGTCCAGGTCCGAGGCGAGGACCGGCGCCCCGGCCGACAAGGCCTCGACCAGGATGATCCCGAAGCTCTCGCCGCCCGTGTTCGGCGCCACGTAGACGTCGACGCTGGCCAGCAGCCGCGCCTTGTCCTCGTCGCTGACCATGCCGAGGAACTCGACGCGTGACCGCATCTCGCGCGGCAGCGATGCCACCGCCTCCTCCTCGTCACCGCGCCCGGCGACGAGAAGCCGGGTCTGCGGACGCTCGGCGAGGATCTTCGGCAGGGCCTTCATGAGGACCGGAAGACCCTTCCTCGGCTCGTCGATCCGCCCGATGAACCCCAGGGTCTCGCCCTGCCACTCCGCCTTGGGCTCGGCCCGCGCGAAGAAGTCCACGTCGACGCCGTTCGGGATGACGACGGCGTCGCCGCCCAGGTGCTCGACCAGGGTGCGCCGTGCGTACTCGCTCACCGCGATCCGCGCGCTGATCTTCTCCAGGGCGGGCTGCAGGATCGGGTACGCCGCGATCATCGCCCGCGAGCGCGGGTTCGAGGTGTGGAAGGTCGCGACGATCGGTCCCTGCGCCGCCCAGCAGCTCAGCAGGCCGAGCGAGGGCGAGGCCGGCTCGTGGATGTGGATGACGTCGAAGGTGCCGTCGTGCAGCCAGCGGCGTACCCGCGCCGCCGACAGGAAGCCGAAGTTGAGGCGTGCCACGGAGCCGTTGTACGGCACCGGCACGGCGCGCCCGGCCGAAAGGACGTACGGCGGCAGCGGCGTCTCGTCGTCGGCCGGGGCGAGGACGGACACCTCGTGGCCGAGCCGGATCAGATGCTCGGCGAGGTCGCGGATGTGGAACTGGACGCCGCCCGGCACGTCCCAGGAGTACGGGCAGACGATGCCGATCTTCACGTCCGCCCTTCCTCCCCGCGCTCCTCCAGGTCCGCGAGCCACAGTCGTTGCAGCATGTGCCAGTCCTCCGGGTGGTCCGCGATACCGCCGGCGAAGGCGTCGGCCAGCGCCTGTGTCATCACAGACGTCTTGTCGGCCCGCGTACCTGTCTCGGGTACGTCGATGGGCGCGTGCACGCGCCCCTTCATGACCGGGCTGTCGTCGTACCAGAGGGTCACGGGCAGCAGCAGCGCGCCCGTCTGCTGGGCCAGCATCGCGGGACCGGCAGGCATCCGCGCCGTCTCGCCGAAGAACTTCACCTCGATGCCGGAGGCGGACAGATCGCGGTCGGCGACCAGACAGACCAGGCCGCCGGCCCGCAGCCGCCGCGCCAGCGTGCCGAAGGCGGAGCCACCGGTGTGCGGCAGGACCTCCATGCCCAGCGACTCGCGGTAGGCGACGAACCGGTCGTACAGCGTCTCCGGCTTGAGCCGCTCCGCGACCGTGGTGAAGGGCACGCCGAGCGAGCGGGTCACCCAGACGCCCGCGAGGTCCCAGTTGGCCAGGTGCGGAAGGGCGAGTATGACGCCGCGCCCCGAGGCGAGGCCGTCCTTCAGGTGGTGGACGTCCTTGATGTCGAAGCCGCTGTCGACGCGCTCCTTGCTCCAGGTGGGCAGCCGGAAGGACTCCATCCAGTACCGCATGTACGAGCGCATCCCGGCCTTCGACAGCTCGGCCAGCCGCTCGGGGGTGGCGTCCGGGACCACGCGCGCGAGGTTGGACTCCAGGCGCAGCACGCTCTTGCCGCGCCGCTTCCAGGCGACGTCGGCGATCCGCCGCCCGAGCCCGGCGGCCACGGGTTCCGGCAGCTTCTTCACGGTCGCCCAGCCGAGCCCGTACAGCCCGTCGGTCAGCCGGTCCTTCATGGCACTCGAGCCACTCATGACGTCGCCTCGTTCCCCCGTGCGGCGGCCGCGTCCGCGTCCGCCTCCGCCGACTCCCGTCGTACCGTCACCACACGCTGCCCCAGCGTCACCGCGGAGCCCACGGCGACGATCCACAGCGCGATCGGCAGCAGGACGTCGATGCCGGGCACGCCGAACGCGTGCAGTCCGGCGAGCCCGGCGGCGACCAGCGAGATCACCAGCCGCTCGGCCCGCTCCACCAGGCCGTTCACCGCGACGGGCAGGCCAATCGATTCACCACGCGCCTTGGTGTACGAGACGACCTGACCGCTGGCGAGGCAGAAGATGGAGACGGCGCACAGCACGTTGTCGTTGCCCGTACCCGCGTACCAGAGCGCGAAGCCACCGAAGATGGCGCCGTCGGCGACCCGGTCGAGGGTCGAGTCGAGGAACGCGCCCCAGCGGCTGGAGATCCCGGCCTGCCGGGCCATGTTGCCGTCGACGAGGTCGGAGAAGACGAAGAGGGTGATGACGATCGTGCCCCAGAAGAACTCTCCCCTGGGGAAGAAGACCAGTGCACCCGCCATCACTCCGGCCGTGCCGACGAGCGTCACCGCGTCGGGGCTGACGCCCCGGCGGAGCAGAAACGCGGCGAACGGTGTGAGGACACGCGTAAAAAATGCACGCGCGTACTTGTTCAGCATGGCCTTCCCGACGTTCGGTGGGCCGCGCGGCCCCTATGACCACCGGCTCGCCCATCGTAGCCAGGACCACCCTGCCGTACGGTCGGCCACCCGCCCTGTCGCGTCATGGGGATGTATGCCACCCTCCCCGTCGCGTCGTGTACGACGTATGGACGTGCCCTGACGTCGGTGCAAAGCTCGAAGAACCACCGCGGGCATCGCCGGAGCTGCACGCGATCCCCTCCCGCGCCGACTCCCCCGCGCCCGCGCCCCGCCGCACCGTGCAGCCGTCGGTGCAAGCGATCGGGAGGAACATCATGGGCGACAAGGCGAACGTACACTCCGGGGCCGCCGGCAGGGCTCCAACGGCCGACCAGCCCTCGGCCGTACGGAACGTGGTGCTGGTCGGCCACAGCGGATCGGGAAAGACGACGCTCGTCGAGGCGCTCGCGCTGACCGCGGGGGCGGTCAACCGGGCCGGACGCGTCGAGGACGGCGGAACGGTCTCCGACTACGACGAGATCGAGCACCGTCAGCAACGTTCCGTACAGCTCTCCCTCGTCCCCCTCGAATGGGGCGGGTGCAAGATCAATCTCCTCGACACACCGGGATACGCCGATTTCGTCGGGGAACTGAGGGCCGGTCTGCGCGCCGCGGACGCGGCCCTTTTCGTCGTCTCGGCCGCCCAGGAGGCCGACGCGATCGCCGGGTCGACCCGCATGGTCTGGGAGGAGTGCGCGGCGGTCGGCATGCCCCGCGCCATCGTCGTCACCCACCTGGACACGGCCCGCACCGGCTTCGACGAGCTGACCTCCGTCTGCGCCTCGATCTTCGGCGGCGACGACCCCGACGCCGTGCTCCCGCTCTATCTGCCCGTGCACGGCGCCGAGGCGCCGGACGGGCACGCCCAGGCCACCGGCCTGGTGGGACTGCTCTCGGAGCGGATCTTCGACTATTCCACGGGCGTACGGCAGGAGAATCCGCCGGACGACGGGCAGCAGGCGCTGATCGCGGAGGCCCGCAACCGGCTGATCGAGGGGATCATCGCCGAGAGCGAGGACGAGACCCTCATGGACCGCTATCTCGGCGGCGAGGAGATCGACATCAAGTCGCTGATCGACGACCTGGAGAAGGCCGTCGCCCGTGGCACCTTCCATCCCGTGCTGGCCGCGGCGCCCGCCACGGACGGCGGGAAGCAGGGGCTCGGCACCGTGGAGCTGCTCGAGCTGATCACCGGCGGCTTCCCCACCCCGCTGGAACGCGAGGCGCCCGCCGTGACCACGCCCGACGGCGTTCCGCGGCCTCCCCTCACCTGCGACCCCGACGGCCCGCTCGTCGCGGAGGTCGTGAAGACCGCCTCCGACCCCTATGTCGGCCGGATCTCGCTGGTCCGGGTCTTCTCCGGCACCCTGCGCCCCGACGAGACCATCCATGTCTCGGGGCACGGGCTGACCGACCGTGGGCACGAGGACCACGATGTCGACGAGCGGGTCGGCGCGCTGACCTCGCCCTTCGGCAAGCAGCAGCGCACGCTCAACCGGTGCATCGCGGGCGATCTCGCCTGTGTCGGCAAGCTCGGCCGCGCGGAGACCGGCGACACCCTCTCCGCGAAGGACGATCCGCTCCTGATGGAGCCCTGGACGATGCCCGATCCGCTGCTCCCGCTGGCGATCGAGGCCCACAGCAAGGCGGACGAGGACCGGCTCTCCCAGGGGCTCGCCCGGCTCGTCGCCGAGGACCCGACGATGCGTCTGGAGCAGAACCAGGACACCCACCAGGTCGTTCTGTGGTGTCTCGGCGAGGCCCATATGGACGTGGCCCTGGAGCGGCTGCGCAACCGGTACGGCGTGCAGGTCGACGCGGTCCCGCACAAGGTGTCGCTCCGTGAGACCTTCGGCGGCCCGTCGGCCGGACGGGGCCGGCATGTCAAACAGTCCGGCGGCCACGGCCAGTACGCGATCTGCGAGATCGACGTCGAGCCGCTGCCGCCGGGCAGCGGGGTCGAGTTCGTCGACAAGGTGGTGGGCGGAGCGGTGCCGCGCCAGTTCATCCCGTCCGTCGAGAAGGGCGTCCGCGCCCAGGCCGCGCGCGGGGTCGCCGCCGGATATCCGCTGGTCGACGTGCGGGTCACACTGCGCGACGGCAAGGCCCACTCGGTCGACTCCTCCGACGCAGCCTTCCAGACGGCGGGCGCCCTCGCGCTGCGCGAGGCGGCCGCGGAGGCGAGCATCCAGCTCCTGGAGCCGGTCGCCGAGGTCCAGGTCCTCATCCCTGACGAGTACGTGGGGCCGGTGATGAGCGACCTCTCGGGGCGGCGCGGCCGGGTCGTCGGCACCGAACAGGCGGGTCCCGGACGGACGTTGGTCCGCGCCGAGGTCCCCGAGATCGAGATCGGCCGGTACGCGATCGACCTCCGCTCCGTCTCGCACGGAACCGGCCGTTTCGACCGTACGTACGCCCGCCATGAGGCCATGCCGCCCCATCTCGCGGACAGGATCCGCGAACAGGCGGAAAAGGGATCCTAGCCACATCACGGACAGCCGGATGCCGCCCGTCCAACCCCCCTCCGACGGGCGGCATTCGGCCGACTCGTGACGCATCCGCCGGTACCCGGTTACGCTGTGGTGCCCAGCTCAGCAGGTGTGCGGGGCACGGTAGTTGGGAACAGGCCGCAGAGGGAACGCGGTGAACCACGCGGGCGCGCGGCGATGGGGGCATCAGTGACGATCGGCAGTTTCGGACCCGGGGCGCAGATTCCGCTGCAGGGCTCGGACGGACAGACGGCGGCGACGCATGCCCTCGCCTCCGCCGCGTACCGGGACGGCGACGTCAAGGCGATCCTGGACGCCAACAACGACTGGCACAAGTCCAAGGTCACGGAAGGCAAGTGGAACAAGCTCTTCCGTCCGGATCTCGGCGAGGCCTTCTCGCGGGCGGTCCAGGTACGGATGCTCGGCGGCGCCCGCAAGGCACTCATCCAGTCCTTCGGCACCGAGCCTCAGCCCGTGGTCGAGCACTGCCTGGCGGCCACCCGCATCCGCAAGCAGCGTGACGTCAAGCTGACGCTGATCACCCTGCTCTTCGGCATCCTCTTCCTGCCCGGCCTGCTGCTCTGGCTGGGCGTCATCCAGCTGCGCCGCTTCGTCGCCGGCACGGAGAACAGGCGCACCAGTGCCGTGGGCACCGCGCTTCTGATCGGCGCCGGCCTGCTCGCCGCCATCGTCCTGATCAGGCTCCCGTTCGACGGGGTGCTGTCGCTCTACCTGCGAGCGATGATCGTGGCCCCGGTCGTCGGCTGGTTCCTCGCCAAGCGGGTCTGCGAATCCACGGCCAAGGATCTGCGCGAGCGCTGGTCCTCCCTGCTCAGCGGCGGAGGCATCGGGGCCAAGATCCCCGAGGCCGTTCCCCAGGACCCGACCGAGAAGGCCGCCGAGGCGCTCCGTCAGAACCTGGAGAAGCTCACCGCCGAGCAGCACTCCAACGTCGTCTTCTACGCGGGCCCCAAGGGAATACTGGGCATGGGCACGCGCTGGGGCAGCTGGACGCTCGCCGAGGAACTGGTCCCCAAGGACGGCAAGGAGATCCACGACTTCCGCGCCTGGGACGTCGTACGGAAGATCCACGACCAGCTCACGCTCCTGGAGCGTGGCTCCCTCAAGACCGGTTTCCCCAAGCCGACCGTCAAGCACTGGATCGTCTCCCCCGTCGGCGAGGGTGCGGACGAGGTCGCCCGCCCCGACGGCGAGAACATCGTCCACTTCCAGGTGAAGCCGCACGAGATACAGCGCATCTGCAACGACCAGCAGTTCGGCAGCGGCAACCGCCACTACCTGGGCGTGCAGTTCACGCTCTGGGACGGCCAGCTGGTCCTGACCATGATGATCACGGTCACCTCGCTCCTGCACACGCTGCGGGTCGAGGTCACCGGCCACGCCCTGGGACCCGTCCACTCCCTGTTCACCACCAAGCCCAAGGCGAAGACCAAGGAGGTCTCCAAGACCGTCCGGTTCTGGGAGACCAAGGAGATCCAGCTGCCGCTCGTCGACACCGACGAGGTGGTCCGCCTCGCGGTCCGCGCCCCGCTGACCTGGTTCCCGCCGATCCTGGACTTCCTCGGTGGCAAGCTCGTCCTGCCCGAGCCGTTCGGCCTGCGGCACGCCTGGGCCGCGCAGCCCTGGCGGCACCGCTTCATGGCCGACGACGCCATCCGCACGGCGACGCCCGTGATGCGCGCCGTCCACGCCGCGACCATCGAGGTGCTCGACGATCACGGCGTGGACACGGAGCGCTTCACCAACCGTTCGCTGATCCTGAGCGGAACCATCCAGGACCCGGGACCGAAGAAGGCCGACGTCTACGACGCGTGAGGACGCGCGTCAGACCCCGCGTCAGGGTTACGCCAGCTCCGAGGAGGCAGGCCAGGCGTCCGCGAGCATCTTGCGGGTGTCGGCGAGGAGCTGCGGCAGCACCTTGGTGTGGCCGACGACCGGCATGAAGTTGGTGTCGCCACCCCAGCGGGGCACGACGTGCTGGTGGAGATGGGCGGCGATGCCGGCACCCGCGACCGAGCCCTGGTTCATGCCGATGTTGAAGCCGTGCGCGCCGGACGCGGCCCGCAGCGCGATCATCGCCCGCTTGGTGAACTCGCCCAGCTCGGCGGTCTCCGCCGCGTCCAGATCCGTGTAGTCGGCGACGTGGCGGTACGGCACGACCATCAGGTGCCCGCCGTTGTACGGGTAGAGATTGAGCACCGCGTACACCTTCTCGCCGCGCGCGATCACGAGCCCGTCCTCGTCCGACTTCGCCGGAATCGAGCAGAAGGGACAGCCGTCCTCGGCCCCTGGCCCGGTCGGCTTGTTCTCGCCCTGGATGTACGCCATCCGGTGAGGCGTCCACAGGCGCTGGAACGCGTCCTGCGTCCCCACTCCGATCTGCTGTTCCGGCTCAATCGTCATGCTGTGCAGCATATTGCTTCGCCCGTTCGGAACGTGTCGCCGGGGCGTTGATCACCCTGCCTCGGAGATGCTGATCCGATGGACGAGAGGCCGGAGAAGCAGGAGCGCTGGGACCGGCGCATGGAGACACCGCTCGCGGTGGCGTCCCTGCTCTTCCTCGCCGGGTACGCGGTACGGGTCCTGGCCACCGGCCTCGGCCAGGTCTGGCTGGACCTCTGCCTGGCGGTCACGCTCCTGGCCTGGGCCGTCTTCATCGTCGACTACGCGGTACGGTTCCGGCTCAGCGGCCTCGGCCCGCTGCGCTTCGTCCGCGCGCATCTCCTGGGCACGGTGATCCTGGTACTGCCGCTGCTGCGGCCCCTGCAGATGGTGAAGATCTACGACCAGATCCAGCGCCGTCGCGACCAGCCACGTCTCACCCTCTACGCCCGGGTCATGACCTACTCCAGTCTCACGGTGACCCTGCTCGGCTTCGCGTGCGCGCTCGCCGTCTACCAGCACGAGCGGGGAGCCCCGGGTGCCACGATCCGTACCTTCGGCGACTCGGTCTGGTGGGCCGCCGAGACGCTGACGACGGTGGGGTACGGGGATGTGACCCCGGTGACCCCCGTCGGCCGGACCATCGCGGTGGGTCTGATGGCGTGCGGCGTCGCGCTGATCGGAGCCGTGACGGGTTCGTTCTCGTCCTGGCTGATCCAGACGTTCACTCGGGAGGACGAGAAGAGGCCCCCAGGGGATTCCCCGGGGGCCTCCTGACGTGCTGTCCCAGGTCAGACCTGGACGCGGTCCTCGACGATCTTGGCGATCTTGGCGATGGCCTCGTCGACCGGGATGCCGTTCTCCTGCGAACCGTCGCGGTAGCGGAAGGAGACGGCGCCGGCGGCCATGTCCTCGTCACCCGCGATGATCATGAACGGCACCTTCTGCTTCTGCGCGTTGCGGATCTTCTTCTGCATCCGGTCCGAGGAGGCGTCGACATCGACCCGCAGCCCCTGCCTCTTCGCCTTCGCGGCGAACTCCTGCAGGTACGGGATGTGCGAATCGCCGATCGGGATACCGGTCGCCTGCACGGGGGCCAGCCACGGCGGCATGGCGCCCGCGTAGTGCTCCAGCAGGACGGCGAAGAAGCGCTCGATGGAGCCGAACAGCGCGCGGTGGATCATGACCGGACGCTGCTTGGTGCCGTCGGGGCCGGTGTACTCCAGGTCGAAGCGCTCCGGCAGGTTGAAGTCAAGCTGCACGGTCGACATCTGCCAGGTGCGGCCGATGGCGTCGCGCGCCTGCACGGAGATCTTCGGGCCGTAGAACGCGGCGCCGCCCGGGTCGGGGGTGAGCGGGAGACCCTGCTTCTCGGCCACCTGCTGGAGGACCGCGGTGGCCTCCTCCCAGATCTCGTCCGAGCCGACGAACTTCTCCGGGTCCTTGGTGGACAGCTCCAGGTAGAAGTCGGTCAGACCGTAGTCGCGCAGCAGGTTCAGGACGAAGGTGAGGGTCTTGTCCAGCTCCTCCGCCATCTGCTCCTTGGTGCAGTAGATGTGCGCGTCGTCCTGGGTGAAGCCGCGGGCCCGGGTCAGGCCGTGCACGACGCCGGACTTCTCGTACCGGTACACGGTGCCGAACTCGAAGAGGCGCAGCGGCAGTTCACGGTAGGAGCGCCCGCGCGCGTCGAAGATCAGGTTGTGCATCGGGCAGTTCATGGGCTTGAGGTAGTAGTCCACGCCCTCGTCGAGCTGCATGGGCGGGTACATGCCCTCGGCGTACCAGTCCAGGTGGCCCGACTTCTCGAACAGCTTGCCCTTGGTGGCGTGCGGCGAGTAGACGAACTCGTAGCCCTCCTCCTCGTGGCGCTTGCGCGAGTAGTCCTCCATGACCCGGCGGATGATGCCGCCCTTGGGGTGGAAGACGGCGAGGCCGGAGCCGATCTCGTCCGGGATGGAGAAGAGGTCGAGCTCGTTGCCGAGCTTGCGGTGGTCGCGCTTCTCGGCCTCGGCGAGGAAGTCGAGGTGGGCCCTCAGCTCGTCCTTCGACGGCCAGGCGGTGCCGTAGATGCGCTGGAGCATCGGGTTCTTCTCGCTGCCGCGCCAGTACGCGGCGGCGTTGCGCATCAGCTTGAACGCCGGGATGTTCCGGGTGGTGGGCAGGTGGGGACCCCGGCAGAGGTCCTTCCAGCACAGCTCGCCGGTCTTGGCGTCCAGGTTGTCGTAGATGGTCAGCTCGCCGCCGCCCACCTCGACGTTCGCGCCGTCGTCGGTGGAGGCGGAGCCCTTGATGCCGATGAGCTCCAGCTTGTACGGCTCGTCCGCAAGCTCCTCGCGGGCGGCCTCGTCGGTCACCACGCGACGCGAGAAGCGCTGGCCACGCTTCTGGATCTCCTGCATCTTCTTCTCGATGGCCTTGAGATCCTCGGGGGTGAACGGCTTCTCGACGTCGAAGTCGTAGTAGAAGCCGTCACGGACCGGCGGGCCGATGCCCAGCTTGGCCTCGGGGAAGAGCTCCTGCACGGCCTGGGCCATGACGTGCGCGGTGGAGTGGCGCAGGATGTCGAGGCCGTCCGGGGACGAGATCTCGACGGGCTCGACGACATCGCCCTCGGCGACGACGTAGGTGAGGTCCTTCAGCTCACCGCCGACGCGGGCGGCGATCACGGACCGGTCGTCGGCGAACAGCGCGCCGGCGGTGGTGCCCGCGCTCACCGCCCGATCCTCGGCTCCTGAGGCGGACTGGACGGTCACACGGACATCAGACACGGATGCTCTTTCCATAAGGGCGCAGGCAGACACGAGGTGCCGGCGCCGACGGTGCGCGGCAGAGACGAGGTGCCGCGTCGCCCCCGATCCTATCGGGGCGGCCCCGGAGCTGCCGTCACTCGCCGGGCCGCATGGCCCGTGGCTGGCCTCGCTCATCCGGGCCGCCCGGCCCCGCGGCGGCCGTCACTCGCCCGGGCCGCACGGTCCGGAGCTGCCGTCACTCGCCCGGGCCGCACGCCTCCTCGAAGAAGTCGAGGTTCTCGTGGAGGGACTTCATCAGCCGGTCCCGCTCCGCCTCGTCCACCTGCACCGGTACGACGCCGGTCGCGTCGGTCAGCCGCCGGAAGCCGCCCCGGCTCTCCAGCCGCCCCACCACCCGGATCGGCAGCCCCACCAGGTGGGCGTGGCCCGCCGTGCGGTACGACTCCTCGTCCAGCGTCACCCGGACGTGCGGCACCTCCGCCCCGCCCAGGACCCGCAGCCGGACGGTTCCCTCCCCGCGCGGGCCGGAGCGGCGCATCCGGACGACGGCGCCGGTGATCCGCACCGGTACGGACGGCTCGTCGGTCAGATAGCGGGCGCCGGCCTCGCGCAGGGCGGGCAGGTCCCCCGCCGAGAACTCCACCGGCTCGGGCCGCGCCGCGCATCCCGCCGGGGTCCCGGCCGCGGGCGCCCACTCCAGCGCGATCCGGGCGCCCTCCGTGCCCCGCACCAGTGCGACGAGGGCCTCGGTGAGCTCCCGGCTCACCCCGGCCTCCACGGCGGCGTCGAAAGCCTCCATGCCACCGGTCGCCCGCTGGTAGTCGGTGGCTTCCCGCGCCGCGTAGAGCGCGTGGTACAGCCGTACGGCGATCGCCCGGCCCGGGTCGACGGGGACGAACGCGGTCAGGCCCCGGCCTCCCGGCGCCGCACCCACGACCACGCTCTCCAAGGACGCCTGGGCCTGGCGGCGGTGCCGGCCGCCGTAGTACCCGGCGCGGCCGCGGACGGCGAGCGCGCCTGCGAGCAGGAGCTGGCGGGCGGCCGACCTGAGCTGTTCCTGGACGGTCCAGGGAACGGTGCCCGCGGGCCCGGGCGGCACGTCGCGCCACCAGCGGATCTCGTCGCTGGGCACGGTCAGCCCGACCAGCACCTCCCGGGCGGACGGCGCCGCGCTGTGCTGGAGGGCGGTGAGCGCCTCGCCGAGCAGGTCCTCGCAGTCGGGGAAGGCACGGCTCTCGGGCACGAGAAGGCTCGTGGCGCCGGTGGAGCCGCCCGGTCCCGGCGGGGTCCAGCGGCTGTAGCGACCCGCGGCCCCGCCGCGCCGTCGCCAGCCGTGGCGGGCGAGGAGCGCGCCGAGGACGAGCGGGTCGACCCGTCCGGGGTCCGGCGCACCCCCGGACTCGGTCCAGGGGCCGCCGGGGACGTCGCCGGGCGTGGGGTGGGGGCGGAACGGCGGCAGCGCGGGGCCGAAGCCGGACCCGCCTCCTCCTGGTTCCTCGATCGGCCGGTGCATCAAGGTCTCCCTCCCACGCCGACCCGGGTCATGATCTCGCAGAGCGCCCGGTCGTCGAAGATCCGTGCCGTCGGTATGCGCACGGTCGTCCGGCGCCGTCCCGTGACCGGGTGGCCGGCCAGGTTGATCCAGTAGCAGCAGTGCCTCAGGTCGAGCCGGTCGTGGCCGGCCCGCAGCCAATCCTCCTGGGAGCGCGGCACGATCATCACGACGAGGATCTTGTGCACCGAGACGGGGGTCCGCGCCAGCTTCACCAGATGGTCGTTGTCGAGAGTGAACGAGAACGCGGGCCCGGACGGCCGCGGCGCCAGCTGGTAGGTGCACTTGAGCTGCACCTTGATGGTCACTTCGTCGTCGACGGTGTGGCCGGGAGCACTGTGACTCACGTGCCAGTCGATGCCGTTGTCCGGAAAGGGCTGCGACAGCGAACAGCCCGCCGCCGCCGCGACCGCGTGGAGATATCCGACCTGGAGCGTCTCCATGCAGGCGGTGGTGGCGAGTGAGCCGCGCAGCGGTGCTGCCCGCTGGGGCGGCAGCCCTCCCGATTCGGGCTGGGCGAGCGCCATGTCAATTCCCTTCCCCGTCATCTGTGTTGTCACCGGCCCGCGTACGGCGCAAACAGCCCGGGTATCACCGATTCGGGCAGGGGGACAGCCATCTGCCGCAGAGGTGCGAGGAGTTCGGGGATGACGACGCACTGGTACGACGGGCCCCTGGCCGCATTCGACACGGAGACCACGGGAGTTGACGTCGAGGAGGACCGGATCGTCTCGGCCGCCCTCGTCGTCCAGGACACGGCCGGCGGGCGTCCGCGGGTGACGCGCTGGCTGGTCAATCCCGGGGTCCCGGTGCCCGCTGCGGCCACGGCGGTCCATGGTCTGACGGATGAACATCTGCAGCGGTACGGGCGTTGGCCCGCGCCCGTGATGGAGGAGTTGGGGCGGGCGCTCGCCGAGCAGTGTGCGGCGGGGCGGCCGTTGGTGGTGATGAACGCGCCGTTCGATCTGACGATCCTGGACCGCGAGCTGCGCCGCCACCGCGCCTCCTCATTGGGCCGCTATCTGGAGAACGCGTCGCTGTGCGTGCTGGATCCGCGGGTGCTCGACAAGCATCTGGACCGCTATCGCAAGGGCCGCAGGACGCTGACGGATCTGTGCGCGCAGTACGGCGTGGAGCTGGACGGCGCGCACGACGCGGCGGCGGACGCGACGGCGGCGATGGACGTCGTACGGGCGGTGGCGCGGCGTTTCACGTCCCGACTGGAGCGGCTGTCGCCGGCCGAGCTGCACACCCTGCAGGCGGTGTGGCACGCGGCACAGGCGCGCGGGCTGCAGGCGTGGTTCACGCGGAACGGGACGCCGGAGACGGTGGATCCGGCCTGGCCGCTCCGTCCGGAACTGCGGACGGCCGCGTGAGGGCGGAGGCCGGGAATGCGGAAGGCCGGTCCGTCTTTCGACGAACCGGCCTCTCCCGGTGGGCGATACTGGGATCGAACCAGTGACCCCTTCGGTGTGAACGAAGTGCTCTCCCGCTGAGCTAATCGCCCGGGAACGGGTTGAACCATACAGGTTTCCGCGGGCTTCCTTCAAACCGAATGCAGGTGGGCCGCCAAACCACGTCGTCCGGCCCGCATCATCAGGGCGTGGTTGACGCGGAACACGGGCCGGCCGGGGACCGCGAGGCGGCGCATGAGGGGGCTGGTCACCTCGACCTCCTGCTCGTAGACCGCGCGGGTCCCGGAGCCGTCGGTCCCCTTGAGGGTCCAGCGCGCCCAGCCCTCCAGATCGCCACGCAGCTCGACCTCCAGGACGCCGGCGGCCGGGTCGCGGCGCCGGGCCGCGACGGTGACGATCAGGTCGTACGGGAGGAGGGAGCGGAAGCGCGCGGTGCCGGTGTCGTCGTCGACGGGGACGACCTCGCGGACCTGGGGCCACCACCGGGGGTAGTCCTCGCCCCGTTCGAGCACGGCGAAGACCGCGTCGGGCGGGGCGGCCAACTGCCAGACGCTGCGGAAGCGGTAGCGGCACCAGTCCATGTCCCCAGTGTGTACGTACTCAGGCCGCGATCTGAGTACGCGCGCGCATTACGGCGGAGTGTGTCCGGGGCCACACTCCGGGTATGGACACTCCTCTGCCGCCCGCCGACGAGCTGGTGCTCGTCGACCGCGAGCTGGCTCAACTCGATTCCCGCCGGGCCCAGTTGCTGGCCCGCCGGGCCTGGCTGCTGCAGGTGCTGCACCCGGTGGCCGTGGCTCCTCGGCCCGTTCCGCCGCGCCCGGTCGCGGACTCCACCCCGCGCAGCGCGCAGAACGTGCTGCTCACGCTGGGCGGGGTGCTGCTGACGATCGCGGCGCTCGCCTTCACGCTGGTGAGCTGGGGCTCGATGGGGATCGGCGGCCGTGCGGCCGTGCTGGGCGTGGTGACGTCGGCGGCGCTGGCCGTGCCGGTGGTGCTGCTGCGCCGGGGCCTCGGCTCCACGGCGGAGTCGGTGGCGGCGCTCGGGCTGGTGCTGATGGTGCTCGACGCGTACGCGCTGCACCGGGTGGCGCTGCCCGGCACGGACGGTCTCGGGTATGCCGCGGTGGCCTCGGCGGTGCTCGCCGGCGCCTGGACGGCGTACGGCGCGGCGCTGGGCCGGCTGCGGATTCCGCTGCCGGTCGCGGTCGTGGCGGCGCAACTGCCGTTGCCGCTGGGCGTGCTGGCTGTGGACGGCGGCACGCTCGCGCTGGGCTGGGCCGCGCTCGCGACGGCGGTGGCGGATCTGGCCGTGGTGCTGTGGGCGAAGCCGGTGGCGGTTCGGACGACGGCGGGCGTCGGCGCCGGGGTGATGGGCGGCTGGGCCCTGGCGACGGGCGGCAGTCTGTCGCTGTCGTCGGCGATTCCGGCGGGCGCGCTGCTGCTGGCCTGCGCGGGGGTGGCGCTGTCCCTGGCGTGGCGGGTGGCCCGGGTCGCGGTGGCCGCGTCCGTGGTTGCCGGGCTGGCGGTGGTCGCGGCGGCGGGTGGTGCGCTGCGTGTCGTGCTGCCGGGTGACTGGGAGGTGCCGGGGTACGTGCTGTGCGCGGTCGCCCTGGCGGCGGTCCTGCGGTCTCCGGCGCCGCGTGCGGTGCAGCTGGGCCTGACGGGTGCGGGTGGAGGCGTGCTGGCGCTGGGCGTGGCCTGGGCGCTGCCGCCGGTGGCGGCGTCGCTGCTCACCCCCCTGGCGCGGACGGCCCCGGTCTGGTCCGGCGCCCACGCGGACCGCGTCCTCGCCTCGTACCCGTCGACGGCCCCGCTGGTCCTGCTCGTCGCGGCAACGGCTCTGGCGGCCGTGCCGCGCCTGTGGGCCCGCTGCGCCGCCCTCGTCCTCGCCTGGTCGCTCCTGACGGCCCTGCCGCTGTCCCTGGGTCTGCCGTACGCCCTGACGCTGACCGTTCAGCTGCTGACGACCGCGGTGGCCCTGTTCCTGGCGGTGCGGCCGGGGACGGTGACGCGGGGACTCCCCGTTCCCGCCGTGACCGCGACCGGCCCCGGGGAGACGAACGGCGTCGGGGCAGGCGACGAGGTCGGCACCGAGGCAGGCGTCGAGGCCGGACCGTCGCCGGATGCGGCCGGCCTCGACACCGGAGCCGATGACGCGGGTGCTCCCTCCGCCGGGGGGAGCGGCGGCGGCGCGGACGGGCCGACACCGGGCTCCGGCATCGCCGGGGAGACCGGTCCCGGGACGCGAGGCCAGTGGGCCGGGTGGGGGCCGGGGACGGCTCCAGGGACCGTCGGGGCGCCGCTGTCGCCGCGGGAGGCTCTCGGGTGGAGTGCGCTCGGCTGTGGGCTCGCGACGGCGGCGAGTGCGGTCGCGGCCGCTCTGGACACGCAAGCGGCGACGTTCACCGTGCTGGGCGTCCTGTGCGGGCTCTTCGTCGCGGTCGCGTTCCTCGCGGAGGGCGTGCGGCGGGCCGTGGCGGCCTGTGTCGCGGTCGGTACGGCGGCGGGCCTCGTGGGCGCCGGAGCGGCCGCCACGGAGCTGCAGGACCACCACACGGCGCTCGCGCTGCTCGTGGTCCCGGCGGCCACCGCCCTGGCCGGTGCGCGGCTGCGGCGCCATCCGGTCGCCCTTCCCGTGGAGATCACCGGCGCCGCCGTCGGTCTGCTCGCGATCGTCGCCGCGGTGCCCCGACCGGCCGTGCTCGCGCTCGTCCTCGCCCTGTGCGGGGTGATCGCGGCGGCGACGGCCGTCCGCCCCGAGCGGCGCTCGTTCGCCTCGTGGACGGCCGCGGCGCTGTTCCTCCTCGCGACCTGGGTACGGCTCGCGGTGTGGGACGTCGAGACCCCGGAGGCGTACACGCTGCCGGTCACCGTGCCGGCGCTGGTGGTCGGCGTGCTGCGCCGGCGCCGTGACCCGGAGGCCTCGTCCTGGGCGGCGTACGGCCCCGGTCTCGCGGCGACCCTCGTGCCGAGCCTCGCCGCCGCCTGGGCGGACCCCGACTGGGCGCGCCCGCTGCTCCTCGGCCTCGCCGCGCTCGTGGTGACGCTGCTGGGCGCCCGGTTCCGGCTGCAGGCGCTGCTCGTGCTCGGCGGCTCGGTGCTCGCCCTCGACGGGCTGCACGAGCTGGCCCCGTACGTCGTCCAGGTCGTCGGCGCCCTCCCCCGCTGGCTTCCCCCGGCGCTGGCCGGACTGCTGCTCCTCGCGGTGGGCGCGACGTACGAGCAGCGACTGCGGGACGCCCGCCGGCTCCGGGAGCGGCTCGGCCGTATGCGGTGACGTGACGCGGGAACGCCGAAGGCCCGGAGACTGGATCCAGTCTCCGGGCCTTCGGTCCGGGTGGTGGGCGATACTGGGTTCGAACCAGTGACCTCTTCGGTGTGAACGAAGCGCTCTCCCACTGAGCTAATCGCCCGGGCGCACCGCAAACATTACCCCATGTCAGAGGGTCGCCCGACCGCCTGCCGGTCAGTCGTTGATCTTCCAGGGCATCACGAAGCCGTACTTCCACAGATAGAAACCGAGCAGCACCGCGATGATCACCAGACCGATCGTGGTCAGGATGATGTTGCGGCGCCGGACCTTCGGGTCGAGCGCGCGCTGAGCCGCCTCGGTCACCTTCCGCTTCGTCCAGCGGAGGACGAGCTGCGCCCACACGAACTCGGTGGCCCAGATCGCCATACCACCGAAGATCACCAGCCAGCCGGGGCCCGGCAGCGGCAACATCACGATGCCGGCCCCCACGACCGCGAGCCCCACGATGAAGACGCCGACCTGCCAGCTCAGGTGCAGGGTCCGGCGGGCCTTGATGAACTCGGGGGCCCGGGATCCCAGCTCGGACTCCCCGCCGGCCGCGGACTCCCCGGTCCGCTCGTCACTCTCCGCATTCATGGGTCCAACTTACCGGATCTGAGGCTCTCACCTGATTGGCGGTATTACCCAAAGTTACACACGCCCGAACGAGCTACCTGAACGATCACAAAACAGACAGAGGGGTTTACAACGGCACCGTAGGTGGCATGTCGATTTCGCCGACGTGCGAATCCCCGAGCGCACACTGAGCGAAAGGCCCTGGCGCTTATGAACACCACGGTCAGCTGCGAGCTGCACCTGCGCCTCGTTGTGTCGAGCGAGTCCTCACTGCCTGTACCCGCGGGCCTGCGGTATGACACGGCCGATCCGTATGCCGTGCACGCCACCTTCCACACCGGAGCCGAGGAGACGGTCGAGTGGGTCTTCGCCCGCGACCTTCTCGCCGAGGGGCTGCACCGGCCCACCGGCACCGGCGACGTCAGAGTCTGGCCGTCCCGCAGTCACGGTCAGGGCGTCGTCTGCATCGCGTTGAGCTCCCCCGAGGGCGAAGCCCTGCTCGAGGCCCCGGCGAGGGCCCTGGAGTCGTTCCTGAAGCGGACCGACGCCGCCGTGCCACCGGGCACCGAGCACCGTCACTTCGACCTCGATACGGAGCTCTCCCACATCCTGGCCGACAGCTGAGCCAGGCCGAGAGCCGCACGGCGCCGTCCGACTCGGGGAGACGGCGCCGCGCGGACAACCCCATAACGCAGACATCGGCGTCCTCACCGCGCAGCCGGCGCGGAGGAGGGCGCCGATGCCCGTTACCGGGTCGCGGACGGCAGGTCGGGGCCTGGTTTCGGCCCCGTTCCGGCCCGCTTTCGGTCCGCTCCGGGCCCTGCGCGGGGAAGCCGCTAGAGTCAGCGCAATTCCGCGGGCACCCGCCCGCAGCCTGCCAGGGAGCGAATCGTGCTGATCCCCCACGACACCCGCATCGCCCTCGACACCGTCGTCGATCTGATGAACACCGCCCCGCAGGGCGACCGCGACGACGAGCTCGGGGACCTCCCGTCGTTGCAGACCTTCGTCCGGGCTCACGACGTCAGCGACGTCGGCGAGCTCGACGAGAACGACCTGCGGGCCGTGCGCGAGCTCCGCGCCAGGTTCGCGGCCGTCTTCGCGGCGCCGGACGCCCGGATCGCGGCGACGCTGATCAACCAGCTGGTCGCGGCCGCGGGCACCACCCCGCAGCTCACCGACCACGACGGCTACGACTGGCACGTGCACTACTTCGCGCCCGGCGCGTCGATCGCCGATCACCTCGGTGCGGACTGTGGCATGGCGCTGGCGTTCATCGTGGTGGCCGGCGAGCAGGAGCGGCTGCGGCGCTGCGAGGCCCCGGACTGCGGCCGGGCCTTCGTCGACCTGTCCCGCAACCGTTCGCGCCGCTACTGCGACAGCCGCACCTGCGGTAACCGGCTCCACGTCGCCGCGTACCGGGCGCGCCGCAAGGAAGCCGCCGGCTGATCCGGCCCACTCCGGCCCGTCACAGCACGAAGAGATCGTGCACGGCGGCCATCAGGAGCAGACAGCCGATGACCGCGAGGAAGATCATCAGCGGCGGCTGGGAGAGCGCGAACAGACAGCCGCGCGGCTCTTCGGTGGGGGCGGGGGCGTGATCCCGCGAGGTATCCAGCATCTCGGGGGCGATCATGGCGCAGCGACCGCCGGGACAGCCCGCAACACGCCCCTCGGGGACGGCAGTTCATCACATCCCGTGGATATGCGGGCTCCCGCGGAGATGCGGCACCGTCCGGTCCCGTGGGGGATCCCGGGTCAGATCCCGTGCTTCTTCAAGATCGCCTCGATGTCACTGAAGTCGTCCCCGGTCGCCGTGGCCTGCGGCTTCGGGGTCGCACCACGCTGCCCCTGCCCCAACGCGGGCGCCGAAGCGGCCGGCGCGGCGGCATCGGGCCGGGCGCCCTTGGCCGCCTCCTTGCGGGCCGGGCCCCTGCGCCGCTCCACGGCCCGTGTGGTCATGAAGAGCCCCCAGGCCACGCCGAGCACACCGAACCCGACCCAGGCGGTCGGGCTGAAGGCCGTCTCGAAGGCCCACTCCACCGCGCCGGTCATCACCAGGCCGACGGGCACCAGCGCGTACGCCGCGATGCGCGCCGCGGTGAGGAAGCGCCTGCGGTACGCCGTGATCGCGGCGATGCCAAGCCCCGCCGCAGACACCGCGGAAAAGATGGTCTCGGCGAGCATGCGATCCTCCTGGCGCGGGGCGATACGTCCCTTCCATCCTGCACCGGGGAGGCCGCTCGCGGCCATGTCCCGGGGCGGACCTCAGGGAGATCTCCGGGTCGTCCCCTGCGGATCTCCTCCCCAGGTCCCGGTTGGGCCGTGTCACCGGCGGCTGGAAGACTGCTCCCATGAGTGACTCCACCACCCCGTCCGCCTCCCCCGTCGTCGTCGAGGCCTGGTTCGACCTCGAGTGCCCCGACTGCTTCCGCGCGCTCGACGACGTGCGCGCGCTGCGCGAGAGGTACGGCGACCGGATCGACGTCCAGCTGCGGCACTTCCCGCTGGAGAAGCACAAGCACGCCTATGCCGCCGCCCAGGCCGCCGAGGAGGCGGCCGAGCAGGGCAAGGGCTGGCCGTACGTGGAGGCGCTGCTGGCCAGGACGGAGCAGCTGAGCGACCGGGGCGAGCCGCTGCTCCTGGAGGTCGCGCGCGAACTGGGTCTGGACGCGGAGGAGTTCGACACCGCTCTGATCGACGGCAGGCATCTGCTGACCGTCGACGCCGACCAGGCCGAGGGCAAGGCGATCAAGGTCACCGGCACGCCGACCTATGTCGTGGACGGCGAGCGCATGGACGGCGGCAAGAGCCAGGACGGCCTGCGCGAGCGCATCGAGGCGATCGCCGACCGCCTGCTCGCCGGCTAGCCGCGCGCGCCTACAGCAGCTGCTTGTAGCTGTTGATGTGCGTCGTCCGGTAGCCGAGCGACTCGTAGAGCCGGATCGCCGGGGTGTTGCCCGCGAAGACATGGAGTCCCAGCAGGCGCTCTCCGGCGTCGATGGCGACCCGTTCGGCTAGGAGCATGAGCGCGCGGCCGTGACCCTGGCCCCGATGCCCCTCGGCGACCTGCACGTCGTAGACGTACCGACCGCGCACGCCCGGCTCCAGCTCGCGGGGCGCGCTCCACACGTGGCCGACGACCTCCCCGTCCCGTACGGCCAGGTCGATGCTCGTACCTGGGGTGGCCAACCCCTGCGGGAGCAGCTCCCGGTGGCTGGCCTCGGCCTTGGCCCGCGCCTGGTCCTCCGGTACGCCCCGGTCCATCCAGCTCCGCGCGAAGGCTTCCCGGGCCTTCGCCTCCCAGTCCGCGTACTCCGCCTCGGTCATGGGGCGGACCTCGATGCCGGGTGGCAGCGCGGGAGGCTCCGCCGGAAGTTCCTTGACCATGTTCCGGCTGCGTTCGGTGTAGCCGAGGACGGTGGCCATCCGCAGCGCCGCCGTGGCCGCCGCCGGTACGGAGATCTGGACCTGGCCGCAGCCCCAGCCGCGCAGCACCTCCTCGGCGGCCAGCGCGGCGACCGTGCCGCGGCCGCGGCGGCGGTCCTTCTCGTCGATGCCCAGGGCTTCGATCACGCCGGACGCGGCGCCGAAGTCGGGGGCGGTGGCGAGGTGCACGGAGCCGACGCGACGGCTGTTCACGCAGACGTCGTAGGTGCGTGAACGGTCGCCGCCGTCGGTCTGCTGAAGCGGCCCGGCCGGCCGCAGGGTGGTGGTCATCACCGGTGTTGTACCCACCGGGCGGCCGTCCGTCATCCCGTTTTACAGGTGCGGGTCCCTGTCGGCGGCCGCGCGCTCGTCGAAGATCCGCATGGCCTTGGCGGTCACCGGCCCCGGTGCGGCGGTGAGGGTGCGCCCGTCGACACGGTGGACGGCCTGGACGTCGCGGAGGGTCGAGGTCAGGAAGATCTCCTCGGCGCTCTCGAGGACGTCGAGGGGAAGGTCGGTCTCCACCGCTCCGGTCCACTCCACCGCGAGGGCGCGGGTGATGCCCGCCAGGCAGCCGGAGGAGACGGGCGGGGTGTGGATCCGGCCGTCGATCACGACGAAGACGTTGGATCCGGTGCCCTCGCACAGCCGGCCGACGGTGTTGGCGAACAGCGCCTCGGAGGCACCCTGTTCACGCGCCCTGGCCAGGGCGACGACGTTCTCGGCGTACGAGGTGGTCTTCAGGCCGGTGAGCGCGCCGCGCTCGTTGCGGGTCCAGGGGACCGTGATCACGGCGGTCGAGTCGGCGCGGCGGCCGGTCTCGCCGAGCGCCACGACGAGGCCGGGTCCGTCGTCGCCGCGCTCGGAGCCGAGTGGGGAGAGTCCGCCCGTGTACGTGATGCGGAGCCGGCCCAGCTCCATCGGGTTGGCCTCCAGGACGGCGGCGCAGGCGCGGCGGACCTCGTCGAGGTCGGGGTCGGGCAGGCCGAGACCGCGCGCGGAACGGGTCAGGCGCTCCAGGTGGAGGGTGAGGGCGAAGGTCTCGCCGCGCTCGGCCTTGACCGTTTCGAAGATGCCGTCGCCGACGGTCAGACCGTGGTCCAGTACGGACACCCGGGCTTCCGCCGCGTCGTACAGCCCGCCGTTGACCCAGAGTTTCATCGAGAAATGGCCCTTCCGCTCGCCTCGTACGTGCCCGACGCTACCGCCAGCAGGCGGGACGCCTTCAATTCGGTCTCCGCCCACTCGCGCTCGGGGTCGGAACCCCAGGTGATGCCGGCGCCGGTGCCGAAGCGGAGCACGCCCTCGGCGCGGTCGATCCAGAAGGTGCGTATGCCGACGGCGAGCTCGGCCGTGCGGCGGTCCGCGTCGACCCAGCCGATGCCTCCGCAGTACGGGCCGCGGGGCGCCGTCTCCAGGGCCTTGATGATCCGCAGGGCGCTGGACTTCGGGGCGCCGGTGACGGAGCCGGGCGGGAAGGTGGCGTCGAGCAGTTCCCGCCAGCCGGCACGCTCGTCGAGTTCGCCGCGCACGGTGGAGACGAGGTGGACGAGGCCGGGGTGCGGTTCGACGGCGCACAGCTCGGGGACGGTGACCGAGCCGCTCGCGCAGACCCGGCCGAGGTCGTTCCGCACGAGGTCCACGATCATCACGTTCTCGGCGTAGTCCTTCTCCAGGAGGCCGTCGGCGGTCCGGGCGGTGCCCTTGATGGGGCCGGACTCGACGGTGCGGCCCTCGCGGCGCAGATAGAGCTCGGGGGACGCGGTGGCGATCTCCACCCCGTGAGCGGGCAGCCGAATCGTTCCCGCATACGGGGCGGGGTTGCCGCGGGCCAGGACGGCGGTGAGGGCGTCCACGTCGGCGGCCTGCGGGTCGGGCAGGGGCGCGGACATCACACGACAGAGGTTCGCCTGGTAGACCTCGCCCCTCGCGATGTGCGCGCGGATCGTACGTACGCCGGCCGTGTACGCGGCGCGGTCGAGGGAGGACGTCCAGTCACCGACCGCAGGCCCGCGCCAGGCGCCCGGGACGGGCGCGGGTACGGGATCCGGCCGTACGTCGCCGAAGCGGGCGCAGGTGAGGCGGCCCTCGAAGTCCGCGGACACGGCCCAGAAGCCGGCGGAGTCCAGGGCCTCGGGGTCACTGGTGACATCCCGCAGGTCGGTCGCGACGAGGCCGCCGAAGCGGGCCAGAGGAGCAAGGTCGTGCACGGATCGAGTCTAGGGGTGTCGGGTACGTCAGGCCGCGGGCTCGCGTCGGGGCGGCTGCGCGCCACCTCGGGAACACGAGGAGTGAACGCCGCGCGAACCCTCTCCGCCGCCCGGATCCCCGCGCAGCTCAGCACGCTGCGGAAACGCGTTTTTGTGCTGGCCCAGGAATCCGCTAGAGTTCAACACGTCGCCGGGACGCGCAAGCGGAACGGAAACGACAAGCGGACGTGGCTCAGTTGGTAGAGCATCACCTTGCCAAGGTGAGGGTCGCGAGTTCGAATCTCGTCGTCCGCTCGATGTGGGGGATCTTCCCGAACCCCCGTATTCACTCCTGGTGGAGTGGCCGAGAGGCGAGGCAACGGCCTGCAAAGCCGTCTACACGGGTTCAAATCCCGTCTCCACCTCCAAGGACGATTAGCTCAGCGGGAGAGCGCTTCCCTGACACGGAAGAGGTCACTGGTTCAATCCCAGTATCGTCCACTGATCCGTAAGGATCTGGTCCGCAAGGATCCCCGCGCGATTAGCTCAGCGGGAGAGCGCTTCCCTGACACGGAAGAGGTCACTGGTTCAATCCCAGTATCGCGCACGCAGTAACACCTGGTCCTGTAAGGTTTGGGACCGTCCCGCGCGATTAGCTCAGCGGGAGAGCGCTTCCCTGACACGGAAGAGGTCACTGGTTCAATCCCAGTATCGCGCACCACCTCGAAGCCCCCGGCCGCCTCTCGCGGCCGGGGGCTTCGTCGTACCCGCTTCCTCCGCTCAGGAGGAGAAGAGCATCCGGCCGAAACCGCGCTGGCGGTAGTGACCGCCGTGGTGGCCGCCGTGGTGCGGGGCGCCCCAGGCGGGGGCGGCGGGGGCGGGCTGCGCCGGGTACGCCGGCGGGGCGGGCGCGGGCGGGGCCTGCTGCACCCACTGGGACTCGAGGCGGGTCAGGGCCTCCAGCTCGCCGTAGTCCAGGAATATCCCGCGGCAACCGCTGCACTGCTCGATCTGGACACCGTTGCGGTTGTACGTGTGCATGGCCGCATGACACTTGGGACACTGCATGTTCGGCTCAACTCCCTGCCGTTCGGATGGTGCTCTCAGCTTATGAGGACGCAGGCGGGGACAACTCGGTTCGGAGCGAACCGATTCGGGCGCAGGTGTCGATCATCACTTCCTCGACCTCGTCGAGCGGGCGCTGCTCCGCGGTGGATTTGGCGAGGGCGAGCGCGGCGGTCTGGACGGTCAGGGCGCGGGCGGGGACGTCGAGTTGGGCCCAGGGGTCGTGGGCGGCGACGGCGGGGCCGCCGGCCGCCACGTACGCGTCGAGGAATCGGGACCAGACGTCCGGGGGCAGGATGCCGGCGGCGAACCAGGCGGCCGGGCGGGCCAGGTCCCAGGCGGGGTCGCCCAGACCGAGGTCGTCCACGTCGATGAGGAGCCAGGGGCCGTCCGGTGTCCGTGGATCGCGTACGAGCTGGCCGAGGTGGAAGTCGCCGTGGCAGAGGAGGGCGGGGTCGGGGGCGGCGGCCGGCTCCTCGGGGAGGGTGGCCCAGGCGCGCAGCACGACCTCGACGGCGGGGCGGGGCGCGTCGGCGAGGCGCATCCGGTGGACAGCGAGGGCGGCCTTGGCGGGGGCGCGCATGGGCGGAAGCCCGGGGGGCGGCGGGGTGCGGTGGAGCCTGGCGAGGAGCCGGGCCGCGTCCTCCCAGGGGGCGGCGTCGGGGTCGGCCGGGTCGACGGGGGTGCCGTAGGGCCAGGCGGTGAGGGGGCGGGCGTCGGCGGTACGGGTGGGGAGCGTGGGGTGCGGGTGCGGGTGCGGTGGGAGCAGGATCCCGTCGAGCGCGTCGAGGGCGGCGACGGCGATCCGGGCCGCGTGCTCATCGGGATCGATGCCGGGGGCGTGGGCCTTGACGACGACGGCGCCGTGGCGGACGACGGTGCCGTCGTCGCGGTCGGCGAGGACGATTCTGGTGCGCGAGGCGCACGGGCAGTCCGCGTCGGCCCGGTGCGCGGCGTCCCGCGCGAGGTCGCTGAGCTGTTCGAGTTCGGCGTGCTCCACGCGGGGAGCGTACGCGCTGCGGCCGTGGGTACGGAGGGGAGCTCCCCCACCCCACCCCTTCCCGAAACCCTGCCGGGGGCTGGTGGGAGCTGCGGATTCCTTCCCGGGGGCTCCGCCCCCGTCCCCCCGGGAAGCGGCAGCTTCGCGCCGCCCGCGTCGCCCAGCGGCTGCGCGGCCCAGGAGCGGGCGGGCCGCATCGCCTGCGGCCGTTGAGGCCGGCACCCTGTGGTGGGACAGCAAGCGATCGACCGGGGCGCACCGTCGGCAGCGTCGCGCCGCAGGAGCGGGCCGGGCCTGCACCCCGGAGGCCCCGCATCGGCGGCTGCGCGCCGCAGGAGCGCCTGGGGGCGGGGAGAGGTGGCATCGTGCCACGGTGTCGGGTCGCGAGCGAGTCGGGTCGGGTCACGCCGGGCCGCATCGGCGGCGGCCCTGGAGGCGCGGGTGGCAAACCGACCGGGTAGTGCCCGGAACCGCAGGGCGGCGGCTGTGCACCGGAGGAACGGGGCCCACATCGCCGGTAGTCGAGGGGGGCGCAACCGGGCCGCGCTGGGCGGCCCGGGAGCGGCAGCTTCGCGCCGCAGGAGCGAGCGGGCGCCTGTATCCCCGGCAGCCCCGACTCGGCGGCTGCGTGCCGCAGGAACGGGCCCGCTCGCCCGGGGCGGGGAGAGGCGAGCTCGTGTCGCGGTAGCGGTCTCGGGTCGCGAAAGCGCGAGGGCCGGTCAGCTCCCCAGCTGACCGGCCGCACGCTGCCGTCCGCCGCACCCCCGTCCCCACGGGGTTGTTGGCCGGATGTCCCCGACCCGGGCCGCTCTCCCGGGTCCGGGGCGCCGCTCAGCGCCCCAGCATCACGCCCACGGACGACGCCTGTGTGACCACTGCGTCCCAGCCGCCGAAGACGACGACCAGCAGGGTCGCGAGAGGGAGGACCATGGCGGTCGCCACCAGGGGGTGGCGGCGGCCCGAAGGTCGGGTGTTGATCCGCGATGCCGTGTACGCCATGGTTCCTCTCCTGTCGTGTCTGGCAGCGGCGGGTGTCTGACCTCGGGGGACGAGTGCTGCACCCGCCGCTTGACCTCAACACTAGGGATCGGATGCCGCCCGGACGTCATGCCCGCGTACCGATCTCCGGGCCTCCCGGAGGATGACGAGCACCCCCGCCGCGTACTCCCCTGGGTGGAGAGCCCGCCCTAGGACTGAGGGTCTTCCCGGAGGGGTACCGGCTGCTCGACCAGCGCGAGGACCCGGCTCGCCATGAAACGGGCCGTCCGGACGACCACCCCGGTCCGCGTGACTTCGCTCACTTCCACCACCCCTCGTCGTACCGCCGTCTCCACCCTCCGGCCCGCCCGGCTTGCCACCACTTCGTACGTCCGTGTCGTGTCCCCCGCATCCACGACTATCTCCACGCGATCACCCTTCATCGATCCAATCCCCCTTCTGCGACCGGACATTGGGAAATCCCGCGGCCCGAACGGCCGTCAGCGCCGTCGTCCTGACCACCCCTCAAGTGTCCCCCTCAGCACTGACAATCGATCCTCCGGCGAGGGCGCGGCCTATGAGCACACCGGGGCGCCAATACGTAAGCTGTGCCACGTCGAACGGACGAGGGGACGGACATGGCGATGATGCGGCTCCGGCGGGAGGATCCGCGGATCGTCGGGTCGTTCCGGCTTCACCGCCGGCTCGGGGCCGGCGGCATGGGGGTCGTGTATCTGGGGTCCGACCGGCGCGGTCAGCGCGTGGCCCTGAAGGTGATCCGGCCCGATCTGGCCGAGGACCAGGAGTTCCGGTCGCGCTTCGCGCGCGAGGTCTCCGCGGCCCGGCGGATCCGGGGCGGCTGCACGGCCCGGCTGGTCGCGGCCGATCTGGAGGCCGACCGCCCGTGGTTCGCCACCCAGTACGTTCCCGGCCCCTCGCTGCACGACCGGGTCGCCGAGGAGGGTCCGCTGCGGGCCGCCGACGTCGCCGCGATCGGGGCCGCGCTCTCGGAGGGCCTGGTCGCCGTCCACGAGGCCGGTGTCGTCCACCGGGACCTCAAGCCCTCGAACATCCTGCTGTCCCCCAAGGGGCCGCGGATCATCGACTTCGGCATCGCCTGGGCCACCGGAGCCAGCACCCTCACCCATGTGGGCACGGCGGTCGGCTCCCCCGGCTTCCTCGCGCCCGAGCAGGTGCGGGGCGCGGCCGTCACCCCGGCCACGGACGTGTTCTCGCTCGGTGCCACCCTCGCGTACGCGGCGATGGCGGACTCACCCTTCGGGCACGGCAGTTCGGAGGTCATGCTCTACCGGGTGGTGCACGAGGAGCCGCAGCTGAACGGCGTACCGGACGCGCTGGCGCCGCTCGTCCGGGCCTGTCTCGCGAAGGACCCCGAGGAGCGTCCCAGCACCCTGCAACTCTCCATGCGGCTCAAGGAGATCGCCGCCCGTGAGGCGCAGGGACTGCCCGCCGGCCGCCCGCCGGCCCAGCGGGAGCGTACGGAGCAGTCCACGGGCAGTCGGCCGACGGAGCGGTACACCGAGCGCAATACGCAGGGGCGGGCACAGGGTCCGGCCTCGCGGCCTTCCGCCTCCCGCACCGGCGGCGGTCGGCCGGCCCCGCAGTCCCGGCCCAACGGACGTCCCGCACCGTCCCGGCCCGGCGCCCGCACCACCTCGACCGGCCGCCGCCCCGCCAATCCGCGGCTGCTGCGTCAGCGGTTGTTCGTGTTCGTGGTGGTGACGTTGGTGGTGGCGCTGGGGATCGCTGCCGCGCAGGCCCTGCAGGGCTAGTGGCCGCCATGATCCGCCGGACAGGCCCTGGCGGCCGCTGAAGAGGCCCTAGTCCTGCGGGCGGCCGCTTGCCACCGCGTAGAAGGCCACGGCGGCCGCCGCGCCCACGTTGAGCGAGTCGACTCCGTGGGCCATCGGGATGCGGACCCATTCGTCCGCGGCGCGCAGTGCCTGTGTGGACAGGCCGTCGCCCTCCGCGCCGAGCATCAGCGCCGCCCGCTCCAGCTTGTGCGGGGCCGCCACGTCGATCGGGGACGCCTTCTCGTCGGGGGTGAGCGCGAGGAGCTTGAAGCCCGCCTCCCGTACCGCCTCCAGGCCGCGCGGCCAGGTGTCCAGACGGGCGTACGGGACGGAGAAGACCGCGCCCATGGAGACCTTCACGGACCGGCGGTACAGCGGGTCGGCGCAGTCCGGGGAGAGCAGCACCGCGTCCATGCCGAGGGCGGCGGCGCTGCGGAAGATCGCGCCGATGTTGGTGTGGTCGTTGACCGACTCCATGACGGCCACCCTGCGGGCGGTACGGAGGAGTTCCTCGGCGCTCGGCAGCGGCTTGCGCTGCATGGAGGCGAGGGCGCCCCGGTGCACGTGGTAGCCGGTGACCCGCTCGGCGAGGTCCGGCTGCACCGCGTACACGGGCGCCGGAACCTCGTCGATGACGTCGCGCATGACGTCGACCCACTTGGCGGACAGCAGCATCGACCGCATCTCGTACCCGGCCTGGCGGGCCCTGCGGATGACCTTCTCGCCCTCGGCGATGAACAGGCCCTCCGCGGGCTCGCGTCTGCGGCGCAGCTCGACGTCGGTCAGCCCGGTGTAGTCGCGCAGACGCGGGTCGTCGGGGTCGTCGATGGTGATGAGTTCGGCCACGAGGTGATACTGCCTTGTCCGGGGTGCGGTGCCAATGTGTGCGGCAGGGGGTTGGGTTACCCCTGGTTACTTCACGAGCTTCTCGGGACCCTCGCCGACGACCTCGCCGATGACGATGACCGCGGGCGGACGGACCTCCTGGGCCTTGACCGTCTCCGCGACCGTGGCGAGCGTGGCGTCCACGCGGCGCTGGGTGGCCGTGGTGCCCTCCTGGACGAGGGCGAGCGGGGTCTCGGGGGCCTTGCCGTGGGCGATCAGCGCCTCGGCGATCTTCCCGATCTTGTCGACGCCCATCAGGATCACGAGCGTGCCGGTCAGCTTGGCGAGGGACGCCCAGTCGACCAGCGAACGCGGGTCGTCGGGGGCGACATGGCCGCTGACCACGGTGAACTCGTGCGCCACACCGCGGTGGGTGACCGGGATGCCGGCCGCTCCGGGGACGGAGATCGAGCTGGAGATACCGGGGACGACCGTGCAGGCGATGCCCTCCGCCGCGAGCGCCTGGGCCTCCTCCATGCCACGGCCGAAGACGAAGGGGTCGCCGCCCTTGAGCCGTACGACCGACTTGCCGGCCTTGGCGTGCTCGATGAGCGCGTTGTTGATGGCCTCCTGGGCCATGAAACGGCCGTAGGGGATCTTCGCCGCGTCGATCACCTCGACGTGCGGAGGCAGTTCGTTGAGCAGGTCGCGGGGGCCGAGGCGGTCAGCGATGACCACGTCGGCCTCGGCGAGCAGCCGGCGGCCGCGGACCGTGATCAGGTCCGGGTCGCCGGGGCCGCCGCCGACCAGCGCCACGAAGGGGGTACGGGAGCGGTGCTGCGGGGCCGCGATCGAACCGTCCCGCAGGCCCTCGACGATCGCGTCGCGCACGGCGGCGGAGCGGCGCGGGTCGTGACCGGTGAGCACGGCGACGGTCACGCCCTCACTGCGGCCGGTGGCCGGGGTCCATGCGGTGGCCGCGTCGGCGTCGTCGGAGCGCACGCACCAGGTCTTGGTCCGCTCGGCCTCGGCGGAGGCGGCGGCGTTGGCGACGGGGTCGCTGGTGGCGACGAGGGCGTACCAGGCGTCGGCGATGTCCCCGTCCTCGTAACGGCGCCTGACCCAGGTGATCTCGCCGGCCTCGGCCATCGCCTCGACGGAGGGAGTGGCCGAGGGGGAGATGAGGGTGACATCGGCGCCGGCGGCGATCAGGGCGGGGAGGCGGCGCTGGGCGACCTGGCCACCGCCGAAGACCACGACGCGGCGGCCGGAGAGGCGGAGTCCGACGGGGTAGGCGGGGTGCGCGGCGTGCTCGGCCATGGGTGTGCGGCTCCTCGAAGGGGCGTGTGTGGAGGCCGCTGCGGCGGTGAAGCGGCTGGTGGGGCAGGGTTTCGGCCGCCCGCACCCACGATATCGGTCACCGGGGGTGGGCGGCCTGTGACGGATATCCCCCTCGGTGACCTGGCGGGTCTCCGGCCCCGGTGCGAAGGAACGTGCCGACGCACCGGGGCCGTGGTGTGGTCCCCACCCGTTGCGGATCAGTCGTCCACAACGGTTACGGCTACTTCTCCGTGACACCCGCCGAGTCGAAGGTCGCCACCTCGTGCATCGCGCGGGCCGCGCTCTGGACGACCGGGAGGGCGAGGAGCGCGCCCGTGCCCTCGCCGAGACGGAGGTCGAGGTCGACCAGAGGACGCAGGCCCAGCTTGTTGAGGGCCGCGACGTGGCCCGGCTCCGCGCTGCGGTGGCCCGCGATGCAGGCCGCCAGGGACTCGGGCGCGATCGCCCGGGCCACCAGCGCCGCCGCGCCGGTCGAGACGCCGTCCAGGACGACCGGGGTACGGAGCGAGGCCGCGCCCAGGATCAGGCCGACGAGCGCCGCGTGCTCCAGGCCGCCGATCGCCGAGAGGACACCGATCGGGTCCGCCGGGTCCGGCTTGTGGAGGTCGAGGGCGCGACGGACCACGTCGACCTTCCGCGCGTGCATCTCGTCGTTGATGCCGGTTCCCCGGCCGGTGACCTCGACCGGGTCGACCCCCGTGTACACGGAGATCAGCGCCGCGGACGCGGTCGTGTTCGCGATGCCCATCTCACCGGTCAGCAGGGCCTTGTTGCCCGCCGCCACCAGGTCCCGCGCGGTCTCGATGCCCACCTCGATCGCGGCGAGCACCTCCTCGCGGGTCATCGCGAGACCGGTCGTGAAGTCGCCCGTACCGGCACGGACCTTGCGGGGCAGCAGCCCCGGCGTGGACGGCAGCTCGGAGGCGACGCCGACGTCGATGACGCAGACCTCGGCGCCGACCTGGTTCGCGAAGGCGTTGCAGACCGCTCCCCCGCCGAGGAAGTTCGCGACCATCTGGCCGGTCACCTCCTGCGGCCAGGCGGTGACGCCCTGGGCGTGCACCCCGTGGTCGCCGGCGAAGATCGCGACGGCCGCGGGCTCCGGGATCGGCGGCGGGCACATCCGGGAGAGCCCGGAGAGCTGCGCCGAGATGATCTCCAGCATGCCGAGCGCCCCGGCGGGCTTCGTCATGCGCTTCTGCCGCTCCCACGCCTCGCCGAGCGCCTTGGCGTCCAGCGGGCGGATGTTGGAGACGGTCTCCTGGAGCAGGTCGTGCGGCTCCTCGCCCGGCAGGGCGCGGCGGCCGTACGTCTCCTCGTGGACGACCCAGGACAGCGGGCGGCGCTTGGACCAGCCCGCCTGCATCAGCTCGGGCTCCTCGGGGAACTCGTCGACGTACCCGACGCACAGGTACGCGACGACCTCGAGGTGCTCGGGGAGGCCGAGCGCGCGGACCATCTCGCGCTCGTCGAAGAAGCTGACCCAGCCGACGCCGAGGCCTTCGGCACGGGCGGCGAGCCAGAGGTTCTCGACGGCGAGCGCGGAGGAGTACGGCGCCATCTGCGGCTGCGTGTAGCGGCCCAGGGTGTGCCGGCCGCCGCGCGTGGGGTCGGCGGTGACGACGATGTTGACCGGGGTGTCGAGGATGGCCTCGATCTTCAGTTCCTTGAACTGCTTCGCCCTGGCCTTGGGCAGCGACTGGGCGTAGGCCTCGCGCTGACGCTGGGCCAGTTCGTGCATGCTCCGGCGGGTCTCGGCGGAGCGGATGACGACGAAGTCCCAGGGCTGGGAGTGGCCGACGCTGGGGGCCGTGTGGGCGGCCTCCAGGACGCGGAGCAGCACCTCGTGCGGGATCGGGTCGGAGCGGAAGCCGTTGCGGATGTCGCGGCGCTCGCGCATCACGCGCAGCACGGCCTCGCGCTCGGCCTCGTCGTACCCGGGCGCCGGGGCACCGGCGGCCTCCTGCTCCTCGGCCTCCTGGACCTCAGAGGCTTCCTGGGCTTCCGAGGCTTCCGAGGCGTCCGGGGCCTCCTGAGCCTCAGGGGCCTCCTGAGCCTCCGGGACCTCCTGGGTGGAGTCCTCGACGGCAGCGATCTCCTCGGCCACCGGCTCCTCGACCGCCGGCTGTTCGGCGGCGGGCGCCTCGACGGCCTCGACCACGGGCTCGGCCTGGACGTCGACCGCGGGCTCGGCCTGGACCGCCTCGGCCTGGATCTCGGGCTGCTCCTGCTCAGGGGCCTCGACGACGGCGGGCTCCACGGCGACGGCGGGCTCTTCGGCGACGGGGGCCTCGGCGACCGGCTCCGTCTCGGGCTCCGGTGCCTCCTCGGCGACGGGCTCGACAGCGGGCTCGACGGCAGCCTCGGTCACGACCTCCTGGACCGGCTCGGCCTCGACAACGGCCTCTGCCTCGGCCTCGACGGGCGGTACGGGAACGGCGGCGGACGAACCGCCGTCGCGCGGGGCGGGGACGGCCACCGGGGCCTCCGCCACCGGCTCTTCGGCCACGACGGAATCCTCGACCGGAGCCTCGACCGCGGGCTCGGCGGCGACGGGCTCGACGGCCTGCGCCTCCACCTGCGCCTGCTCAGGCTCGGTCACCGGTTCCGGTGCCGGAACCGGCTCCTCGGCGGCGGCCTCGACCACCGGCGGCGTCGGTGCCAGGTGCGGGGTGGTCGGGACCGTGCCCTCGACCTGGACGAACTGGCCGACCGTTTCTGCGGGTCCTGCCTGCTGCACCGGCGCCCCCACGGGACCCTGGGGCTGCGGGTCCCACGGCACGGCGCCCTGCGGCGGGAGTTCGCCGAACTGGGGGGCGGCCTGCGCGGCGGGCTGCTCTCGCGGGACGTCGAGGTACTCGAGGCCGGTCGTCGCCGGGCCCTGCGCATGGGCCGGAACCGCGGCGGGCACCGTGGAGGCGACAGGCGCGGGGGCCGGGGCGGGCGCCGGCGCGGCGACGTGTGCGCCGGCGGGACCACGGTCGGCGAGCGAGCGCACGACTCCCCCGCCGGCCTCGGGCACGGGCGGGCCCATGTGCAGCGGTCGGCGGGCGGGCGGCGGGGTCGGAGCGGCGGCCGGCGGCGGTACGCGTACCGCGCCGAGGTCCACCGAGCCGGAGTCGCGGCCGGCTGCCTCGTGGGCACCGGTGTCCAGGATCCCGGGCTCGTACCCGTGGTCGGTGACGACCGGCTCCTGCGGGGCAGCCGGTACCCCGTGCGCCGGGGTGGAGACGGCCTCGTGCGCGACCGGCGGAGCCGGTGCGACGGGCGTCTGGGCGGCGAGGGCGTCGGCGATCGGACCCGCCAGCGGGTCGGTGAGCGGGTCGCCGACCTGGGGCAGTTGCCCCGGCATCATCCCGGGCGGCGGTACGGCGACGGGCGGCGCGGGCACGGCGCCCGGCTGGTGCTCGCTCCACGCGCCCTGCGCGCCCGGCATCAGAAGGAGGTCGTCGTCCTCGGCTGCGCTCTCGGAGGGGTCCAGGAAGGTGTACGCGCCCGGTGCGGGGATGCCCGGCTGCTCCACCATGCCTGCGTTCTCCGGCAGCCCCTCGCCCGGGACCTGGCCGGTGTCCGTCATGCGTACCCCTCGCCCATCGGTTGTGCTCCTTCAGACCTTCGCCCGTCAACAAGAACGAGCGTGCGCGCCGTGCGGCACGAATGACGCGCGGACACCACAGCATTGTCGCGGGCTTCGGCCATCGTGGCAGGGAGATCCGCCACGGTGCGCTGTGGACTGCGCCACGTCGCGCGTCCCCCGGTTGCTCCGTACCACATCAGCGGCCCAAAGGAGCCCCTACTTCCGGACATTGGAGAACAAAACACCGAAGGTCCGGCTGCGGTACAACAATCGGCCAGCCTACCTGGCCCTCCGGGCGGCACGGTCAGGGGGCGGCGCGGTCGATCCGGCGTCCGGAGAGGAGGAAGACGACGGTGCGGTCCCGTTCCGACCAGTCGTTCGGGTCCAGGCCGACGCTCTGCAGCAGGGCGCATTCGACGGTGTAGCCGCCGTCGGTGAGCGCGGCGCCGATGGCCTCCGCCTCGTCGCGCGTGGAGGCGTGGGCGACGATCGCTTCGGGCCTGCGGTCGGTGCAGGCGGTGACGACGGGGACGCCGCCGCCCCCGATCCGTACGACATCGGGCTCGGGGAGCCGTTCCAGTACGTGTGGGGCGCGGCCGGCCACGGCCTGCAACTGGACGCCGTTGCGGCGGGCAGCGGCCTCGGTGCGGGCGCACGCGTCCGGGTCGGCGTCCACGGCGATGACGGCGGCGCCGAAGCGGGCGGCCTCGACCGAGAACGCGCCGCCGCCGCAGCCGATGTCCCAGACCAGGTCGCCGACGCGGGGGCCGAGCCGGGCGAGCTGCGCCGCGCGCAGGGTCAGGTCCTGGCCGCTGCCGCCACCAGTCTCCTCCGAGGGCAGCGCCCAGCCTCGTACGGCCGGGGTCTCGTGACCCATCAGCCAGCCTCCGCCCTGTCCGCCGGCGGAGCCGCCGATGACGATCACGACGTTCGGGTCGCGCCAGGCGTGGTCGGCGGCCTTGTCGGAGGTGAGGACGGTGACCTGTTCGCGGTCGGTGCCGAGTTCCTCGCAGATGACGAACGTCCGGTGCACCCCGTCGAGGAGGAGCGCGAGCTCGGCGGGACCCGCGCCGGGCGAGGTGAGGACGGCGACCTTGGGGTGGGCGCGGCAGACGTTCACGGCGCGGCGCAGGGTGCGCTGGTGGGCGACGACGATCCGGGCGTCGTCCCAGGGCATTCCGGCCCGGGCGAAGGCGGCGGCGACGGAGGAGACGGCGGGCACGACCTCGACCTCGAGGCCGTGCTCGGGGGCGCGCAGGGTGCGGACGACGCCGAAGAAGCCGGGGTCGCCGTCGGCGAGGACGACGGCGGTGCCTCGGTGGCCGGCGATCCTGCGGGCGGCGAGGTCGACGCTGCCGAGGCGGATGCGCTCGGCGCCCGGCGGCACCTCGGGCAGGGCGAGGTGGTGCGGGGCCCCGGCCACGAGGGTGGCGGCGGAGAGCGCGGACCGGGCCGCTGCGGTGAGGGGCGAGCCGTCCCAGCCGATCACCGTGACCCGGTCGGCCATCGTCGTCTGTCTCCTGAGGTCTTGTCGCAGGTCGGGGAGCGTGTCGAGCGTACCCGGGATCGGTGGCGGGCTCAGCTCCAGTCGGTGAACGAGGAGTATCCGGCCTCAGCCATCTGGTCGGCGACGCCTTCGAGGTCCTCGGGGAGCAGTCCCCAGACGATGAAGTCGGTGCGGAGGTCGGCCCACGTGCCGTCCTCGGTGCGGGTGCGGGCTATGCAGGCGCCGCGCAGGACGCCTTCGCTGATGCAGCCGATCTTCTGGGCGACCTGCTGGGAGGCGGTGTTGTCGGCGGCTGTGCGCAGCTCGATGCGTTCGAATCCCTGGTCACCGAAGAGCCACTGGGCGGTGGCGAGGGCGGCTTCGGAGGCGTATCCCTCGCCGCGGGCCCAGGGCGCGATGATGTACGACATCTCGGTGGACCTGACATGCCAATTGGTCTTGCCCAGCTGGATGATGCCGACGAGGCGCTGAGTGAGGAACTCGGTGACGGCGAGGTCGAGGCCGCGGCCGGCTTCGCGTTCGGTAGGGGCGTACTCGGTGATCCAGCGGAGCGCGCCGTCCTCGGTGAAGGGCTGGGGGACGGCCGTCCAGGCCGCGACCATCTCGTCGTTCATCATCTCGGCCAGGGCCGGGGCGTCGGCCTCTTCGAGCGCGCGCAGCACCAACCGGTCCGTGTTGATGGAGATGTCCGGAAAGGTGGTAGTCATGCGCAGCTCCATGCCGTGGACCGTCCGAATCGACCGTGAACGCACAGCATGCAGCATGCAGCGGCCGGTGCGCATGGCCGGGTCCGATGTGGCGTCAGATACGGGAGGGTGCGACAAAGGCCCCGCGCACCGGACGGGATGCGGGGGCCTTCGTCACAAGAACTGTACTGCGGGCCTTACTTGGCGACGGCGCCGAAGGCCGGGACGACCGAACCGTTCTTGTAGGTGTCCTCGATGTACTTCTTCACCTCGGGCGAGTTGAGGAGCTTGGCGAGCTTCTGCACGCGGGCGTCCTTCTCGTTCCCCTCCTTGACGGCAAGGAAGTTGGCGTACGGGTTGCCGTCCGCCTTCTCCAGGGCCAGGGAGTCGGTGGCCGGGTTGAGCTTGGCCTCGATGGCGTAGTTGCCGTTGACGACCGCGGCGTCCACGTCGTTCAGGGCGCGGGGCACGGTGGCGGCCTCCAGCTCCTTGAACTCCAGGCCCTTCTTGTCGGTGATGTCGGAGAGCTTGCCGTTGGAGCCGACGCCGTCCTTGAGGGTGATGAGCCCGTTGTCGGCGAGCAGCTTGAGCGCGCGGCCGCCGTTGGTGGTGTCGTTGGGGACGGCGATGGTCTGGCCGGCCTTCAGGTCCTTGAGGTCCTTGACCTTCTTGGAGTAGAGGCCGAGGGGCTCCAGGTGGACGTTGACCACCGGGACGATGTGGGTCTTGTTCTTCAGGTTGAAGTCGTCGAGGTACGGCTTGTGCTGGAAGAAGTTGGCGTCGACCTGGCCGGACTCGGTGGCGGTGTTCGGCAGGACGTAGTCCGTGAACTCCTTCACCTCCAGCTTCAGGCCCTCCTTCGCGGCGAGGTTGTCCTTGACGTAGTTGAGGATGTCGGCGTGCGGCGTCGGGGACGCGGCGACGACGAGCGCCTTGTCCGCGGATCCGGCCGCGTCCTTGGAGGAGGACGGGTCGGAGGAGGTGCCGCAGGCCGTGAGGCCCAGGGCGAGCGCGGTGGTGGCGGCGAAACCGGCGGCGAGCTTGATGTTCTTACGCACGAAAAGTGCCTCTTTCTGGTGGTGCGGTGGACGCCTGGACAACAAGTCCGGGCTCTTCTTCGAAAATCGAAGTCTGTGGAGTCGCGCGGTGGTCGGCGCGACGGGCGGGGGCGCGGTCAGGCGGTGCGTCCCCGGCGGGCGAGGAGGCGGACGGCCAGGTCGCCGATGAGCTGGACGACGGTGACGATCGCGATCAGGACGACGACGGTGACCAGCATGAACTGGGTGTCGAAGCGCTGGTATCCGTAGGTGATGGCCTTGGAGCCGAGGCCCTCGCCGCCGACCGCGCCGGCCATCGCGGAGTAGCCGACGAGCACGATGACGGTGGTGGTGACGCCGGAGACCAGCGAGGGCAGCGCCTGCGGCAGCAGCACCTTGCGGATGATCGTGGGCACCGAACCGCCCATGGACTGGACGGCTTCGACCAGTCCGTGGTCGACCTCGCGGACCGCCGTCTCGACGAGGCGCGCGAAGAACGGGATGGCGCCGATGGCGAGCGGCACGATCATCGCGGTGGGGCCGATGAAGGTGCCGACGACGAAGGTCGTGAAGGGGATCAGGGCGATCAGCAGGATGATGAACGGCAGCGAGCGGCCGATGTTCACGATCACGCCGACGACCTTGTTGACCACGGTGTTCTGCAGCAGTCCGCCCTTGTCCGTGAGGACGAGGAGGATGCCGAGCGGCAGTCCGCCGAGGACGGTGACGAGCGTGGCCCACAGGACCATGTAGAGCGTGTCGACGGTGCCCTGCTCAAGCAGCGGCTGCATCTCCGACCAGGTCACTTGGCACCTTCCTTGACCAGTTCCGCGGTGGGCGCGGTCTCCTCGTCGACGACGTCGACCTGGAGTCCCTGCTCGCGCAGGAAGCCGACGGGCACGACGTTCTCCTCGTACCGTCCGGGCAGTTCGATCCGCATCCGGCCGATCTGCTTGCCGCCGACGGTGTCCATCGCGGCGCCGAGGATCGAGATGTCGATGTTGTACGTACGGGAGAGCTGCGAGATCACCGGCTGGGTGGCGGCCTCGCCGTGGAAGGTGACGTCGACGACCGTGCGGTCGGGGCCGGTGGCGGCGCCGCTGACGGGGAAGAGCTCGGCCGCCAGCTCGGAGCCGGGGGTGGCGAGCAGTTCGCTCACGGTGCCGGACTCGACGATCCGACCCTTCTGCATCAGCGCGGCGGAGTCGCAGATCGTCTTGACGACGTCCATCTCGTGCGTGATGAGCAGGACGGTGAGGCCGAGTTGCCGGTTGAGGTCGCGCAGCAACTGGAGGATGGAGCGGGTGGTCTCCGGGTCGAGGGCGCTGGTGGCCTCGTCGGAGAGCAGCACCTTGGGGTTGCCGGCCAGGGCGCGGGCGATGCCGACGCGCTGCTTCTGGCCGCCGGAGAGCTGGCCGGGGTAGGACTTCGCCTTGTCGGCGAGGCCGACGAGGTCGAGGAGTTCCAGGGCGCGGCGCGAGCGCTCGGCGCCGGAGACGCCGAGGATCTCGAGCGGCAGCTCGATGTTGTCCTTGACGGTGCGCGAGGACAACAGGTTGAAGTGCTGGAAGACCATGCCGATGCTGCTGCGGGCGCGGCGCAGGTCCTTGCCGGCGCGGCGGCCGCTCGCCGCCAGCGCGGTGAGGTCGACGCCGTCGACGGTCACGGTGCCGGAGGTGGGTCGCTCCAGGAGATTGACGCAGCGGATGAGCGAGGACTTGCCGGCGCCGCTCTGGCCGATCACGCCGAACACCTCGCCCTCGCGGACGTGGAGGTCGACGCCGTCCAGAGCGGTGACCTGGCGGCCGCGCGACTCGTAGACCTTGGTCAGGCCCGAAGTGGTGATCACAGGGGTTTCCGTCACTGTCGAGTGCGCGGCGCGGGGTCCGCCGGGCACGGGGCATTCGTCATTCGGACAGTCAGGCGCGAAGTCGGCTGGTCCGGTGGGTGACCGGGCGGCAGCGCGTGCGCGGGGCGGGCACGGTCCGGCGCCGGAAGGGCGGGCGGATCGGCTCGGCCGTCGGGGTCTCGCTTCGGGGCGCGAGGCTCAGGCGGGGGCCCTCAGAAGGCGCACATTCGACACATACAACGAGCACCGGGCGTCGTGATCGCCTCGGTCGCAAGGGTGCGGCTGCTCGTCGTGGTCATGGCTGCAAGTAAAGCACGCACCTGTCAGGCCGGATCCGGAGTGTCCGAATAGCGGACGTCGCCGAGATGCCATCCGGACACCTCGCCCGGCCGTCGCGCACCGGGGGCGGCCTCCGGTACCCCGGGCGTGGCCTGCGTGGATGGCTCCGCCAGGCCGGCCACGACGACATCGGCACGACCTCGGATCGGCCGTGGCTTGTGGCCAAGGCCACGGTCCTCATGCCTACCGCACAGTGGGGGCCGCGCGGCTCCACACGGTGGGGGGCGAGAGCATCGGGTCTCTTGGCCCGTAATACCCTCGGGCCCATGCTTGACGCCCTGACGGTCGCGGTTTCGGTGGCCGCGCTCGCCCTCGCCGCCTGGTGCGGCTTCGCCTTCACCCGCGATCAGCCGACCAAGGACTGGCACTTCATCGGCATGGCCGTGGTGACCTTCCTCGCCCTGGTCCAGCTGATCGTGGGCATCGTGCAGCTGTCGCGCGGCGAGAAGGCCGAGGAGGGCACGACGATCTTCGTCGCGTATCTGCTGGGCTCGCTCTGCGCCGTGCCGGCAGCCGGCTTCATGTCGCTCGCGGAGCGGAGCCGCTGGGGCTCGGCGACGGTGGCGGCCGGCGCGGTCGTGCTCGCCGTCCTCGAGGTGCGTCTCTTCGACATCTGGACGGTGGGCTGATGACCGCGACCGAGGGAACCGCCCGCCTGGTCAAGGGCCCCGGCATGCTGCTGGTCTGGCTGTACGGAGTGATGTCGGTCGGCGCGGTCTCCCGCTCGATCTACCAGATCGCGACCGAGTTCGACCGGGCGCCGCTCGCGTACTCGCTGTCGGCGGTGGCGGCCGTGGTGTACGCCTTCATCACGTACACGCTGGTCCGGGGCGGGGAGACGGCCCGCAGGGCGGCGCTGGTGTGCTGCGCCGCCGAGCTGGTGGGCGTACTGACCGTGGGGACCTGGACACTGGCGGACCCGTCCGCGTTCCCCGACGCCACGGTCTGGTCGGACTACGGCTACGGCTACATCTTCATTCCGGTACTGCTGCCGGTGACCGGGATCTGGTGGCTGCGCCGGTCCCGGACGAGCGCCTAGGCGGCCTTCTCCAGGGTCACGAGCGTGAGCCGCGGGCCGATCTCACGCGTGGCGACCTGCTCGTAGCCCTTGCTGCGGTACAGCCTCAGGTTGCCCTCGCTGCGGTGGCCGGTGAAGAGCTGGAAGCGCTTGGCGACGGGGGCCGGGTCACCGGCGAAGTGGCTCTCGATGGCGTCGAGCAGCCGGCCGCCGAGTCCGTGGCGCTGCATCCGCGGGTGGACGATGAGCTTGGCGATCCGTACGGTGCCGGTCTCGTCGACCCGCCCTCGTACGGAGGCGACGACCTCGTCGCCGAGGCGCGCCACGAGGCCGTGGCCCTGGGCGAGTTCGGCCTTGAGGGCGTCCAGGGTCTGGGTGAGAGGCTCGATGGAGTAGTCGCCGTAGAGCTCGGCCTCGCTCTGGTAACAGAGGTACTGCAGCTTGAGTATGTGCTCCGCGTCCTGCGCGGTTGCCGCTGAGATGGTCACGCTCATGCCCATGTGCGCATGCCTCCCGCTCACCTGGTCCACCGGTCGGTCTACCGCACCTTTCCCCTCGAGGTCGATGCGGGAACCTCTGCAGCCAGCATTCTGCGCAGGCATCCCAGGCAGCGGGAACGCATCGGCCCCAGACTGCCCTGTGAGATACCCAACTCCCCTGCGATTTCCCGGTAGGTGGGGTCGGCCGGATCGAGCATCGCGGTGAGCAGGCGCGGGCAGTGGCCGGGGGTACGGCGGACGGCCGCGCGCACGACGCGGCGGCGTTCGGCCACGAGGGCCGAGCTCTCGGGGGAGTCGTGCGGTTCGGCGGCCTCCTCCTGGTAGGGGCGTTCCCGCAGGACCGCGCGGCGGGCGCGGCGCGCCTCTGCGCGGACGGCCCGGCGCAGCCAGTCGGCGGGGCGGGTGGGCGCGTCGTCGTCCTGGAGCCGTTCGAGGAGTTTGAGCCAGACGGCCTGTTCGATGTCGCCCGCGTCGACGCCGGCGGCGGGGGCCTCTGCGTTCGATTCGGCGGCGAGAAGAGGGGCGAGGGTGCGGAGGAGGTGGGCGTCGGTGGCGGTCATGCCGGGGACGACGGGCCGGGGCGGCGGGCGGTTGCGGGCTCGTGCGTAAACCACTCGCGTGGGTGCCGTTCATGCAGTGCGGGCCGCGCCCCGGGGTGGACGTCCTTGCGAAAGGCGCCGGCCCCGGGGCGTTGTGCCCACCCGTCCCCCTAGGACTTCGGCCTGGGGACCCCCACCGCGGGACGAATGCTCACAACAGGGCCTTACAAGTCCGCCGCTGCCAGGAGGGCCGTGTCCGGGTTGTCGGAGAAGATGCCGTCGATGCCGGTCGACAGGTAGGTCTTCAGGGCGCCGAAGACGTCTCCGTAGGCTGTCGGGTCCGTGCCTCGGCGGTATTCGGCCGGCAGGAAGCTGTTCTCGTTGCGCTGGGTGTACGGGTGGAGGATCAGGCCCTCCGCGTGCGCGTCGCGCACCAGGGTGGTCGGGCTCCCGAGGCGGCCGCTCGCGTCGCGCGGGATGACCAGGTCCAGGGTGGGGCCGATGCCCTGCGCGTACGAGGCGATCCAGCGCAGGCCCTGGGGCGTGACGAGGTCGGCGACCGTGCGCGGGTCGCCCGCCTGGACGAAGTCCCAGGGGCGGCTGCTCGCGGCGGAGAGCAGCACCACGCGCGGGGAGTTCACCAGCTTGGCGAGGCGCTGGATGCTGCTCGGCTCGAAGGACTGCAGGAAGACCGGGGAGTCGGCGCGGTGGCGCCCGTACCGGCGCAGCAGCTTGGCGAGGCGCTCCTCCAGGCCGAGGCCGAGGGAGCGGAAGTAGGTGGGGTGCTTGGTCTCGGCGTGCAGCCAGACCTCGCGGCCCCGGCGGCGGCCCTCCTGCTCGGCCCAGCGCAGCACCTCCTCGAAGGTCGGAATCTGCCAGCGGCCGTCGTAGAGGGTGTTCTCCTGGCGGGTGCCGGGGATGCGCTCCTTGGCGCGCAGCGTCTTGAGCTCGGCGAGCGTGAAGTCCTCGGTGAACCATCCGGTGAGGGAGACCCCGTCGACGGACTTGGTGGTCCTGCGGGAGGCGAACTCCGGGTGGTCGGCGACATCGGTCGTGCCGGTGATGTCGTTCTCGTGCCGGCAGACCAGATGGCCGTCCTTCGTGGGGACGAGATCCTGTTCGATCACATGGGCGCCGAGGTCGAGCGCGAGCTGGTAGGAGCCGAGGGTGTGCTCGGGGCGATAGCCGCTGGCGCCGCGGTGGGCGATGACCGTGGGGACGGGGAGGGAGCGGAAGCCGTGGCCCTTGCCCCGTGCCTCGGCGGCCTGCGCGGCGCCCGTGGGCAGGACCGTCGAGGCGCCCAGTACGGCCGCGCCCGCCGCCCCGAGGACCGTCCGCCGGGCCGGGCTCCGGTGCTCACCCTGTGTCATGAAGGCTCCTTCGATGTGATGTCCCGCACCTGTCAACAGCTGCTCCGACCGTAGGCAGTCACCCCCTCCTCGCGGCAGACCCTGGTCGAACATGGCGGAAACACACGTCAACACTGCGTATCCACTCGGTGAACCCGATGTGCGTACGGTGGTGACCCGCGAGTATCGTCCTCACCTGCATACTCCCCCACACACCGACGCCGTCCGTCCCGACACCGGAGGAACCGTTGTCCCGTCTGGCCCTCATCAAGGCAGTGCTCGGACCGATCCTGCGCCTGATGTTCCGCCCACGTGTGGAGGGCGCCGAGAACATCCCGGGAACGGGTCCGGTGATCCTCGCGGGCAACCACCTCACCTTCATCGACTCGATGATCATGCCGATCTGCACGGACCGCCCGGTCTTCTTCATCGGCAAGGACGAGTACGTGACGGGCAAGGGCGTCAAGGGCCGGCTGATGGCCTGGTTCTTCACCAGCGTCGGCATGATCCCGGTGGACCGCGACGGCGGCCGGGGCGGTGTCGCGGCGCTGATGACGGGCCGCCGGGTGCTGGAGGAGGGCAAGATCTTCTCGATCTACCCGGAGGGCACCCGCTCCCCCGACGGCCGGCTGTACCGGGGTCGTACCGGCATCGCGCGCCTCACGCTGATGACCGGCGCGCCGGTGGTGCCGTTCGCGATGATCGGCACGGACAAGATCCAGCCGGGCGGGGCGGGTCTGCCCCGGCCGGGCCGGGTGACGGTGCGGTTCGGCGAGCCGATGGAGTTCTCGCGGTACGAGGGGATGGACCGGGACCGCTATGTGCTGCGGGCGGTGACGGACTCGGTGATGTCCGAGGTGATGCGGCTGTCCGGCCAGGAGTACGTGGACATGTACGCCACCAAGGCGAAGGCCGCGTAGCGGTCGCGAGCAGGTAGGCCCACGGGGCCGGGATCCTCGAGAAGGATCCCGGCCCCGTGGTGTTGGGCCCGCGGCGGGTTACGGGTGCTCCACCCCGTCCTCCAGCTTCTGGCCCTTCAGCAGGAACCAGGCCGCGGCCGCCGTGGCGAGGAGGACCGCGGCGCCGACGCCCGCCGCGATGTTCAGGCCGTCCACGAAGGCGTCCTGGGCCGACGCGACCAGGGTGGTCGCCGTGTCGGGGGCGAGCCCCGCGGAGGCCTCGACCGCGCCGCCGAGCGACTCGTGGGCCGCCGCGGCGGCATCCGAGGGGACGCCCGCCGGGGTCGTGAAGCCCTGGTAGACGCCGGTGACTATCGAGCCGAGGAGCGCGATGCCGAGCGCCGCGCCCAGTTCGTATGCGGTCTCGGAGACGGCGGAGGCCGAACCGGCCTGCTCCTTGGGCACGCTGGAGAGGATCACGTCGGCGGTGACGGTGAACGAGAATCCGGCGCCGAGGCCGACGACGAGCAGGGCCGCGCCGAGCAGCGGGTAGCCGGTCTCCCGGTGGACCAGGGTGATGACGGCGAGCGCGAGTCCGATCGCGGCGAGACCACCGGCCACGATGCCCCGTACCGAGAACCGCCGGGCGTACCGGCCCGCGATCAGACCGGTGACCACCGCGCCGACGGCGGCGGGCAGTTCGGCCAGGCCGGCCTCCAGCGGCTCACGCCCCTGGACGAGTTGCAGGAACTGGGAGAGGAAGAAGACCAGTCCGGACAGTCCGAAGACGGTGAGCAGGTCGGCCAGGACCGCGCCCGAGAAGCCGCGGTGCTTGAACAGCCGCATGTCGAGCAGCGGCGCGGTCAGCGCGTACTGGCGCCGGACGAAGGCGTAGAGGGCGGCGGCGCCGATGGCGACGGCGCCCCCGGCCTCCATGGACGGGCCGTGGGAGGCGAGTTCCTTGACCGCGTAGACGACGCCGATGATGCCGACGAGCGAGAGCCCGACGCTGATCAGGTCCCAGGGGCCGGCGACCGGGTTCTTGGACTCGGGCAGCAGCTTGATGCCGACGAGGACCAGGACGGCCATGACGGGCAGGTTGATGAGGAAGACCGAGCCCCAGTAGAAGTGCTGGAGCAGCGCCCCGCCGACGACCGGGCCGATGGCCGCGCCGGCCGAGGCGGTGGCGCCCCAGATACCGATGGCGAGACTGCGCTCCTTGGGGTCGTGGAAGATGTTCCGGATCAGCGCCAGGGTCGACGGCATCAGGGTCGCACCGGCGACACCGAGGAGCGCGCGGGCGACGATCATCATCTCGGGGCTGGTGGCGTACGCGTTGAGCACGGAGACGGCGCCGAAGGCGGTCGCACCGATCAGGAGCAGCTTCTTGCGGCCGATCCGGTCGCCGAGGGAGCCCATGGAGACGAGCAGGCCGGCGATGACGAAGGAGTAGATGTCGCCGATCCACAGCAGCTGCGTGCCGGACGGCTTGAGGTCCTCGCTGAGCGAGGGCGTCGCGAGACCGAGTACGGTGGCGTCCACCGCGACCAGCAGGACGGCCAGGACCAGCACCGCGAGGGCGAGCCAGCGGCCGGGGCTCTTCACCTCCGTGCCCTGCGTCGGGGTCAGTTGCCGGGTCCCGCTCATTGCTCCACGCTCCGTCGTGCGCCACCGAGCAGCAGCTCGGTGGTCATGTAGTGAAAGTCCTTGGCCGCGACCCTGCCGTCCATGACGGACCAGGCGCAGGAAGAGATGAGGCCGTAGAGGGCCTCGGTGAGCCAGGCGGGGCTCAGGTCGATCCGGAAGGTGCCCTGCTCCTGGCCGCGCCTGAAGAGGTCGCTGACCCTCGCGTCGAGCCGGGCCCAGCCCTCGTTGACCTGGTCGCCCTCGAAGAGCTGGTTCTCGGTGACGAGGAAGGCCAGCAGCTGCGCGCAGGGCTCGGATTCGGCGACGAGGCGCCGCAGGGCGTCGTCGGCCGGACCGTCGTCGAGCCGTGCCGCGTCGAGCGCGGCTTCGAACTCCTCGATGCCCATCGCCTCCAGCGCCCTGACCAGCGCGTCCCGCCCGGCGAAGTGCCGGTGCAGGGTGGCGCGGCCGATGCCCGCGGCCCGGGCGACCTCGTCCATGGTGGCGGTCGATTTCCGGGAGAGCAGGGCGGCAGCGGAGCGGAGCACCTGGGTGCGGTCGACTGACATGAGACAACCATACACCGAATGAGACATCAATGTCTCATTCGATAAATCGACGCCTCACCGCGAGGCTGGAAGGAATGCTGTGAACATGACGAAGCCGCTGCTGCTGATCGACGTGGACGGGCCGCTGAATCCTTATGCGGCGAAGCCCGAACGCCGCCCCGAGGGATACGGCACGCACCGGATGCACCCGACGGGCTGGACGGGGGCGAAGCCGCTGCGAGTCTGGCTCAACCCCGACCACGGAAGCGAGCTGCTCGCGCTCGCCGAGGCGTACGAGCTGGTCTGGGCGACGACCTGGAAGGGCGAGGCGAACGACTGGATCGGGCCGCATCTCGGGCTGCCCGAGCTGCCGTTCATCGACTGGCCCCAGATGCACGGAAAGGCCCCTCGCGGGACCTTCTGGAAGACGCAGTACATCCTGGAGTACGCGGCCGCGCGGCCGTTCGCCTGGGTCGACGACGACATCACCTCGTACGACCACGAGTATGTGGACCAGAACCACCTCGCCGCCGCCCTGTTGCTGCACATCGATCCCCGGCTCGGACTGCTCCGGCCGGACTTCGACGCGCTCGCGGACTGGGCGGCGGCGCTGTGACGCTGCTGCGGACTACTTCTTGGCGGTGGCCCAGGCGTGCTGGATCACCAGGTCCGCCTTGACCTCCACCAGCTGGGCGGCGACCGCCGACGGAGCCGTACCGCCGCGACCGTCACGGGAGGCGAGCGCGCCCGGGACGTTGAGGACCGTGCGGACCTCGGGGGTCAGGTGCTCGGAGATCTTCACGAACTGGTCGTCCGTGAGCTCGTCGAGCTCCTTGCCCTCCGCCTCGGCGACCTTCACGCACTCGCCCGCGACCTCGTGCGCCACCCGGAACGGCACGCCCTGCTTGACCAGCCACTCGGCGATGTCGGTGGCGAGCGAGAAGCCGGCCGGGGCCAGCTCCTCCATGCGCTCCCGGTTGACGGTGAGCGTCGCCATCATGCCGGTGAAGGCGGGGAGCAGGACCTCCAGCTGGTCGCAGGAGTCGAAGACGGGCTCCTTGTCCTCCTGGAGATCGCGGTTGTAGGCGAGCGGCAGGGCCTTGAGGGTGGCCATCAGACCGCTGAGGTTGCCGATGAGACGGCCCGACTTGCCCCGGGCCAGCTCGGCGATGTCCGGGTTCTTCTTCTGCGGCATGATCGACGAGCCGGTGGAGAAGGCGTCGTGCAGGGTCACGAAGGAGAACTCCTTCGTGTTCCAGATGATGATCTCCTCCGCGATACGGGAGAGGTTGATCCCGATCATCGCGGTGACGAAGGCGAACTCGGCCACGAAGTCGCGCGAGGCCGTGCCGTCGATGGAGTTGCCCGCCGAGCCGCGCTCGAAGCCGAGGTCCTTGGCGACCGCCTCCGGGTCGAGCCCGAGGGAGGACCCGGCCAGCGCGCCGGAGCCGTACGGGGAGACGGCGGTCCGGGTGTCCCACTGCCGCAGCCGCTCCGCGTCCCGGGAGAGGGACTGGACATGGGCGAGGACATGGTGGGCGAAGAGCACCGGCTGGGCGTGCTGGAGGTGGGTCCGGCCCGGCATGGCGACGTCCGGGTGGGCCTCGGCGAGGCCGACGAGGGCGTCCTGGAGGTCGGCGATCAGACCGCCGATGATCCGGGCGTGGTCGCGCAGGTACATCCGGAAGAGAGTGGCGACCTGGTCGTTGCGGGACCGGCCCGCGCGCAGCTTGCCGCCGAGGTCGGGGCCGAGGCGCTCCAGGAGGCCCCGCTCCAGGGCGGTGTGGACGTCCTCGTCGGCGATGGTGCCGACGAACTCGCCCGAGGCCACGTCCGCTTCGAGCTGGTCGAGGCCGGCGAGCATGCGCGTCAGCTCGTCCTCGGTGAGCAGCCCCGCCTTGTGGAGCACGCGCGCGTGGGCGCGGGAACCGGCGATGTCGTACGGCGCGAGCCGCCAGTCGAAGTGGACCGACGCGGACAGCTTTGCCAGGGCCTCGGCGGGACCGTCGGCGAAACGGCCGCCCCAGAGCCGGACGTCACCGTTGTTGCTGCTCACAGCTACTGCTCCTCAAGGGGTGGGTACAAGGCCGCCTCCCTGCCGGGGAACCCTCGGGGAGGCGGTTGTGGAACGAGTCGTGGTCGGGCGAGGTCACGTCGGGCTACGCCCGCAGATCACGCCGTGCGGCGATCTTCGCGGACAGCGCGAAGATGTCGATGAAGCCCTGCGCCTTGGACTGGTCGAAGGTGTCGCCCGAGTCGTACGTCGCGAGGTTGAAGTCGTACAGCGACTCCTCGGACCTCCGGCCGGTGACGACGGCGCGGCCGCCGTGCAGGGTCATCCGGATATCGCCGGTGACGTGCTGGTTGGCCTCGTTGATGAAGCCGTCGAGGGCGCGCTTGAGCGGGGAGAACCACAGGCCGTCGTAGACCATCTCGCCCCAGCGCTGCTCGACCTGCCGCTTGTAGCGGGCCAGCTCGCGCTCGACGGTGACGTTCTCCAGCTCCTGGTGGGCGGTGATCAGGGCGATCGCGCCGGGAGCCTCGTAGACCTCGCGGGACTTGATGCCCACGAGCCGGTCCTCGACCATGTCGATCCGGCCGATGCCCTGGGCGCCGGCCCGCTCGTTGAGCTGCTGGATGGCCTGGAGCACGGTGACGGGCCTGCCGTCGACGGCCACGGGCACGCCCTCCTTGAAGGAGATGACGACCTCGTCGGCCTCGCGCGGGGTGGCGGGGTTCTGCGTGTACTCGTAGATGTCCTCGATCGGCGCGTTCCAGATGTCCTCGAGGAATCCGGTCTCGACGGCGCGGCCGAAGACGTTCTGGTCGATGGAGTACGGGGACTTCTTGGTGGTCGCGATGGGCAGGTTCGCCTTCTCGGCGAAGGCGATCGCCTTGTCCCGGGTCATGGCGTAGTCACGGACCGGGGCGATGCACTTCAGATCCGGGCCGAGGGCCTGGATCCCGGCCTCGAAGCGGACCTGGTCGTTGCCCTTGCCGGTGCAGCCGTGGGCGACGATGCCGGCGTCGTGCTTCCTGGCGGCGGCGACGAGGTGCTTGACGATGGTCGGCCGGGAGAGCGCCGAGACCAGCGGATACCGGTCCATGTAGAGGGCGTTGGCCTTGATCGCCGGGAGGCAGTACTCGTCGGCGAACTCGTCCTTGGCGTCCGCGACCTCGGCCTCGACCGCACCGCAGGCGAGCGCGCGCTTGCGGATGACGTCCAGGTCCTCGCCGCCCTGGCCGACGTCCACGGCGACGGCGATGACCTCGGCGCCCGTCTCCTCTGCGATCCAGCCGATGGCTACGGAGGTGTCCAGGCCGCCCGAGTAGGCGAGTACGACGCGCTCGGCCATGGTTTTCTCCTTACCTTGCAAGCACTGACATGCATGAGTATGCATTCCTCCGCATGATTCGTCAATCGACGCCCGGATCCGGAGCGCGAGACTGGACATGCCCGCTACAGAACGGAGGCACAGCCATGACCCCACGCCTGCGCGACGGCGTGTCCTTCGCCCAGACCGAGTACGGGCTCGCGCTGCTCGACGAGGAGCGGGGCAGCTACTGGCAACTGAATTCCACGGGGGTCCAGGTGCTGCGCGCCCTGCTCGCCGGACGCCCGGCGGAGGCGGCCGTGCGGGAACTGGCCGACGAGTACGGCGTCGACGCCGACAGCGTCCACCACGACGTGCAGGAGCTGGTCGCCGCTCTCTTCGCCTCGGGCCTGCTGGTACGTGGGGAGGACGGCCGGCCATGAAAGTCTCCGGCCCGTGGCGGTGCGCCCAGGTCCATGGGGTCGTCGGTCTGGCCCGGTTGCCGGCCCTCCGGCCGCCGGGCCGCCTCCGTGCGGTGCTCGTCCGGCTGGGCCGCGGTGCCGCCCTCGGGCAGCGCCGAGCCCGTTCATGACGTACGACAAGGACCGCGATCTGCACGCGAAGCGAGGTGGGTGACGGCCGGCCGTTCCTCCGTACCGACCGTCACCATGTGCCTACCGGCTGAACCCTCAGCGGTCGTTCTGCGCCAACCGCAGGAGGTGATCGGCGAGTGCCTGGCCGCCCGCGGGGTCGCGGGAGATCAGCAGCAGCGTGTCGTCACCCGCGATCGTGCCGAGGATCGCGTGGAGTTCGGCCTGGTCGATGGCCGACGCGAGGAACTGGGCCGCCCCCGGCGGGGTCCGCAGGACCACCAGGTTGGCGGAGGCCTCGGCGGAGATCAGCAGTTCGCCGGAGAGGCGCCGCATTCTCTCCTCCTTGGCGGACTCACCGAGCGGCGCCTGCGGGGTGCGGAAACCGCCCTCGCTGGGCACCGCGTAGATCAGCTCTCCGCCCGTGTTGCGGATCTTCACGGCGCCGAGCTCGTCGAGGTCGCGGGAGAGCGTCGCCTGGGTGACGCTCAGCCCGTCGTCCGCGAGGAGCTTGGCGAGCTGGCTCTGCGAGCGCACCGGCTGCCGGTTGAGGATGTCGACGATCCTGCGGTGGCGTGCGGTGCGGGTCTGCGGAACGGACGGCCCGCCGTGCTCGGATTCCTGCGCGTCGGTCATCGTCGTCTCATTCTCCGGTTCGTCCTTCCCCGTTCACCGCTTCGTCGAGGACACCGGGGAGCACTGCCAGGAATGCGTCCACCTCCGCGTCTCCGATGGTCAGTGCCGGCATGAGCCGTACGACATCGGGGGCGGGCGCGTTCACCAGGAGACCGGCGTCCTGAGCCGCCTGCTGCACCTGGGGCGCGAGGGACTCGGTGAGCACGATACCCAGCAGGAGGCCCGCACCACGGACATAGGAGACCAGCGGATGGTTCAGACCCTCGATTCCGCTGCGCAGCTTCTCGCCGAGACGCTTGACCTCGTCGAGGGTTCCGCCGGTCGCGAGGGTGTCGATCACGGCGAGGCCGGCGGCGCAGGCGACCGGGTTTCCGCCGAACGTCGTGCCGTGGTGGCCGGGCGTGAACAGCTCGGCCGCCTCGCCGAAGGCGACGGTCGCGCCGAGCGGCAGCCCGCCGCCGAGGCCCTTGGCGAGGGTCACGATGTCGGGCTCGACGCCGTCGTGGCCCTGGTACTCGAACCAGTGGCCGGTCCGGCCGATGCCCGTCTGGACCTCGTCGAGGACGAGGAGGGTGCCGGTGGCGCGGGTGATCTCGCGGGCGGCCTGGAGGTAGCCGACGGGCGGGACGACGACGCCGTTCTCGCCCTGGATCGGCTCGATGATCACCAGGGCCGTGTCCTCGGTGACGGCCGCGCGCAGGGCCTCCACGTCTCCGTACGGGACGTGCGTGACGTCGCCGGGGAGCGGCAGGAACGGGGTCTGCTTGCCGGGCTGGCCGGTGAGCGCGAGCGCGCCCATGGTCCGGCCGTGGAAGCCGCCCTCGGTGGCGACCATGTGGGTCCGGCCGGTCAGCCGGCCGATCTTGAAGGCGCTTTCGTTGGCCTCGGCCCCGGAGTTGCAGAAGAAGACCCGCCCGGGCCGGCCGAAGAGCTGGAGCAGCCGCTCGGCGAGGGCGACGGGCGGCTCGGCGACGAAGAGGTTGGAGACATGGCCGAGGGACGCGATCTGCCGCGATACGGCCTCGACGATGGCCGGGTGCGCGTGACCGAGGGCGTTGACGGCGATGCCGCCGACGAAGTCGAGGTACTCGGTGCCGTCGGCGTCCCAGACCTTGGCGCCCTCGCCGCGGACGAGCGGCAGCCGGGGCGTGCCGTAGTTGTCCATCAGCGAGCCCTGCCACCGCCGGGTCAGTTCCTCGTTGCCGCTCACGACTCCCCCTTCTCGTCCGGCACGACCATCGTGCCGATGCCCTCGTCGGTGAAGATCTCCAGCAGGATCGAGTGCTGGACCCGGCCGTCGATCACACGGGCCGTGGTGACCCCGTTGCGTACGGCGTGCAGGCAGCCCTCCATCTTGGGGACCATTCCGCTGGAGAGCTCGGGCAGGAGCTTCTCCAGCTGGCTCGCGGTGAGCCGGCTGATGACCTCGTCGCTGTTCGGCCAGTCCTCGTAGAGGCCCTCGACGTCGGTCAGGACCATCAGGGTCTCGGCGCCAAGCGCCGCAGCGAGAGCCGCAGCCGCCGTATCAGCATTGACGTTGTAGACATGTCCGTCGTCCTGGGAACGGGCGATGGAGGAGATGACCGGGATCCGGCCGTCCTCCAGGAGCGCCTCGATGGCGCCGGTGTCGATGGCGGTGATCTCGCCGACCCGGCCGATGTCGACCTGTTCGCCCTCGATGACCGGCTGGTGCTTGGTGGCCGTGATGGTGTGCGCGTCCTCGCCGGTCATGCCGATGGCGAACGGGCCGTGCTGGTTGAGCAGGCCGACGAGCTCGCGCTGGACCTGCCCGGCGAGGACCATCCGTACGACGTCCATGGCGTCCTCGGTGGTGACGCGCAGGCCGGCCTTGAACTCGCTGACGATGCCGTGGCGGTCCAGGGCGGCGCTGATCTGCGGGCCGCCGCCGTGCACGACGACCGGCTTGAGGCCGGCGTGACGGAGGAAGACGACATCCTGGGCGAAGGCTGCCTTGAGCTCGTCGTCGATCATGGCGTTGCCGCCGAACTTGATGACGACCGTCTTGCCGTTGTGGCGGGTCAGCCAGGGCAGCGCCTCGATGAGGATCTGGGCCTTCGGGAGCGCGGTGTGCTTACGGGTTCCGGTCATGACGAGTACGCGCTGTTCTCGTGGACGTAGTCGGCGGTGAGGTCGTTGGCCCAGATGACCGCGGACTCGGCACCGGCGGCGAGGTCGGCGGTGATCGTGACCTCACGGAAGCGCATGTCGACGAGGTCACGGTCCTCGCCCACCGAGCCGTTCTTGCAGACCCACACGCCGTTGATGGCGACGTTGAGCCGGTCGGGGTCGAAGGCCGCCTGCGTGGTGCCGATGGCGGAGAGCACCCGGCCCCAGTTGGGGTCCTCGCCGTGGATGGCGCACTTGAGGAGGTTGTTGCGGGCGATGGAGCGGCCCACCTCGACGGCGTCGTCCTCGGTCGCGGCGTTGATCACCTCGATACGGATGTCCTTGCTGGCGCCCTCGGCGTCGCCGATGAGCTGGCGGGCGAGGTCCTGGCAGACGTCCGTCACGGCCTCGGCGAACTCCTCGTACGCCGGGGTGATGCCGGAGGCGCCGGAGGCGAGCAGGAGGACGGTGTCGTTGGTGGACATGCAGCCGTCGGAGTCGACCCGGTCGAAGGTGACCTTGGTGGACTGCCGCAGCGCCGAGTCGAGGTCCTTGCTCTCCATATCGGCGTCGGTGGTGACGACGACGAGCATGGTGGCCAGGCCCGGGGCGAGCATGCCCGCGCCCTTCGCCATACCGCCGACGGTCCAGCCGTCCTTGGTGACCACGGAGGTCTTGTGGACGGTGTCGGTGGTCTTGATGGCGATGGCGGCCTTCTCGCCGCCGTGCTCGGACAGCTCGCCGACGGCCTTCTCGACGCCGGACAGAACCTTGTCCATGGGGAGCAGCAGGCCGATGAGGCCGGTGGAGGCGACGGCGACCTCGCCGGCGCCGACCTGGAGGAGCTCGGCCACCTTCTCGGCGGTCGCGTGGGTGTCCTGGAAGCCCTGCGGGCCCGTACAGGCGTTGGCGCCGCCGGAGTTGAGGACGACGGCCGCCAGCTCACCCGCGGTCAGGACCTGCTGGGACCACAGGACGGGCGCGGCCTTGACGCGGTTGGAGGTGAAGACGCCGGCGGCGGCGCGGCGGGGCCCGTTGTTGACCACGAGGGCCAGGTCCGGGTTGCCGTTCTCCTTGATCCCGGCGGCGATACCGGCCGCCGTGAATCCCTTCGCTGCGGTGACGCTCACTGTGATTCTCCGTTCGCTTCTCCGCCCACGCAGCGCAGAGGCGCGGGCATCGTCTTCGTCTGCGGCCCGGCGGCTGCGCGTGCGCCGCTCACCGTGCTGCTCCGTTCGCTTCTCCGCCCGCGCAGCGCAGAGGCGCGGGCATCGCCCTCGTCTGCGGCCCGGCGGCTGCGCGTGCGTCGCTCACCGTGCTGTTCCGTTCGCTTCTCCGCCCGCGCAGCGCAGAGGCGCGGGCATCGTCTTCGTCTGCGGCCCGGCGGCTGCGCGTGCGTCGCTCACGGAGCGACCCCCATCGTCGAAAGTCCCGTGTCCTCGGGAAGCCCGAGGGCGATGTTCATGCTCTGGACCGCGCCGCCGGCGGTGCCCTTGGTGAGGTTGTCGATGGCGCTGATGGCGATGATCCGGTTCGCGGCCTCGTCGTACGTGACCTGGATCTGAACGGCGTTGGAACCCTGGACGGATGCCGTGGACGGCCACCGGCCCTCGGGGAGCAGGTGGACGAACGGCTCGTCCGCGAAAGCCTTCTCGTAGGCGGCCCGTACGGTCTCCGCGGTCGCACCGGGCTTCGCCTTGGCGGAGCAGGTGGCGAGGATGCCGCGGGACATCGGGGCGAGGGTCGGCGTGAAGGAGACGCTGACGCGCTCGCCGGCCAGGCCGCTCAGGTTCTGGATCATCTCGGGGGTGTGCCGGTGGCCGCCGCCGACGCCGTACGGCGTCACGTTGCCCATGACCTCGCTGCCGAGCAGGTGCGGCTTGAGGGCCTTGCCCGCGCCGGACGTGCCGGTGGCGGCGACGATCACGGCCTCGGGTTCGGCGAGACCGTTCTCGTACGCGGGGAAGAGCGCGAGGGAGACGGCGGTGGGGAAGCAGCCGGGCACCGCGATGCGCCTGGACCCCTCCAGCGCGGCGCGGGCACCCGGCAGTTCGGGAAGGCCGTAGGGCCAGGTCCCGGCGTGCGGGGACCCGTAGAACGTCTCCCAGTCGGCGGAGTCCTTCAGCCGGAAGTCGGCGCCCATGTCGATGACCAGGACGTCGGGCCCGAGCTGCTCGGCGACGGCGGCGGACTGGCCGTGCGGAAGCGCGAGGAAGACGACGTCGTGCCCGACCAGCTCCTCGGCGGTGGTCGGCGCGAGGACGCGGTCGGCGAGCGGGAGGAGGTGGGGCTGGAGGGCCCCGAGCTGCTGTCCGGCGTTGGAGCGGCCGGTCAGTGTGCCGATCTCCACCTCGGGGTGGCCGAGGAGGAGACGCAGGAGCTCTCCACCCGCGTATCCGCTCGCGCCTGCCACTGCTGCTCGTACCGTCATCGAAACCCTCCTCCTGGATGGCATGACTATACGCAGCTCCGCAGTTTTATGCAAAGATGAAATCCGGCCCCCGCGCGCCGTGGGAACGGCCCGAACTCGCGGGGCCCGCACTGCTGCCCATACATCCAGTCTCACCCTGGTCCCCGTTACGGAGCAGCGTCACACCCGCGCCCTCACGCCCGTCATGGCAGTGAAGGAAGCGACGAGGAGTGATGACCACCATGTACGACCAGGAGTTTCTTGCCAGGCGGTTCGACGCCCACCAGGACCGGCTGCGGGCCATCGCCCGCCGGATGCTCGGATCGCACGGCGAGGCGGAGGAGGCGCTGCGTGAGGCGCGGACGCGGCTCGACGGGGTCGAGAGCTGGCTGGCGGTCGCGGTCGGGCGGGTGTGCGTGGACAGGCTCCGGACCCGGGCCGCAGGCGCGTACGGACCGCCGGGCGGGTACGGACCGCCGGGCCGGGGTGAGGCCAGGGAGACTGTAGGCGCGGCGGGCGCCGGGGGCGCTGTCGACTCCGTGTGGCTCGCCCTGTTCGTCGTACTGGAGTCGATGGCGCCGGACGAGCGGCTCGCCTACGTCCTGCACGATCTGTTCGGCCTGCCGCTGCGCGAGATCGCACGGATCACCGGCTGCTCCCCCGAGGAGGCGGAACGCCTCGCCGGACGGGCGCGGCACCGGGTGCGGGGCTCGGGCGGGCGGGACTCCGGCGGTACGGAGGCGGAAGACGAGCCGGGGCGCCGGCGCGCGGTCGTCGAGGTGTTCCTCGCCGCCGCCCGCGCGCGGGACGCGCGGGCCCTCGCCGCCGTCCTGGACCCCGATGTCGTGGCGTACTCCGAGAACGGTCCGGTCCACGGCGCGCCCGCCGTCGCGGAGGGGGCCGCCACGTTCGCCCGGCTCGCCGCGGTGGCGAAGCCCGCGCTGGTGAACGGTGCGACGGGGGTCGTCACGTTCAGGGAAGGGCGACCGGTCTCCGCCGTGGCGTTCACGATCCGGGGCGAACGGATCACCGCCCTCGACATCACGACCGACCAGGAGCGGCTGCGCGGACTGGACCTGGTGTTTCCGGAGTGCTGACCGGTGTCCCCGCGCCCTCCGGGGCCCGGGCCGGGCCTGACCCCGCGCGCCCCGGGCGGAAAACTCGGGTGCGCGTCCCCCATGGCCCCCGTTAGCCTCGACGGCATGTCTACGCCCCGAATCTCCTAGCTCAAGGACCCGCTTCCACGCCACCCGTGTGTCCTTCTGCTTTTTCGGAGCGTTACCCCATGATCACCGTTCGTGGTGCCGACGTGCGCGCCGGCGCCCGGCTGCTGCTGTCCGACATCTCCTTCCACATCGCCCCCGGCGACCGGATCGGCCTGGTCGGCCGCAACGGCGCCGGGAAGACCACCCTCCTCGACACCCTGGCCGGGCTGCGCCGCCCGGCCGCGGGGTCCGTCACCCACACCGGCGAGCTCGGCCATCTCCCGCAGGACTCCCGCGCAGCCGACCCGGCCGTCAGCGTCGCGGACCGGATCCTCTCCGCGCGCGGGCTCGACCGCGCCGCGCACGCCCTGCAGGCCGCGGCGACCGCCCTCGGCGACACCGGCGACGCGCGGACCATGGCCGCGTACGCCCGCGCCGAGGCGGAGTTCGAGGCGCGCGGCGGGTACGCCGCCGAGGCCGAGGCCGCGCGGGTCGCCGCCGGACTCGGCCTGCCCGCCGAGATGATGGGGCGGGCCGTCGGCACGCTCTCCGGCGGCCAGAAGCGGCGGGTCGAGCTGGCCAGGATCCTGTTCGCGGGACACGGCCGCGAGGGCACGCTGCTGCTCGACGAGCCGACCAACCACCTCGACGCCGACTCAATCGGCTGGCTGCGCGGCTTCCTGACGGCTCATCAGGGCGGTCTCGTGGTGATCAGCCACGACATCGGCCTCCTGGCCGACACCGTCAACCGCGTCTTCCACCTCGATCCGCAGCGCGCCACGATCGACATCCACAACACCGGCTGGGCCGCGTACCTCGCCCAGCGGGACGCCGACGAGCGCCGCCGGACCCGCGAGCGGGCCAACGCCGAACGCAAGGCGGCCACCCTGCACGCCCAGGCGGAGCGGATGAAGTCACGGGTCGCGACCGCGACGACGGCCAGGAGCATGGCCCGCCGCGCCGACCGCCTGCTCTCCGGGCTCGAACCCGCACGCCGGGCCGATCAAGTGGCCCGTATCCGGCTCCCCGAGCCCGCGCCGTGCGGTCGGATGCCGCTCGGAGCCGTATCGCTGACCAAGGCGTACGGGGAGGGGCGCCCGGTCCTCGACGGCGTCGACCTCGCCGTGGACCGGGGCAGCCGGCTCGTGGTCCTCGGGCTCAACGGCGCGGGCAAGACCACGCTGCTGCGTCTGCTGGCCGGACGGGAGGTTCCCGACTCCGGGCGCGTGGTGCACGGTCCCGGCCTGCGTGTCGGGTACTTCGCCCAGGAGCACGAGACGCTCGACCCCGACCGCACGGTCCGCGAGAACCTGGCCGCGGCCGCTCCTCATCTGACGGACGGGGAGGTACGGGGTGTCCTCGGGGCTTTCCTGTTCCGGGGCGACGACGCCGAGAAGCGGGCGGAGGTCCTGTCGGGCGGCGAGAAGACCCGGCTCGCGCTCGCCGGCCTCGTCCACTCGGGCGCGAACGTCCTGCTCCTGGACGAGCCCACGAACAACCTGGACCCGGCGTCGCGGGACGAGGTCCTGGCCGCCGTGGGCACGTATCCGGGCGCGATCGTGATGGTCACGCACGACGAGGGGGCGATCGACGCGCTGCGGCCGGAACGGGTGCTGTTGCTGCCGGACGCGGACGAGGACCTGTGGAGCGAGGAGTACCGGGACCTGGTGACCTTGGCGTAGCCGGTCCCGGGGCCGGATCGCGGGCCGGGCGCCTCGACCGTCGGCCCTGCCCATGGGGCAGGGCCGACCCCGTGACGTGCGTTGACTACGCTCCACTCCATGATCGTCAACGCGCAGACCCGGATTCGTGTCGCCCGTCCCTCGCGGGACATCGCCGCCGCCGAGCGCTTCTACGTCGAGGGGCTCGGCCTCGACGTGCTGTGGAGGAGCACGGAGCGGGTGTCCGGCAAGCACGACCTGGTCATGGTCGGTCCCGCGGACGGCACCTGGCACTTCGAGCTCACCCACGACCCCGAGAACCCGCTGGAGCCGACGCCGACCGTCGACGACCTGTTCGTGGTCTACCTGGGCGCGCCCGTCGAGGAGGCCCAGGTGGCCCGGCTGCTCGCGGCCGGCGGGACGCGGGTGCCGGCGCACAACCAGTACTGGGAGGAGTTCGGGGTCACGGTCGCCGACCCCGACGGCTACCGGCTCGTCCTCTGCTCCCGCGCCTGGAAGCCCTAGCGCGGCGCGCGTTGTCCGCGCGGTGCGGCCGGCGCAGCCGCCTGCCCCGCTGCCTTCCGGCCCTGCCCGCCCGACTGCTTGACGGCCCGCAGGACCACGAACTTCGGGTCGCTCGCGACCAGTTCGCAGGAGCCGAAGATGCGGCGCAGCGTGACGTGGTAGCCGAGGTGCCGGTTGCCGACGACCCACAGTTCCCCGCCCGGCCGCAGGGCGCGCCGCGCGTCGGTGAACATCCGGCGTGCGGTGCGGTCGGTGGTGGCCTGGTGGCTGTGGAACGGCGGGTTGTTGAGCACGAGGTCGACCGAGCCGGGGGCGAGGTCCGCCAGGCCGTCCCCGACCACGAACTCGGCGGTGCGGCCGGGGGCGGCGTGGGTGCGGAAGTTCTCCTCGGCCGAGGCGACGGCCTGGTACGACTCGTCGGCGAAGACCAGCTCGGCCTCGGGCTCGGTGAGCGCGACGGCCAGGCCGACGACTCCGTTTCCGCAGCCCAGGTCGGCGACCCGGGCGCGGCCGAGGCCCGTCGGCAGGTGCTGGAGGAAGAAGCGGGTGCCGATGTCGAGGCGGTCGGCGCAGAAGATCCCGGCCTGATTGGTGACGGTCCGTCCGGCGACGACGGCGGCGTCGGCGGGGAGTTCGTACCGGTACGGCCAGGGGTTGGCCGCCCGCTCCAGAGCCGGTTCCGGGGTGCAGAAGATCAGCCGGGCCTTCTTCGCGGCGAGCGAGGTGCGGGTGGGGCCGAGGATCTTCTCGAAGAGCTGGAGCGTGGAGGTGTGGATCTCCTTGACCATGCCGGTCCCCACGACCACGGTTCCCTCGTGCACGGCGGGCGCGAGCCGGTGGAGCTGGTCCTCCAGCAGAGCGAGGCTCTTGGGGACACGGACGAGCAGGACGTCGACGCGCTCGGGCGGCGGGTCCTGGGTGGTGAGCAGGGTGACCGCGTCCGGGGCGGCCCCGGAGCGGGCCAGGTTCTCCTCGGTCGCCCGGCGGCCGAGGTAGGAGTCGCAGATCTGCGTGAGCGCGGCGGGGCGGCGGGCGGCGAGGGCGGTGGTCAGCGCGCCCCAGCGGTCGCCGACGACGGCGACCGCGCCGGACAGGTCGGTGTCCGTCTCGGCCAGGTGCCGCAGCAGGTACTCGTCGGACGCGTCCCAGGCTCGCAGGGAGTCGCGCGGGTCCTCGGGGAAGCGGGTGAGCGGGAACTCGCCCCATGACGTGGTCAAACGGTTCATCGTGGTCTCAGGCTAGCCGGTCGGTCCCTAGAGTCCGGCGGCCGCCTGCAGATGGAGGTGCCACAGTCCGGGGCGGCCGGTGAGGGTGACCGTGGACAGCGGGCGGACGTCGACGTTCCAGAACGTGGCGGGCGGCGCCTTGAGCGCGTACACCAGGGCGGCGCGTACGACGGCGGGTTCGGCGACGGCCACGATGGAGCCGTCGTCGGCGGGCCGGGTGTCGAGCCAGCCCCCTATGCGCGAGATGAAGGCGAGGAGGGTCTCGCCGCCGTGCGGGGCGGTCCGCGGGTCGGCCAGCCAGGCGTCGACGGCGGCCGGTTCGAGCGCGGCGACCTCGGCGAGGGTCAGTCCGCGCCAGCGGCCCATGTCGCAGTCACGCAGGGCGGGCTGGGCGAGCGGGGCGTACCCGAGCGCCGTGCCGGTGGCGCGGCTGCGGGGCGTCGGGGAGCAGTAGCGCAGCTCGGCCGCGCCGAGCGGGACCAGCGAGTGTGCGGCGAGCTGCACCTCGTACCAGCCGGCCTCGTCGAGCGGCCGGTCGTCGTCGAAGCGCTCGGCGAGCAGGGAGGAGCTGCGCGCCGCTGTGACGAGCGTGACCCTTGTACCCATGGCCGCGATCGTGGGGCCGGAAGCCTGGCAGGTCAAGAGGGCATATGCGCGAACCCCGATTTGTGATCCTGAGCCGGTGGCGCGGTCAGTGCAGCCCGAGAGTCATCCACTTGTCCGGGTTCCGCAGGGTCTCGAAACCGACCTTCTCGTACACACCGTGCGCGTCGGCGGTGGCGAGCATGATGCGACGCAGCCCGTACGGCTCCAGGTGGTCCCGGACGGCGGTCACGAGGGCGGTGCCGAGCCCGGTGCCGCGGGCCGGCCGGTCGACGTATACGTCGCAGAGCCAGGCGAAGGTGGCGTGGTCCGTGACGACCCGGGCGTAGGCGGCGATCTCCCCCGTCTCGCGGTGGTACGCGCCGAAGTTGAGGGAGCCGTCGACGGCCCGGTCCTGCTTGTCGCGCGGGCGGCCCAGTGCCCAGTACGCGTCGGTGGAGAGCCAGTGGTGGACCCGGGCCCGGTCGATCCGGGCCGGGTCGGTGGAGATCTCGTACGCGCCGTGCGTGAGGAGCGGTGTGGCGTTCGTGGTGCTCATGCCGGGCAGGCTTCCAGGCCGCCGCGGCGGTTGTCAGGTCATTTTGCGGGCCGTCTCAGGGGGCGAGTTCGTCGACGGCCGTCCGCAGCCGCCGCACCCCCTCGGCGATCTCGGCGGGCCCGGCCACGCCCGCGAAGCTCAGCCGGATGTGGCCGGCGGGGGGCTCGGCGCAGAAGTAGGGGCGGCCGGGGGCGACGGCAACGCCGGCCCGCAGGGCGCCCGCGACGAGGGCGGGCTCGGGGATGCCGTCGGGGAGCCTGAGCCAGAGCTGGTAGCCGCCGGAGGGGATGTGAGGCAGGGCGAGTTCGGGGAGGTGGAGGGCGAGGGCCCCGGTCATGACCTCGCGGCGGCTTCTGAGCTCCTGGGAGACGGCGCGCAGATGGCGGCTCCAGGCGGGCGAGCCGACGAGTTCCAGGGCGGCCTCCTGGAGCGGGCGGGCCACGAAGAAGCTGTCGACGACCTGGATGGCGCGCAGCCGTTCCAGGACGGGGCCCCGGGCGGCGAGGGCGCCGACGCGCAGGCTCGGTGAGGTGGGCTTGGTCAGGGAGCACACGTGCACGACCACGCCGTCCGCGTCCTCGGCGGCGAGGGGCGCGGGCAGCGGGGCGGCGTCCTCGTGGACGAGCCGGCGGGCGAAGTCGTCCTCGACGACGAAGGCACCGGCCGCGCGGGCGATCCTGACGACGTCACGCCGGCGCTCGGCGCCCAGGACGGCGCCGGTCGGGTTCTGGAAGAGCGGCTGGCAGACGAGGACCCGGGCGCCGGTGGCCCGGAAGGCGGCCTCCAGCAGGTCGGGGCGGACACCGTCGGCGTCGGCCGGGACGGGGACGGGACGCAGGCCGGCCGCGCGGGCGATCGCGAGCATGCCGGGGTAGGTCGGCGATTCGACGAGGACGTGCGTGCCGGGCGGGGCGAGGGCCCGCAGGGCGGTGGTGATGGCGGACTGGCCGCCTGCCGTGATGAGGACGTCGGCGGCGGTGACGGTGCCGCCGATCTCGCGGGCGAACCACTCGCGCAGTTCGGGCAGGCCGTCCGTGGGCGGCCGGCCCCAGGCGCCGGGGCGGCGGCCCGCGCGGGCCAGCGCGGCGGCCATGGCGCGTTCGGGCTGGAGCGAGGGGTGCAGATATCCGCCGTTGAACTCGACGACGCCCGGGGGCGGCGCCGACAGCGTCACGAGCACGCCGGAGGCGTCGACGGCCCGCGGGACCAGTTCGGTCGCGGTGTCGGCGCTGAGCGCCACCTCCTGCCAGGAGGTGTCCCCCACGACGGGCGTCTGCGCGCGGGGCTCGGCCCGGAACGCCCCGGCCCCCGGCCGGGTGACGACGAGGCCCTCGGCCGCTAGCTGGGCGAGGGCCCTGGTGACCGTCACCGGGGAGACCCGGTAGCGCTCGACGAGGGCACGGCTCGACGGCAGCTTTCCTCCGGGTGAGTAGCGGTTGAGTTCCGCCCTCAGGGAGTTGGCCAGTTCACCCACACTGCTACACTCTTGCATGACAGCACAGAATAGCGCTACTCCCACTTCGGCGATAGCGGTCGGCAGCGCCACCACCGCCTCCCCGCGGGCCCGCGGAACGCTCCTGGCCGCGCTGGGCGTGGTCTCGTTCTCGCTCACCTTCCCCTCCACCGCCTGGGGGCTCGAGAGCTTCGGCCCCTGGTCGCTGGTCGCCGTGCGCTCGACGCTCGCCGCGCTCATCGCGGGGGCCTTCCTGCTCGCGATGCGGGTGCCGCTGCCCGAGCGCCGCCACTGGGCCGGTCTCGCCGTCGTCGCCGGCGGTGTCGTGGTGGGCTTCCCGCTCCTGACGACCCTGGCCCTGCAGACCTCCACGACCTCGCACGCCGCCGTGGTCGTGGGCCTGCTGCCGCTCACCACGGCCACCCTCGCCGCGATCCGTACGGGCCGCCGGCCGTCGCGTACGTTCTGGATCGCCGCCGTCTCCGGCGCGGCGGTCGTCATCGCCTTCACGCTCCAGCAGAGCGGCGGCGCCCTGTCCACGGGCGATCTGTACCTTTTCGGCGCGCTCCTGGTCTGTGCGGCCGGGTACACCGAGGGCGGCCGGCTCGCCCAGCACATGCCGGGCTGGCACGTCATCGGCTGGGCGCTGATCCTCTGCCTGCCGCTGATGGTCGCGGGTTCGGCCGTCGCGCTGCCCTTCGAGCCGGTCAGCCTCAGCGCCCACGGCATCATCGGCCTTGTCTGGGTCGCGGCCGGCTCCACCTTCTTCGGCCTGTACGTCTGGTACCGCGGCATGGCGGCCATCGGTATCCCCAAGGCGAGCCAGCTCCAGCTCGCGCAGCCGCTGCTGACCCTCGTCTGGTCGGTCACGCTGCTCGGGGAGTCCCTGTCCCCCGCCGCACCCCTCGCCGCCGGCGCGGTGCTCGTCTGCATCGCGGTGACCCAGCGCGCGAAGAGCTGAACGCGCGCACGGGGGTGATGCGGGTCACAATGGCGGACGTAGACTCCGAAACAGGACAGGCACGGCCGCGAGGAGGTCACCCCGATGCAAGCGACAGTGGGCGACAAACTGCTGGTGCACGGCCGGACCGTCGGTCAGCACGACCGTACGGCCGAGGTCCTTCAGGTACTGGGCGAGAACGGCAACCCCCCGTACCGCGTGAAGTTCGACGACGACGGTCACGAGGCCCTGATGTCACCGGGCCCCGACACCGTCGTGCGTCACCACGAGAAGACGTGAACCGAATCGCCTAGCGCGGCGGGCGGACCCAGGTCGGGTAGTGATCGGCCACGACGGCGGCCATCGCCCCGATCCGGTCCGACGCGACTTCCTTCGCCGAGAAGTAGCAGTGCCCGCCCACCTTCGGATAGCGGCCGGCGAGCGTCAGATGGCGGGAGAGTTCCTTCGGGTCCCGCCAGGCCGCCGGCTGGGCCGGGTCGCCGCACTTGTAGAGCGCCTCGCCGATGTACAGGCTGACGCCCGTTCCCCGTACCGTCGCGTCCCACCAGGGCACGAGCTTGGCGTAGTCGGCGGCGGCGAAGCCGATGTGCCAGTAGAGCTGGGGGACGACGTAGTCGATCCAGCCCTCCTTGATCCATTTTCTGGTGTCGGCGTACAGCTCGTCGTAGGTCTGCCTCGCCTGGGTGTCCGAGCCCGCGGGGTCGGTGGCCGCGTTGCGCCAGACGCCGAACGGGCTGATACCGAAGGCCTGCTGCTTGCCGATCTCCTTGATCCGGGCGGCCGTCTCGGAGACCAGGAGGTCGATGTTGTTCCGCCGCCAGGACGCCCGGTCCCGGAAACCCGCGCCGTACCGCGCGAAGGCGGCGTCGTCGTCGAAGACCTGACCCGCGACCGGGTACGGATAGAAGTAGTCGTCCCAGTGCACGGCGTCGATGTCGTAGCGGCGGACCGCGTCGAGCATGGCGTCCTGGACGAAGCGGCGGACCTCGGGCAGGCCGGGGTTGTAGTAGAGCTGCCCGCCGTACCGGACGAGCCAGTCGGGGTGGCGCCGGCCCGGGTGGGCGGCGGACAGCCGGGCCGGGTCGGCGTGAAGCGCCACGCGGTACGGGTTGAACCAGGCGTGCAGCTCGAGGCCCCGCGCATGGGCCTCCGCGACGGCCGTCCCCAGCGGGTCCCAGCCCGGGTCGCGGCCCTGCACCCCGGTGAGGCACTCGGCCCACGGCTCGTGTGGGGATGGCCACAGGGCGTCGGCGCTCGGCCGCACCTGGAAGATCACGGTGTTCAGCCGTCGCTCGACGGCCGTGTCCAGATGGGCGAGGAGTTCGGCCCGCTGCCGCTCGGGGGCGAGGCCCGTACGGGAGGGCCAGTCACGGTTGAGGACCGTCGCCAGCCACATGCCGCGGAACTCACTCGCCGCCCGCGATCTCTTCCGTACCGACTCCGACTCCGACTCGTTCTCCGACGCCGGCTCCATCCCCGGCTCCGTCCCCGACGCCGTCCCCGACGCCGACGCGGGCGCGCTCGCGGTGCCGGCGGCGGCGGAAAGCGCGGCCAGCGCGGTGCCCGCCACGAACCCTCTTCTGCCGATGGGTCCCATATGTCATCCCTCAGGTGTCGGATACGTCACACGCATGAGCTGATGATGCCCGCCCCGGACGATCGATCATCGGTTAATGAGCGGTAACGTCGTGGGGTCGAGGCGGACGCACCGGAATGACACGGGGCCCGCTGCCAGAGAAGAGCGAAAGGCACGAGGTGACGGACTCCATGGCCGACATTGAGCGCGTCGGAGTGGTGGGCTGCGGCCAGATGGGCGCGGGCATCGCGGAGGTGTGTGCCCGCAGCGGTCTCGAGGTGAAGGTCGCCGAGACCACCGGCGAGGCACTGGAGATCGGCCGCACGCGGCTCTACAACTCGCTCGCGAAGGCCGCCGAACGCGGCAAGATCAGCGAGGAGGAGCGCGACGCGACGCTGGCGCGGCTCAGCTTCACCACCGACCTGGGCGAGTTCGCCGACCGCGACCTCGTCATCGAGGCCGTCGTGGAGAACGAGCAGGTCAAGACCGAGATCTTCCAGGTCCTGGACCAGGTGGTCACCCGGCAGGACGCGATCCTCGCCTCCAACACCTCCTCGATCCCCCTGGTGAAGCTCGCCGTGGCGACCTCGCGCCCCGACGCGGTCATCGGCATCCACTTCTTCAACCCGGCCCCGGTGCAGAAGCTCGTCGAGCTGATCCCGGCCCTCACCACCTCCGAGGGCACGATCAGCCGTGCGCAGGTCTTCGCCGAGAAGGTGCTCGGCAAGCACGCCATCCGCGCCCAGGACCGGTCGGGCTTCGTGGTCAACGCCCTCCTCGTCCCGTATCTGCTCTCCGCGATCCGTATGTTCGAGTCGGGCATCGCGAGCCGTGAGGACATCGACAACGGCATGGAGTTCGGCTGCGCCCACCCGATGGGCCCGCTGAAGCTCGCCGACCTCATCGGCCTGGACACGATCGCCTCGATCGCCGACTCGATGTACACCGAGTACAAGGAGCCGCTGTACGCCGCTCCCCCGCTCCTCCAGCGGATGGTGGACGCGGGCCGGCTCGGCCGCAAGACCGGCTCGGGCTTCTACCCGTACTCCTGAGCCGCCCCGATCACCGTTCGGCCCGTACACCCGCACAGGTACGGGCCGTTCGGCGTTCTTCCCGAGGTCAGCCGAGTCGCAGATGGTGGAGCATCAGCAGCCCGGCGGCCATGTTGGCGGCCGGGATCTCACCCCGGGCGATCATGTCCGGGACCAGTTTGAGCGGTATCCACTCACGCCGCGAGGACTCGAAGTCGTCCTCGGGGGGGCCGATGTACGTGGCCTCCTCGGCCCAGTAGAGGTGGTGCCGGGCGTCGGTGAGGCCGTTGGAGGGCTCGACGGTGAGGAGATGGCGCAGGGGTCCCGGGCGCCAGCCCGTCTCCTCCTCCATCTCGCGGGCCGCGGCCGTCTCCAGATCCTCGCCGTCCTCCACCACGCCGGCGGCCAGTTCCCAGCCCCAGCTGTCCGTGATGAAGCGGTGCCGCCAGAGCATGAGGACTTCGTTGGCCTCGTTGACGGCGGTCGCGACGGCGACCGGGCGGAGCCGGATCAGATAGTGGTCGAGGTGGCGGCCGTCCGGGAGTTCGACGTCCGCGAGGTTCACCCGGAACCAGCGGTTCTCATACACGGGCTGTTCGCTTAATTTCGTCCACTGCACGTTTCTGCCACCTTCCGATTGGTCGGTGGCAATATGGCAGCAGCCCAAGGCTCACAGGGGAACGCGTAGCGCCCCGTCGATGAGTTCGGCCGCCTCACGCGCGTCCCCGCAGTCGCTCGCCAGCAGGTGCTCCCGTACGAGCCGCAGCCGGTCGCGCAGTCGCTGCGACTCCATGCCGCGCGCCCGCTCGGTCATCTCCACGGCCGTCCGCGCCGCCTCGTCGGCCTCCCCCTGCAGCAGCTCGATCTGGCACAGCATCGCCAGCCGGTGCACCCTGCCCCGGTCGTGCGCCGGTGTCTCCACGGCCGCCCGCGCATGCTCCCGCGCCGCCGGAAGATCACCCAGACTGAGCAGAGCCTCCGCGACCTGCACATTGACGAGCCCCGGCTGCACATAGCCCGTCTCGGCCGGCTCGTGTCCAGGGCTGATCCGCTCCGCCTCCGCCTCCGCCCGCCGGATGCAGGTCAACGCCGCCGCCCCGTCGCCGAGATGGGCGTACGCCTTCGCCTGCATCGCGGAGAGATCGGCGGCGAGCGCCGGGGTGATCTGTCGCCCGGCCGCCCGCAGAGCCGCCTCGGCGAACGCCACCGCCTGCCGGAACTCCCCCATGAACAGAGACTGGTTGACGAGCAGCGCGATCACATACGCGCCGAGGCCCCGGTCCCCGCTCGCCTTCGCGAGGCGCAGCGCCTGATGGAAGTAGCGCTGCGCGAGTCCGTGCGCGTCGGAGTCGTAGGCGCAGATGCCGGCCACCGCCACCAGACCGCCCGTGGCGCGGTGCAGCTGCCGGCCGAGATCGTCGCTGTACGCGCCCCGCAGCAGCGGCGCGGTCTCGGTGTTGAGGAAGCCGACGACCCGCGCGCGGGTCGCGATGCCGCCGGCCTTGCGATACATCTGCTCGTAGTGCGCACGGGCGGCGCGGAGCATCGTGATGTCGGCCATCGACACCCTGGTCCGGCCGTCGCGAGACACGTCGGAGTCCTCCGGCGGGTTCTCCCACTCCCAGACCGGCATCACGGCGGGGGTACCGGTGACGGCCTGCGCCCCGAGTATGTGCGGCCGCTGCTGCTCGTCGGAGCGCCAGAGGGCGGTGGCCCGCTCGACGAACCCGGAGAGCGGCGAACCGTGCACGACGGCCTCGCCGCCCCGCACGCCCAGGCCGATGTCGTCGAGGGTGACCGCCCGGTGCAGCCGGGCGGCCAGCACCTCGCAGATCAGGTCGGGGACCTGGCCCCGCGGCCGCTGCCCCTTCAACCAGCGGGCCACGGCCGTGTGTTCGTATCGTAGGGCGAGGCCACGGGAGCGGCCCGCCTGGTTCACATGGGCGGCCAGGCCGGCGTGTGAGACGCCCGCCTCGTCGAGCAGGGCGTCGAGCAGGGTGTTGGGCTGCATGGCCCCTCCCTCGGTCCATGGGCAGGCTCAGCGTAGCGGCGGGCGGTTTCGCACGGGGTGTGAATGAAGTGCCCGTATTTCCGGTCCGTGCACGCTGCCGCCGTCCCGTCCGGACCTGTTGACTGGGCGCCTCGCCGCAAGGCGACCGGGCCGCCGGCTCCCCCTCGTACAGTGCGGCGGCCCGCACTCGCCGCCCGCCCTGCCGACCTGCCCGACACTCCGTGGCAGGGCGGGCGGCACGACCGTTCCCATCGCTCACCAGTGAGGGGAGGGCTCAGGTCGGGTACGGCGCAGCCCGGGTTCGGCGGGCTGCGCCGGAACCCGCATCCGGTCGTTGCGGACGACCAACAGGGCGACGTCGTCGGCGAGTCGGCCGCGGGTGTGCCGCAGCAGGGCGGTGTGCACACGACGGACGAGCGCGGCAGGCGGAACGGACACGTCCCGGGCGGCCTCGGCCAGGACCGCTTCGAGGGCGAAGAAGCGACCGGCCCCGTCGCGGGCGTCCTCGGCACCGTCGGTGTGCAGGAAGAGCGCCTCGCCCGGCAGGAGCCGGGTGCAGTGGTACGAGGTGAGGTCGGCGGGCAGCGGGAAGGCGCCGAGCGGCGGGAGCGGGTCGCCGACGGGGACGGACTCCACCCGGTGGCCGATCCGGTAGGGCCCGGGGTGCCCGCAGTTGAGGGCGTACACGTCCCCGTCCGGGCTGATCTCCAGGAGCAGCACGGTGACGAACTCCTCGGCCGCGGGATGCTCCGGCTCACGTCCCTGACAGGCCGCCGGGTGTTCGTCGCGGGCCCGTTCGCGCAGATGCCTGCCGAGCGCCCGGTCGAGCCGGCGCAGGACGCCGCCGAGTTCGGGTTCGTCATGGGCGGCCTCGCGGAAGCTGCCGAGCACGGCGACCACGGCACCGAGGGCCGCGAGACCGTGGCCCCGGACGTCCCCGATGACGATCCGCACACCGTAGGGCGTGGCCACCGCCTCGTACAGATCCCCGCCGACGGCCGCGCCCCGGGAGGCGGAGAGCTGGCCGGCCGCGACGGACAGGCCGTCGAGCCGGGGCGGCGGCGGGCGCAGCAGCACGCTCTGTGTGGCGTGCGCGATGGCCCGCATCCGCTTCAGCTCGCGCGAGAGGCCGCGGCGGATGCCGAGGATCAGCCCGGTGCCGACGGTGAAGAAGACCACGCTGGTCGCGATGCGCATGGGGAGGCCCGGTTGCTGGGCCAGCGGACAGCCGAGTTTCCAGGTCACGGCCACGGCACCCCAGAGGGTGGGAAGGGCGAGTGGTCCCAGCCGGCGCAGCCGGGAGTCGTCGGAGAGCAACGTCCTGGTACGGATCATGCACGGCCCTTCCTGAGGCCCTGCAGCGCCCGAAGGCCCTGCGGCACACAGGCCCGCCCCTGTGGCCGCGTCGATTCTCCCGACCGTATGGGGGACGGGGGAACACCGACCGGACATCTCACCCGAAGGAGTGAGCGCCCCCGGCGCGCCGCGGCGCGCCACCCGTCCGCCACCCGCACAGGAGGGGGAATCCCGCACGGGTGCCCCCCTCGGCATCAGGTCGTCGTGCGGCGCACGATGTCGACGACCCGTTGGTAGAGCCGCTCCGCCTCGGTCAGGTCGCCGCGCAGGCGCAGGACGGCGCCCAGGGCGTTCAGCGGCGGGGCGAGACGTGTGTCGTCGGGACCGTAGGCGCTTTCGTAGAGGTGCACCGCGTGGCGCAGGGCCTCTTCCGCCTCGGCGGGTCGGCCCAGGGCTTCGAGCAGGATGCCCAGGGCCGACGCCGCATCGGCCGTCTCGGCCGAGGCGGGACCGGGCGTGCCGCGCGCGAGCCGGAGCGCCGCCCGCAGCGCGCGCTCGGCCTCCGCGTAGCGGCCGCCGGCCCGGTGCCACCGGGCCCGCGCCAGGTGCTCGCGCACGCGGCGCCGGGGTGTCGTCGGGTCCGTCGTCGTGTCCGTCGTCGTGTCCACGAGGCACCCCTACGCGGGGACCTTCGCCTTCGGCCGGCGGTGCACGGCGTTTCCCGCGAGGTGCCGGACGACGTACTCCGCGTCCCGGCCGGCGCCTCCGATGAGCATCGAAGCGAAGGCGTACTGGAAGGCCAGGCCGACGAAGTACAGCCCGGGCGACGAGGGCACCACGCCGCGTTCCTCGAGCGGCCAGCCGTCGTCGTCCGTGACCGGGATGTCGATCCAGGAGAAGTCCTGCCGGAAGCCGGTGCACCAGACGACGTTGGCGACGTCGAGCACACGGCCCCCGTCGAGGACGGGCAGTCCGTCGCGCACACCGGCGGTCCGTTCCGGGACCATCTCGACGCCTGCGCGGGAGAGGTCGGCCCGCTTGATCCGGATCAGCGGCCCGCCATGGGCTCTGACCTCGGGACGGATCTTGCGGCCGATGGGGGTCCGGAGAGTCAGCAGGTGCTGCGCCAGGAACCACAGGGCCGGGAAGATCACGTGGGCCGGCCCGCCCTCGATGTCGAACGGGATCTCGCCGTGGATCGGCCCGCTGAGCACGGTCGGGTGGCCCGCCGAGCCCACCTCGTAGGCGACGTCCCCGCCGGAGTGCGAGGCTCCGACCACGAGCACGCCGCCGGGCCGCAGCTGAGCGGGATTCTTGTAGGCGCTGGAGTGCAGCTGTGTGATGCGCGGGTCGAGCGCGTCCGCGAAGGCAGGGATGTACGGGGTCCGGCCGAATGTGCCGGAGGCGACGACCACGTTGTCGCACACATAGGCCGTGGTGTCCGTCTCCACGACGTACCGCCCGTCCTCGCGGCCCACCCGCTGTACGCGCTGCCCGTTGCGCACGGGCAGCCCGAAGGTGGCGGCGTACGTCTCCAGGAAGTCGGCCATCTCGTCCTTGGTGGGGAACGACATCGGCGGCGCGGGGAAGCGCATCCCGGGCAGCGAGGCGACGCGCGCCGGACTGAACAGGCGCAGGGAGTCCCAGTGGCACCGCCAGTTGTCGCCGATGCGGTCGTTGCCGTCCAGGACGACGAACGGAAGGCCGCGCCCGGCGAGGTGGTATCCGGTCGCGAGACCCGCCTGACCGGCGCCGATCACGACCGTCTCGATGTGTTCAACCCTGTCGGTGAGGTTCATCGTCGGCCTCCTCGGTCGTTCCTTGTGTTCGACACTAGGAACGTGGGAGGCACGACGGCTTCGGGAGAACGCCCCAACCGCGCGGCTCGACGGCGATGGGTGATTCTGTCCAATGTGCCGGTGCCCGAAGCCCATCTGGTGGGCCTCGGAATCGCCGCGTGGCTGCGGCGCGCGCATCCCTGGGCGCTGCTGCACGTCGGCGCGGCGGTCGCCGGCGGCTCGGGCTGGGCTCTGGCGTCGTTCCTGCCCGTCGCCGTGTGTACGCACGGCGAGGTGCTGCGCGAGGAACGAGCCCTCACTGCCGCGTTCGGTGAGGAGTACCGGCGCTATCGGGCCTCCGTGCCCCGCTATCTGCCGCGTCCTGGCCGCTGCGCCGCCCGCTGACCAGGTCGTGCTCGTAGGCGTACGCCGTGGCCGCGGACCGTGAGGAGAGGCCGAGCTTGCCGAAGATGTTGCTCAGGTGCCGGGCCACCGTCTTCTCGCTGAGAACCAGGTCGGCGGCTATCGCATGGTTGGTCCGGCCGGTGGCGACGAGTCGCAGGACCTCGATCTCGCGCGGGCTGAGCCTGGTGTCGTCGGCGGGCCGGTCGCGGGTGGGCGTGTCGAGCCGGGCCAGGTCGGGGGCCGCGCCGAGCTGCCGGAACACCTGACGCGCCGCGTCGAGTTCCAGCCGGGCCGTGTCGGCGTCGCCGAGCCGCTGCCGTGCCCGGCCGACCAGGACGCGGGACCGTGCCCGGTCGTACGGAGCGTCGAGTTCCGCCCAGGTCCGGGACGCGTCGAGCAGGGTGTCGAGCGCGGCCCTGGCATCGCCCTCGGCCAGGAGTACGGCCCCGCGGGCATGCGCGGCGACGGCGGACAGCAGCGGGGCGCCGATGTCGTCGGCGATCCCCGACAGCTCGTCCGCCGCGCCGCGGGCCGCGGCCACGTCGTCGGCGGCCAGCATGATCTCCACGTACGCGGCCAGTACCTTCGCCCGGCCGAGCCGGTCCGGCGTCTCGTCCGCGGCACCCCTGATCGCCGCGACGGCCGCGTCGACCCGGCCCTGGGCCAGCCACAGCAGCGCGAGTCCCGGCCGTGCCGGGTGCCCGCTCCGGTCCGCCCGGCGGTAGCCCTCCTCCGCCTTCGTGAACGCACCGCGTACCCGGTGCAGCTCGGCCTGCTGGTAGAGGGCCATGCCGAGCGCCGGGTGGCCCGGCGACTCGGAGAGCCGGTCGCACGCCTGCCGCGCCTCGTCCAGCGCGTCGGGCCATGCGCCGCGGGTCTGGAGCACCTGGGAGCGGTGGACCAGGCACTGGCCGCGGTACGGCACGAGGTCCGGCTGGGAGGCGCACCATTCGGACAGCGCCGCCGTCCACTCCTGCGCGCGGCGCAGGTCGAACATCTCCTGGCAGGCCTCGATGACGCTGCAGTAGACGATGCCGGTCACGAGCGGCGACAGCTCGCCGGAGGTGACCGCGACCATGCTCTCGTCGAGGAGCGTCACACCGGCGGCGATCTCTCCCCCGGCGATCAGCGCCCGGCCCTGGCCGTGCCGTGCGAGGGCCACCAGCTCCGGGTCCGCGAAACGTTCGCCGATCTCGACCGCCTTGGTGAAGACGGCGTGCGCCGCCTCGGCGTCGCCCTCGTAGACGAGCCGCACGCCGGAGGGGAACAGCACATAGCCCTGCTCCACACAGTCGAGCCGCCCGTCGTCGATCAGTCGCTGCCCTCGGGCGAGCCAGCCGCCGCCGCGGGCCACGTCGCCCTTCAGGATGAGCGGCATCGCCATCCAGAAGGCGCACCGCACCGCTCGCGCCGGCAGGCCCAGACGCAGGTACGCATGATGCGCCCGCTCGGTCGCCGCGCCGCTCTCCGCGTCGTGTCCGACCAGATAGGCGGCGGTGGCCAGCCGTACGAGGTCGTCGGGGTCGAGCGGATCCTCCCGGTCGGCGCGCGACAACCGGGTGTAGGCGTCCCGCCATGCCTGACGACCGAAAGCGTCCCTGGCCTGTTCGAGTTCCGCAGCGACGTCCATGGCGCCTCCTCCCCCATTGCACCTCGCGATCGCGGGCTTGTCAGGCCGAGGAACCCCGGGGGGAACGCCGGAGGGGGCCGGCCCGGTGGTGTCCGGGCCGGCCCCCTCCTGAGGGTTCCGCGATCAGGCGCCGCGCAGGACGGCGCCCGTGCGCTCGGCCGCGAGGGCCACGGCCGCGTCACGCGCGGCACTGGCCTCGTCGACCGTGAGGGTGCGGTCCGTGGCGCGGAACTTCAGCGCGTACGCCAGGGACTTCCGGCCCTCGCCGAGCTGGTCGCCGGTGTAGACGTCGAACAGCCGGATGGACTCGAGGAGTTCACCGGCGCCGTCGCGCAGCGCGGCCTCGACCGTGTCGGTCGGGACCTTCGCGTCGACGACCAGGGCGACGTCCTGCGTGGCCACCGGGAAGGAGGAGATGCTCGGGGCCTTCAGCGGGCCTTCGTTCGCCTTCTCCACCAGGTCCAGGTCCAGCTCCATCGCGCAGGTGCGGTCCGGCAGGCCGAGCGCCTTCACGACGCGCGGGTGCAGCTCACCGCCGTGGCCGACGAGGGTCTTCTCGCCGTCCACCACGACATGGAACGCGGCGCAGCGGCCCGGGTGCCACGGGGCGTGCTGGTCGGCGCTGATGATCAGCTCGACACCGGCCTCGGCGGCGACGGTGCGCGCCGCCTGGATGGCGTCGGCCCAGTCGGAGGGGCGGCCCTTGCCCCACCAGCCGGCCTGCTCACGGGCGCCGGCGAGGACGACGGCGACCCGGCGCGGCTGCGCGGGCAGCGCGGCGTTGACCGTGGCGATCTCCTCGTCGGTGGGACGACGGTCGACGGGCAGCCGGACGGCGACACCCGGCTGCTCGCCCGGCCGGAAGACCAGACCGGTCTCGAAGAGCGCCAGGTCGTGGCTGCCGCGTCCGTCGTTGCGGCGCAGCGCGCCGAGCAGGCCCGGCAGCAGCGTCGTACGGAGCGCGGGCTCCTCGTCGGAGAGCGGGTTGACCAGCGTGACCACGCGGCGGCGGGCGTCGTCCGCGTCCAGGCCGAGCTGGTCGAAGACCTGCTCGCCGATGAACGGGTAGTTCAGCGCCTCCACGTAGCCGGCCCCGGCCAGCGCGCGGCCGACCCGGCGGTGGGTGCGCTGGCGCTCGGTGAGGCCGCGCCCGGCCGGAGGCTTGGGCAGTGTGGAGGGCAGGTTCTCGTACCCCTCCAGGCGGATGACCTCTTCGGCCAGGTCGTTCGGCACGAACAGGTCGGGGCGCCACGACGGGACGGTGACGACGAGTTCGTCCTGCCCGTAGACGTCGCAGCCGATCTCCTGGAGGCGGCGGACGACGGTCTCGCGACCGTAGTCGACGCCCGCGACGCGGTCCGGGTGGTTCGCCGGCATGGTGACCGTGCGGGGCGCGGTCGGGGCGACGATCTCGGTGACACCGGCCTCGGCCGTGCCGCCCGCGAGCAGCACGAGCAGGTCGACCGTGCGCTGCGCGGCCGCCGCGGCGGCCTGCGGGTCGACGCCGCGCTCGAAGCGCCTGGACGCCTCGGAGGGCAGCTTGTGGCGGCGGGCCGTGCGCGCGATCGAGATCGCGTCGAAGTGCGCGGCCTCGATGACGACCTCGGTGGTGCCCGTGACGATGCCCGTCTCGGGGTCGGTCACCGGGTCGGCGATCTCCGTGTTGGCGCCGCCCATGACGCCCGCGATGCCGATCGGCCCGCGGTTGTCGGTGATGACCAGGTCCCCGGAGTCGAGGACGCGCTTGGCGCCGTCGAGCGTGGTGATCGTCTCTTCGGCGGCGGCGCGGCGGACCCCGATGGGGCCGTCGAGCCGGGTGCGGTCGTAGGCGTGCAGCGGCTGGCCGAGCTCGAGCATCACGTAGTTGGTGATGTCCACGGCGAGGGAGATCGGGCGCATGCCGGCCTTCTGGAGGCGGCGCTGCAGCCAGATCGGGGAGCGGGCCTCGGGGTCGAGGCCGACCACCGTACGGGCGGTGAAGCGGTCGCAGCCGATCGGGTCGGCGATCTGGACCGGGTAGCCGTACGAGTTCGGCGCGGGCACGTCGAGGAGCGCCGGGTCGCGCAGCGGCAGGCCGTACGCGATGGCGGTCTCGCGGGCGACGCCGCGCATCGAGAGGCAGTAGCCGCGGTCGGGCGTGACGGCGATGTCGAGGACCTCGTCGTACAGCTCCAGGAGCTTGGTGGCGTCGATGCCGACCTCGTGCTCCGGCGGGAGCACGATGATGCCGTGCGAGCCGTCGTCGCCCATGCCGAGCTCGCCGCCCGAGCAGATCATGCCGCGGGAGACCCGGCCGTACGTCTTGCGCTCGGCGATCTGGAAGTCGCCGGGGAGCACGGCGCCGGGCAGCGCCACGACGACCTTGTCGCCCTCGGCGAAGTTCCGGGCGCCGCAGATGATCTCCTGGGGCTCGCCGGTGCCGTTGGCCTGGCCGACGTCGACGGTACAGAAGCGGATGGGCTTCTTGAACTCCGTCAGCTCCTCGATGGTGAGGACCTTGCCGACCACCAGCGGGCCGGTCAGGCCGGCACCGAGCTGCTCGACCGTCTCGACCTCGAGTCCTGCCGAAATGAGCTTGGCCTGGACGTCGCGTCCGGTCTCCGTCGCCGGCAGGTCGACGTACTCCCGCAGCCAAGAAAGCGGGACCCGCATCAGATCTCCATCCCGAACGGCCGGGTGAACCGGACGTCACCCTCGACCATGTCTCGCATGTCTTCGACGTTGTGGCGGAACATCAGCATCCGCTCGATGCCGAACCCGAAGGCGAATCCGCTGTACTTCTCCGGGTCGACACCGCAGGCGACGAGCACCTTGGGGTTGACCATGCCGCAGCCGCCCAGCTCGATCCAGCCCTCGCTGCCGCAGGTGCGGCAGGGCCGGTCGGGGTTGCCGACGGACTCGCCGCGGCAGACGTAGCAGAGCATGTCCATCTCGGCGGACGGCTCGGTGAACGGGAAGAAGTTCGGACGGAGCCGGGTCTTCATGTCGGGCCCGAAGAGCGCCTGGACCATGTGGTCGAGGGTGCCCTTGAGGTCGGCCATGGTCAGGCCCTCGTCGACGGCGAGCAGCTCGATCTGGTGGAAGACCGGGGTGTGCGTGGCGTCGAGCTCGTCGGTGCGGTAGACGCGGCCGGGGCACACGACGTAGACCGGGGGCTCCCGGTCGATGAGCGTGCGGGCCTGCACCGGGGAGGTGTGCGTGCGCAGCACGACGCCGGACTCGTCGCCCGTGGTGCCTTCGGGGCCCTGAACGAAGAAGGTGTCCTGCATCTGGCGCGCCGGGTGGTCCGGGACGAAGTTGAGGGCGTCGAAGTTGAACCACTCCGCCTCGACCTCGGGGCCCTCGGCGACCTCGTAGCCCATGGAGACGAAGACGTCGGCGACCCGCTCCATGAGCGTGGTCAGCGGGTGGCGGGCACCGGCCGGGACGCGGTCGTACGGCAGGGTGACGTCCACCGCCTCCTCGACCAGGACGCGGGCGTCGCGCTCGGCCTCCAGCTCGGCCTGCCGGGCGGCGAGGGCCTTGGAGACCGCACCGCGGGCCTGGCCCACGAGCTTTCCGGCCGCGGCCTTGGCCTGCGGCGGCAGCGCGCCGATCTCCCGGTTGGCCAGCGCGAGCGGCGAGGTGCCACCGGTGTGCGCGACCTTCGCGTGCGCGAGCGCGTCGAGGTCACCCGCGGCGGCGAAGGCGGCGAGCGCCTCGTCCCGCATGCGCTCGATCTCTTCCGGTTTCAAGGCCTCGACCTCGACCGGGTCGTACGACTTATTGGGTGCGGACATCTCTTCCCGTGCTTCCGTTTGGCTGGCTGGGCGCGGCCCCGCTCGACGACAAGGGCGCAAACGTGCCAAAGGTCGAGTCTAACGGGGCGCAGGGACGCGAATGAGCCCGTGGGCGGCCCGGGCGGCTCGTGATCTCGTCAGGCGAGATAGGCCGGGGCGCCGACGGGCAGGATAAATCGGAACTCGGCGCCGCCGCGGGGGCCGCGGCCGACGGTGATCGTGCCGCCGTGGGCTTCGACGATGCCCTTGACGATGTAGAGGCCGAGTCCGGTGCCACCGCGCTTGCTTCCCCGCCAGAAGCGGGTGAAGACGCGTCCCATCGACTCCTCGGGGATGCCGGGGCCTTCGTCGCTCACGGTGACCGCCGTTCCCTTCTCTCCGTCGGTGGTGGCGCAGGTGGGTGCCACCTCGATGGTGACGGTTCCCTCGCCGTGGCGCACCGCATTTTCGAGGAGGTTGCCGAGGATCTGGTCGACCTTGTCCGGGTCGGCCCACAGGTCGGGCAGCTGGGGCTGGACCCGTACGAAGAAGCGGTCCGGGGACTGGCCGCCGGTGGTGTGGGCCTGGATGTGCCGGCCGACGGCGGCGGCGATGTCGACGGGCTGGCGGCGCACCTCGAGGCGGCCGGAGTCGATCCGGGAGATGTCGAGGAGTTCGGCGATGAGCCGGGTGACGCGGTTGGCGTCGGCGTCGACGGTCTCCAGCATCAGCCGCTTCTGGTCGTCGGTGAACCGTTCCCACTTGGCGAGCAGCGTCGCCGTGAAGCCCTTGACGGAGGTCAGGGGGGAGCGCAGCTCGTGGGCGACGGTGGCGATGAGTTCGGCGTGGCTGCGTTCCGTACGGCGTCGGGCCTCGGTGCCGCGCAGGGAGACGACGACGCGGCGGACGGGCCCGGTGGGGTGCTCGCGGACGTAGCGGGCGGAGACCAGGACCTCGCGGCCGCCGGGCAGGAGGAGGTTGCGCTCGGGCTGGCCGCGGCGGGTGGCGAGTCCGCCGTACGGGTCGGTGAGGGTCCACCAGCGCCGGCCCTTGAGGTCCTCCAGGGGCAGAGCCTGCTCCAGGGGGAGGCCGAGGGCCTCGCCTCCGGGCACGGAGGTGATGCGGCTGGCGGCGGCGTTGAAGCAGACGACCCGGCCCGTGGCGTCGGCGACGACGAGGCCGTCGGGCAGCTCGTCGGGGTCGATCCCGACGCCGTCAGGCGCCGGGCCGGCCGGTTCCCCCGGCTCCTCCGGGGCAGGCCGCTCGGCACCGCTCCGTGCGTGTGCGGGACTGTCCGTGCCGACCGTCATCCCCGTTCCCCACCCCTCCGTGTAGCGCAGTGGGCCCCCGAGCCCGTCACCCTACTAGGTGGAGGTGGCGGAGTGGACCCCCTCAGGCGGAGGTTCGGGGGCGCTGGGCACGCGCGGAGGCGTAAAGGCACACGGCGGCGGCCGTCGCGAGGTTGAGGCTTTCGGCCTTGCCGTGGATCGGGACGCGTACCACCGCGTCGGCCAGGGCGCGGGTCTCCTCGGGGAGCCCCCATGCCTCGTTGCCGAAGACCCAGGCGGTGGGACCGCCCATGGTGCCGGCGTCCAGCTCGTCGTCGAGGTCGTCCTCCCCGGCCCCGTCGGCGGCCAGGATCCGTACACCCGCGCTCTTCAGGCCGGCGACGGCCTGCTCGACCGGGACGCCGACGACGACCGGGAGGTGGAAGAGGGAGCCGACGGAGGCGCGGACGGACTTGGGGTTGTACAGGTCGACGGAGGCGTCGGTGAGGACGACGGCGTCGGCGCCGGCCGCGTCGGCGCAGCGCAGGACGGTGCCGGCGTTCCCGGGGTCGCGGACATGGGCGAGGACGGCGACCAGCTTGGGCTTGGCCGCGAGGATCTCCTCGAAGGGCGAGTCGAGGAAGCGGCAGACACCGACCAGGCCCTGCGGGGTGACGGTCTGGGAGACCTCGGCGAGGACGGCGTCGGAGGCGTGGTGGACACGGGCCCCGGCCGCGCGGGCGGCTTCGACGATCCCGGCGTACCGCTCGGCGGCCTCGACGGTGGTGAAGAGCTCGACGAGGGTGGGCTCACCGGTGCCGCTACGGTGCTCGACGGCCTCGCGCACGGCCTGCGGGCCCTCGGCGATGAAGAGGCGGTCCTTGCCCCGGAAGTTGCGCTTGGCGAGCCGCCTGGCGGCGACGACACGCGGGGAACGCGGGGAGATCAACTCGGGGGTACCCATGGGGTCGGTGGCTCTTTTCGGGGGTCCGGGCGGGTGAAGGGGCTGGGGGTGTCCGAACACGACCGGACCCGCAGGCCCGAAGGCCTGCGGGTCCGGTGCAGAAGATCTGCGGCCTGGGGATCAGGCAGCGGCCTTCGGGGCGTTGACGTCGGCCGGGAGGGCCTTCTGCGCGACCTCGACCAGCGCGGCGAACGCGTTGATGTCGTTGACGGCCAGCTCGGCGAGGATCTTGCGGTCCACCTCGATGTTGGCGGCCTTCAGACCCTGGATGAGGCGGTTGTACGTCATGCCGTTCTGGCGGGCAGCGGCGTTGATGCGCTGGATCCACAGCTGACGGAAGTCGCCCTTGCGCTTCTTGCGGTCGTTGTAGTTGTAGACCAGGGAGTGGGTGACCTGCTCCTTGGCCTTGCGGTACAGGCGCGAACGCTGACCGCGGTAGCCGCTGGCCTGCTCGAGGATCGCCCGGCGCTTCTTGTGGGCGTTGACTGCCCGCTTGACGCGTGCCACTTCTTAACTCCTTGTAGCGGGGTCGTGGTGGTCCTCACACGACCCGGAAATCGGATGGGTCCCGGACTTGGCCGGATGCCCTCGTCGCCGAGGGCGGGAGATCAAGCTCAGATGCCCAGCATCTTCTTGATCTTGGCCGCGTCGCCCGGGGCCATCTCGGCGTTGCCGGTGAGGCGACGCGTCAGCTTGGACGACTTGTGCTCGAGCAGGTGGCGCTTGCCGGCGCGCTCGCGCAGCACCTTGCCGGAGCCGGTGATCTTGAAGCGCTTCTTGGCACCGGAGTGCGTCTTGTTCTTCGGCATCGCGCCGTTATCTCCTCGTCAGTGGCGCTCCCACCCGGTGCGGGCACCGGGCATCCGGGAGCGTCAGATTCGTTTGGTGGTTCCGGGCGGAGCCCGGGGCTGCCTGGGTGGCAGCCCCTCGGGTCACGCCTCGGGGTTCTCGGCCTCGGCGGCAGCCTCGGCCGAAGCCTCCTCGGCCGGAGCCTCGGCGGTCTCGTCGGACGAACCGCCCTGACGCTCCGCCTTGCGCGCGGCCTGGGCCTCACGCGCCTCGGCCATGGCCTCGGTCTTCTTCTTGTGCGGGCCAAGAACCATGATCATGTTCCGGCCGTCCTGCTTCGGGTTGGACTCGATGAAGCCAAGCTCCTCGACGTCCGACGCCAGCCGCTGCAGCAGCCGGAAACCAAGCTCGGGGCGGGACTGCTCACGACCACGGAACATGATCGTGATCTTGACCTTGTCGCCCTGCTTGAGGAACCGGACGACGTGACCCTTCTTGGTGTCGTAGTCGTGCGGGTCGATCTTCGGCCGGAGCTTCATCTCCTTGATGACCGTGTGCGCCTGGTTCTTGCGCGCCTCACGGGCCTTCATGGCCGACTCGTACTTGAACTTCCCGTAGTCCATGAGCTTGCACACGGGCGGACGGGCGTTCGCCGCGACCTCGACAAGGTCGAGGTCGTACTCCTGTGCGAGCTCCAGGGCCTTGGCAAGCGGAACAATCCCGACCTGCTCGCCGCTGGGTCCGACAAGTCGCACCTCGGGAACGCGAATCCTGTCGTTGATGCGGGGCTCGGCGCTGATGGATCCTCCTCGGTAGCACCACGCGACCGCCTGGCGGACGGACGCGTATGTCTGTTTCAGTGAGACCAACCGCGCCGGTACATCAAAAATGCCCCGGACGGGACACAGGCGGGGCTCCACGGAAATACCGGAGCACCGCCGCGGTCAACCGCGGGGCGCACATCGGGCGGCTCCATCGTCCGTACGGAACGATGGGCGCCACCTGACCGGTGACCCGCCGTCCGTGAGGACGGCCAGGTGGGAGATCGGAGCCTCCACTTGTGGGCCGGGCACACACGTGTCCGGCCGGTCGTTACACAAGGTTAGCACCGACCGCCGGGGTTCGCTAACCGAGGACCGCGGGAGGGACGACGCGGTCGCCCGGCTTATCGTGTGGGCATGAGCGAGACGCCCCCCAACGAGTCCCCCGACTTCGACGACATGACCCGTGACATCGCGGAGGTCCCCGCGGTCGAGGTCATCGTGACCGTCGCGGTGAACCTGATGAGCGCCGCCGCGGTGAAGCTCGGCCTCACCGAGGACGGCGAGAAGCACAAGGACCTCGACGAGGCGCGCAAGCTGGTCCACGCGCTGGCGGGCCTTCTCGACGCCGGCGCGACGGAGATCAGCTCCTTCCACGCGGCGCCGCTGCGGGACGGCCTGAAGTCCCTGCAGCTGGCCTTCCGCGAGGCCTCGATCGTCCCCGACGACCCGGGCCAGGGCCCGGGCGAGAAGTACACGGGGCCGGTGTACGGCTAGACCCCGTCGGGGGTACGGGGGTCGGCCCCCGGCCCCGATTAGTTCTTTACGTAGAAGGGCTCGCCCGGAGGCGTGGCCGTGGCCGGCAGGAGTGCCAGGTCGAGGCCGCGCACCAGGCGGGCCCTCAGTGTTTCGTCGGCCGCCAGGGAGCGGGCCACCCGCTGGGCCGCCTCCGCGGGCGCGTCGTCCTCGGCCAGGACGAGGGCGAGGGTGCCGTCGGCGCTGCCGGGGCCGAGATGGGCGCGCAGGACCGCGGGCTCGGACGCGACCGCGTTCCGTACCGCCTCCCGTACTGCCGGGTCCTCCAGCGGGTCCACGCTGGTGCGGCCCTCCGCGAGGGCCAGCAGCGCCGGGCCGCTCAGCTGGTACGGAACGGGTCCCGCCAGGTCGAGGACGACGGTGTCGGCCTTCTCGTGGGCGGCGGCCTGCAGCGCCTGGTGCAGGGGGACGGCGACGGGCCGGGCCGCCGGGTCCCACAGCGCGAGCGAGGCGATCGAGGTGAACGCGGGCAGCGCCCTCCGATCGCCCGCGGTCAGCGTGGGCACGGCCATGTCGCTGGTCTTCTCCCGGCGCAGCCCCGTCTCGGGGTCCTCCTCGACCTCGCCGAGGACGGCGACCACGGGGACGAGCAGGCGCGCGTCCCGCAGGGCCTCCAGGACCGGGCCGTGAGCGGTTCTGTCCTCCGCCCAGGCCGCGAGGGCCGCGGCGAGCCGCGGGTCGGCGGTGCCGTCGTCGTCGGAGAAACCGGGGTCAGGGATGTTCTTGAGCGCCACGCACCGAGCCTAACCGCCACTCCGGGGCCGCTTTCCCAGCGGGTGGCCGGCTCGCGCACAGGGCACACCCAGGCGGGGTTCCTAGCGTCCCGCCCATGCCCCGCCCCAGACTTGCCCTGCCGGCCGTCGTGCTCACGGCGGCCGCCCTGTGCCCGCCCGCCGTGCGGCCGGCCGATCCGGTGCCGGCCGCCGCGCGTCCCACCATGGAGGAGACCGCCACCGTGACCGTGGAAGTGGATCTCGACGCCGTGCTCGCGGAGGCGGTCGACCCCGTCGTCGCCGGAGCCGCCGGAGCCGCCGGCGGTGACGCGTCCCTGTCGGTCGCGGTGCTCGATCTGGAGACCGGGCGCTCGGCCTCGTACGGCGGTGCGGGACGGACGTACGACACCGCCAGCATCGTGAAGCTCGACATCCTCGCCGCCCTGTTGCTGCGCGCGCAGGACGAGGGCCGGGAGCCGACCGCGGCGGAGCGGACGGCGGCCGCCGCGATGATCGAGCGCAGCGACAACGCGTCCGCGACCACGCTCTGGCAGACCATCGGCGGCGCGGAAGGGCTCGACGCGGCCAACGCGCGGCTCGGGCTCACGGAGACGACCGGGGCGGCGGCGTGGGGTCTGACCCAGACCACGGCGGACGACCAACTGGCGCTGCTGGAGGCGGTGTTCGGCACGGACTCACCGCTGGCGGCGGACTCCCGTGCGTATGTCGCGGAGCTGATGGAAGGTGTGGTCGCCGGGCAGGACTGGGGCGTGTCCGCGGCGGGCGCCGGCCCGGCGCTGAAGAACGGCTGGCTGCCGCGGGAGGCGACCGGCCTGTGGGACATCAACAGCGTGGGCCGGGTGACGGCGGGCGGGCGGGTCTACCTGGTGGCGGTGGTGTCCGACGGGCACTCGACGAAGGAGGCGGGGATCGGACTCGTGGAGGACGCGGCCCGGGCGGCGGTCACCGCGGTGGGCGCGGTCCTGTAGCGCGGCTCCCCCGCCACAGGACCACCGCCGCGGCGAGCAGCAGCGCGCCGAGGCCGCCGGCGGCGGGGGCGAGCAGGCCGACCGGCTCACTGTCCTCGGGGGCGGCCTGCGGTCCGGGGCCGAAGTACCGGCCGGCGTAGCCGGAGGTGGCGCCCTTCGGGTCGGCGCCCTTGAGCCGGACGCCGGCCTCGATCGCGGCGGCCGGGTCGACGGTGCCGTACCCCTTGTCGTCGCTGCGGCCGTTCTTGGGACGGTTGCGGGCGGTGTCGATGAGGAGCTGCTTGACCTGGGCGGGGGTGAGGTCCGGGTGGGCGGCACGGACCAGCGCGACGGCGCCGGAGACGAAGGCGGCGGCCGCGCTGGTGCCCCAGCCCTCGTAGTAGCGGCGGTCGGGGTCGGCGATGACGATGTCGACGCCAGGGGCGCTGACGGTGGCGTACCAGCGGCTGGTGGAGAACGAGGCGTGGGTGCCGAAGCGGTCGACGGCGGTGACGGCGACGACGCCGGGGTAGGCGGCGGGGTACGAGATGTGGTCGCCCTTCTCGCCTCCGTTGCCTGCCGAGGCGACGACGGAGACGCCCTTGGCGAGGGCGTACTGGACGGCGGCGTCCTCGCCGGCGTCGGGGTGGGCGGACTTGGAGTCGTCGCCGAGGGAGAGGTTGATGACGTCGGCGCCGTGGTCGGTGGCCCAGCGGATGCCCTCGGCGAGGGCGGTGCCCCGGGTCTTGCGGGCCTTGTCACGGGCCTTGTCGGTGCCTTCGAGGATGACCCGGACGGGCAGGATCTTCACCTTCGGCGCGACACCGAGGACGCCGTCCTGGCGGCCGGGGCCGTGGCCGTGTCCGGCGATGATCCCGGCCATGGCGGTGCCGTGCCGGGCCCAGGCGCGCTCGCCTTGTTCGGCGCCGAAGCCGACGAGGTCCTTGCCGGTGAGGACGGAGCCGGCGAGGTCGGGGTGGTCGGCGTCGACCCCGGTGTCGAGGACGGCGACGGTGATGCCCTCGCCCTTGGTGGTCCGCCATGCCTCGGTGGTGTGCAGGGCTTCGAGTCCCCATTGGCGGGCGCGGATGGTGTCGGCGTACGCGGGGGTGGTGGTGGCGGGGAGGATGGCGAAGGCGGCGGCGAGCAGGGCCGCGAGGGTACGGGGGCGGGGGCGGGGGCGGGTCACTGGTCGTCGTCCTTCGCTGCCGCCGTGACCGCCGCGCGCAGTCCGCGTTCGATGCGGTCGGCGACGCCCTTGGCCTCGTGGCCGAGGCCGGCCTGGGCGGGGGCGCTGGTCTGTCCGGAGGCCATGGCGCGTTCGGCGGGCTCGGGGCGGTCGACCCGGCGGCCGTCGGCGAAGCCGGAGACGGTGGTGACGACGACGGGGAGATCGGTGAGGGGGCGCGTGAACCAGCTGGCGCGCTGTGCGGCGCCGAAGCGGGCGGCGACGGTACCGGGGGCGGCGAGCGCCGGGGGGACGTCGGTGGCGATCAGGGCGGCGGACCCGGCGGCGAGGGAGCGGGTGGCCTCGGGGTCGGCCTGGGTGAAGACGAGGCCGACGGTGACGACGCTGCTGGCGGTGGCGTCGGTGTACGTGGCCCGCAGGACGCGCTCGCAGCCGACGGTCCGCACCGCCGTGAGCAGGGACTTCTGCAGGACGGCGGCCGAGCAGGGGGCGTCGGCCGCGACGACGACGCGTGTCCAGGTGCGGTCGGCCGCGCCGGGGCCGGCGCCGGGGCCGGCGAGGGTACGGGGGAAGAGGGTGTCCACGGGGACGTCGTGCCACAGGCTCTTGGCCTCTTCGTACCCCGCGGGCCGGGCCGGTGCACCGGCGTCGGCGGCGGCGAGTACGGCTCCGGCGACGGCCCCGCCGATGAGACCGAGCCCCAGGACGAGACAGGCCCCGGCGGCGACGACACGCCCGGGGCGGCGCTCACGGATGGGTCGCAGACGGGTGGTGGTCTCGACGGGAGTCTCGGGCGGCGCGGTGTACGGCCGGTAGGCGCCGTAGGCCTGATGGGGCCTCGGGGGCGCGGGGTGCGGCGGCCCGGGGCGAGAGGGTGCGGGCCGCGCGGGTGCGGGCCTCTGATGCTCGGTGGCACGGATGGGCCGCAGGCGCGTCGTCGTCTCGACCACGGGCACGTCGGAGGCCGGGGCGGGGCGCTGCACGGCGGGAGCAGACGCGGGGCGCTGTGCGGCGGGGGCCGGGGCGGCGCCGGGTATGGGGGGCGCATCCTGCGGGCGCGGCGGAACGCCGTGCGGGGGCTGGGGCGCGGGGGCCGGCATGGGCTGGGCGCCGGCGGCCCGCGTGGGCTGCGGCGCGGGGGTCGGGGTGGGCTGCGGCGCGGGCGGGGCGGCTTCCGGACGCGGCGGCGCCACGCTCGGACGGGCGGCGCTCTGCCCACCGGGCGGAACGGCCTCCGGCCTCGGCGGTGCCACGCTCGGACGGACGGCGCTCTGCCCGCCGGGCAGAACGGCTTCCGGCCTCGGCGGCGCCACGCTCGGGCGGGTGGTGCCCTGCCCGCCGTGCGGAGCGGCTTCCGGCCTCGGCGGCGTCACGCTCGTGGAGCTCTGCCCGCCGTGCGGGGCGGCGTTCGGGCGGGGCGTGTTGCGGTCCGGTGCGGCTGCCGCGACCGGGCGGGCCGAGTTCTCGGGCCGCGCCGCGGGGTCGTCGCTCGGCAGCAGGGCGTCGGTGATGCGGGACGAGGGGTGGTGCGCGTCGGTGCTCATCCCCGTCCCCCTGGTCGTCCCGTCGTGGTGCCTGCCCCGGCAATGCCCGCCACTCTACGGGCTGTTCCCCGCAGCGCGGGAACTCAGGGGCTACCCACCCGTAAACCCGTCTGGCAAGCTCGGGCCATGACTCCCCGCGCCGCCGACCGGGCCCGGTACGACCGGGCCACCGCCCATCTCGACGCGCCCGTCGCCATCGTCGACCTGGAGGCGTTCGACGCCAACGCCGACGATCTCGTCCGCCGCGCGGGCGGCAAGCCGATCCGGGTGGCGAGCAAGTCCGTTCGGTGTCGTGCGCTCCTGGAGCGGGTCCTCGCGCGCGAGGGCTTCGCCGGGATCATGTCGTTCACGCTCGACGAGTCGCTGTGGCTGGCCCGGGCCGGGTTCGAGGACGTCCTGCTCGCCTACCCCTCCGCGGACCGCACCGCGTTCGGCGAGCTGGCGAACGACCCCAAGCTCGCGGCCGCCGTGACCGTCATGGTCGACGACCCGGCGCAGCTGGACCTGATCGACGGGGCCCGCGCGGGCGGCGGTGAGGAGATCCGGGTCTGTCTGGAGCTGGACACCTCGCTCCGGCTGCTCGGCGGCCGGGTGCGGGTCGGTGCCCTGCGCTCCCCGCTGCGCGAGCCCGCCCAGCTCGCCGAGCTGGCCCGCTCGGTCGACCGCAGGCCCGGCTTCCGGCTCGTCGGGATCATGGCGTACGAGGGGCATGTCGCCGGGGTCGGGGACGCGGTCGCCGGACGGCCCCTGCGGTCCCGGGCGATCCGGCTCATGCAGTCGGTCGCCCGCAAGGAGCTGGAGTCCCGGCGCGCGGCCGTGGTCCGTGCGGTGCGGGCGGTGGCGCCGGACCTGGAGTTCGTCAACGGCGGCGGTACGGGCAGTGTGCAGCACACGGCGGCCGAGGACGCGGTGACCGAGATCGCCGCCGGCTCGGGCCTCTATGTGCCGCGTCTCTTCGACAACTACACGTCCTTCACCGGCCGCCCCGCCGCCCTTTTCGCCCAGCCCGTCGTGCGCCGCCCGGGCGTCGGCGTGGTGACCGTGCTCGGCGGCGGCTACCCCGCGTCCGGTGCGGCGGGCCCGGACCGGCTGCCCGTCCCGTATCTCCCGGAGGGGCTGCGCTACGACCCGCAGGAGGGTCCCGGCGAGGTGCAGACGCCGCTGCTCGGGTCCCCCGCCGACGATCTCCTCATCGGGGACAAGGTGTGGTTCCGGCACGCGAAGGCCGGGGAACTGTGCGAGCGGTTCGACAGCCTGCAGCTGATCGAGGGCGACCGGATCACGGCGACCGTCCCGACGTACCGGGGCGAGGGCCGCACCTTCCTGTGACCGCCGGTCAGGACCCCGGGGTGATCGAGCTGCCCACTCCCCCGCCCGTCGCGCTGCCGATGGGCAGGATCCCCTTCGCGATCTCGTCCATCGCGGCGAGCGGCGGACCGTCGGGTCCCGCGTCGAAGGCGAAGCGCACGACGACCGGCGACTCGCTGCCCGTGGGGGACGGGAAGGCGAGCGACTGGACGTAGCCGCCGGGGCCCTTGCCGGTGGTGACCTGCCACCGGACCAGATAGCCGGTGCGTCCGGCGACGACGGCGGGGCGGGCGGCGACCTGCTTGTGGGACTGGATGTCGCCGTACAGCCAGTTCCCGAAGACGTCGTCCCCGAAGTAGGCGTCGGCGGCCAGGGCGATGTCCTCCTTGGCCAGGGCCTCGGGGGTGGCGGCGTCGGTGCCCGACGCCGAATGGGAGGACACGGTGCCGTGCCGGCACTGCTTGTTGGTGGCGCCGGGGCAGGGGTACTCGCCGACGGTCGTGACCGTCGGCGAGCCGCCCGAGTGGAACTCCGGCTTCTCCCAGCCCTTGATGACCGGGAGCGTGATCCCGTTGAGCTGGTCTTCGACCTTCGTGGGGTCCTCGGCGGGCGGGCTGCTGGAGGCGGACGACGTCGGCGCCGAGCCGGTCGTGGTCGCCGCGGTCGGACCAGCCGTGCCCGGGTCGCCCTCCTCCTCACCGCCGACGAGGGCGACGACTCCGGCGACGATCGCGGCGACGACGGCCACCGCGCCGGCACCGAGCGCGACGGCCCTGCCCCGCCCGTGGCCACCCACGGGAAGAGCGGCGACGGCCGTCGTCGGCGCTGTCGCCTGCCGGGTGTGCGCGGTCCAGGTCGTACCGTCCCACCAGCGTTCGACGGTGGGCGTGGCCGGGTCCGGGTACCAGCCGGGAGGGGTCGTCATGCTCATCCCGCAAGCCTAGAGGGCGGGTTCAGGAGCCGAACACGGAGTCCCGCTGGTCGGGAACGACGCTGCCGTCGGCCCGCCGGACGGGCTGCGCCGTGCCGTCGGCGGCGGTGTAGGCGGTGGTGGCGCACGGATAGGGGCTGGTCTTCTGCTTCTTCGGCTCGATGAACATCGGGTTCACGATCCACCGCCCGTCGCTGTTGTCGTACGCCCGGCACATCAGCTCGTTCTTGTTGCGGTTGAGGACCAGGCGCAGACCGGTCGCGTCGCGCAGGAAGGAGATGTCGGTGTCGGAGTCCCCGGCGGCGAACACCTGGCGCCGGGCTGCCGGTTGGACACGCTCGGCCGCGGGCCCGCGCACGCCGAATATCTCCTGGTTGATCCAGCAGCGCTTGCCGTCGATGTACGTGATCATCGAGTCCTCGCCGTCGCGGACGCCACCGCAGCCCTTCAGCCGGGCGCCGAGGCGGCCGTGTTCGGTGGTGTTGCGGATGCCGAGGGCGTGCGAGGGCGCGATGCCGACGCCCCTGGCCCAGACGTCGACGACCGGTTCGGGCGAGGCCGAGACGATCCAGACGTCGAAGCCCGCCTTCCGGAGGGTACGGACGAGGTCGCGCTGCTGCTCGTAGTAGCGGACCCAGGCGGTGACCTCGCCGCTGCCGACCCGCTGGGTGGCGCCGATGGGCGCGGCCAGGTTCTCGGCGCGGGCGGCCGCGGCGAAGGACTCGACCTGGCGGGTGGTCCAGCCGCGCAGGAGCTGGGCGAGCCAGGCGTACTGCGGTTCCATGCGGCGGTGGTCGAAGCCCGTGAACGCCTCACTGCCGGCGGTTGTGGCGCCGTCCGCGTAGACGGAGAGGATCTCGTCGGCGCAGCGGGTGTCGGTGGCCGTGGGCAGGGGGCGGACGCCGGTGGGGCAGGCGTCGCGCAGCGCGACGGCCGCCTCCGGGGTGAGATAGCGGCTGGTGGTCGTCCAGTCGTCGCTCTGGGGCGGGCGGATGCGGCTGTTGCGCAGGAGCCAGAAGAGGGTGGCATCGCCGACGTCGTTCTTGATGACGGTGTTGTCCCAGTCGAAGACGGCGACGGGCCGGTCCGCGCCCTTGTCCCCGCAGTGCGCGTCGATGAGCTGTTGCAGCCGGGCGCGGTTCTCGCCGTACCAGCCCTCGGAGACGGTCAGTGTGGGGCATGGCTCGGGCCTCGCCTGGGCGGGTGTGGCGGTGACCAGGCCGGCGAGGGCGAGGACGGTGGCGGCTGTCGCCGCGATCCGGCGGAATCGGGGGTTCAAGGGCGCACTCCTGTCTGGGGATGTCCGGCTCTCCGGATGTCCGGATGCACGACAGCCGGGCGCCTTGCGACGCCCGGCTGCCGGGTGGGGGTGGGGGGTGGGGTCGAGGTCTAGAGCGGGGTCACGTACGCACCGGAGATGCCTCCGTCGACGAGGAAGTCGGTGGCGTTGATGAAGGAGGAGTCGTCGCTGGCGAGGAAGGCGACGGCGGCGGCGATCTCCTCGGCCTCGGCGAACCGGCCGACGGGGATGTGCACGAGCCGGCGCGCGGCCCGCTCCGGGTCCTTGGCGAACAGCTCCTGCAGGAGCGGGGTGTTGACCGGTCCGGGGCAGAGGGCGTTGACGCGGATGCCCTCACGGGCGAACTGGACGCCCAGCTCGCGGGACATGGCGAGCACGCCGCCCTTGGAGGCGGTGTACGAGATCTGGCTGGTGGCCGCACCCATGACGGCGACGAAGGAGGCGGTGTTGATGATGGAGCCGCGGCCCTGTCGCTGCATGTAGGGCAGGGCGGCCTTGCAGCACAGGTAGACCGAGGTGAGGTTGACGTCCTGGACGCGCTTCCAGGCCTCCAGGCCGGTGGTGAGGATGGAGTCGTCGTCGGGCGGGGAGATGCCCGCGTTGTTGAAGGCGATGTCCACGGAGCCGTAGGTGTCGAAGGCGACCCTGAAGAGGTTCTCGACCTCCTCGGGGTCCGTGACGTTCACCTTCACGAAGGTGCCGCCGACCTCCTCGGCGGCGGCCTTGCCCGCGGTCTCGTCGATGTCGCCGCAGACGACGTTCGCGCCTTCGGAGGCGAGGCGGCGGGCGGTGGCGAGGCCGATGCCGCTGCCGGCCCCGGTGATGACGGCGGTACGGCCGACCAGACGGCGGCAGACGATCTCTTCGGTGCTCATGCGGTTCAGGCCTCCGTGCTTTCCGTGCTGATGAAGACGTTCTTGGTCTCGGTGAAGGCGGTCAGGGCGTCGGGGCCGAGCTCCCGGCCGAGGCCGGACTGCTGGTAGCCGCCGAACGGGGTCCAGTAGCGGACGCTGGAATGGGAGTTGACGGAGAGGTTGCCGGCCCGGACGGCGCGTGAGACGCGCAGGGCGCGGCCCACGTCCCGGGTCCAGATCGAGCCGGACAGGCCGTACTCGGTGGCGTTGGCGAGGCGGACGGCGTCGGCTTCGTCCTCGAAGGGCAGGACGACGGCGACCGGGCCGAAGACCTCCTCGACGGCGCAGGGCGCGTCCTCGGCGAGGCCGGTGAGGACGGTCGGCGGGAACCAGAAGCCGGGGCCCTCGGGGGCCTTGCCGCGGATGCCGGGGAGGGCATCGGGGACGTACGCCCGTACGCGCTCCAGCTGGGCCCTGGAGATGAGCGGGCCCATCTGGGTCTTCTCGTCGGCCGGGTCGCCGACGACGATCTCCTCGATCGCGGGGGTGAGCAGCTCCAGGAAGCGGTCGTAGACGCTGCGCTGGACGAGGATGCGGGTACGGGCGCAGCAGTCCTGGCCGCTGTTGTCGAGGAAGGACATCGGAGCCGCGGCGGCGGCCGCCTCGATGTCGGCGTCGGCGAAGATGATGTTGGGGCTCTTGCCGCCGAGTTCGAGCGTCACGCGCTTCACCTGGTCGGCGCACTTCGCCATGATGCTCTTGCCCACCCGCGTCGAGCCGGTGAAGACGATCTTGGCGATGCCGGGGTGCTCGACGAGCGCGTTGCCCGCGACGGCGCCCTCGCCCGGGAGGACCTGGAAGAGGCCCTCGGGGAGTCCGGCCTCCAGGGCGAGTTCGGCGAGGCGGAGCGCGGTGAGCGGGGTGGTCTCGGCGGGCTTGAGGAGGACGGCGTTCCCGGCGGCGAGGGCCGGGGCGAGGCCCCAGGCGGCGATCGGCATGGGGAAGTTCCAGGGCGCGATCACGCCGACGACGCCGAGCGGTTCGAGGATCGTGACGTCGAGGCCGCCGGCGACGGGGATCTGGCGGCCGTTCAGCCGCTCCACTCCCCCGGCCGCGTAGTCGAGCAGGTCGCGGACGTTGCCGGCCTCCCAGCGGGCGTTGCCGAGGGTGTGACCGGCCTCACGCACTTCGAGGAGGGCGAGTTCCTCGATGTGCGTGTCGACGACGGCGGCGAAGCGGCGGAGCAGACGGGCCCGGTCGGCGGGCGCGGCCGCGGCCCAGTGCCGCTGGGCCGCCGTGGCCCGTACGACGGCGGCGTCGACGTCGGCCGGAGTGGCGGCGGGGACGGTCGCGACGACCTCTTCGGTCGCCGGGTTGAGTACCTGGAGTTCCTGGAGCAACTCTTGCCTCACATGCGTTCGAAGGAGCGGCGCAGCTCCCAGTCGGTCACCGCGGCGTCGTACGCGTCCAGTTCGACGCGGGCCATGTTGCGGTAGTGCGCGACGACCTCGTCCCCGAAGGCGGCCTTGGCGATCGGGCTGGTCTCCCAGAGTTCGGCAGCCTCGCGCAGGGTGGTGGGGACGTGGGCGTACTCAGCGGTGTAGGCGTTTCCGTCGCAGGCCGGAGGCAGTTCGAGCTGCTGCTCGATGCCGTACAGGCCGGCGGCGACGAGGCCCGCGACGGCGAGGTGGGGGTTGACGTCTCCGCCGGGCAGGCGGTTCTCGAAGCGCATCGAGCGGCCGTGGCCGACGACGCGCAGGGAACAGGTGCGGTTGTCGACGCCCCAGGCGACGGCGGTGGGGGCGAAGGAGCCGGGCTGGAAGCGCTTGTAGGAGTTGATGTTGGGGGCGTAGAGGAGGGAGAAGTCGCGCAGGGCGGCGAGCTGGCCGGCCAGGAAGTGGCGCATGACGTCCGACATGCCGCCGGGTCCGTCACCGGCCATGACGTTGGTGCCCGCGTCGTCGATGGACTGGAGCGAGAGGTGGATGTGGCAGGAGTTGCCCTCGCGCTCGTTGTACTTCGCCATGAAGGTGAGCGAGACGCCTTCCTGGGCGGCGATCTCCTTGGCGCCCGTCTTGTAGACGGCGTGCTGGTCGCAGGTGACGAGGGCTTCGTCGTACTTGAAGGCGATCTCGTGCTGGCCGGGGTTGCACTCGCCCTTGGCGGACTCGACGGTCAGTCCGGCGCCGGCCATCTCGTTGCGGATCCGGCGCAGGAGGGGCTCGACCCGGCCGGTGCCGAGGACGGAGTAGTCGATGTTGTACTGGTTGACCGGTGTCAGGTTCCGGTAGTTCGCGTCCCAGGCCTGCTCGTAGGTGTCCTTGAAGACGATGAACTCCAGCTCCGTACCGACGTGGGCGGTGTAGCCGTGTTCGGCGAGCCGTTCCAGCTGGCGGCGGAGGATCTGGCGGGGTGCGGCGACGACGGGCGAGCCGTCGTTCCAGGCGAGGTCGGCGATGAGCATCGCCGTACCCTCGTTCCAGGGGACGCGGCGCAGGGTGGAGAGGTCGGGGTGCATGGCGAAGTCGCCGTAGCCGCGGTCCCAGGAGGACATCTCGTATCCGTCGACCGTGTTCATCTCGGCGTCGACGGCCAGGAGATAGTTGCAGCCCTCGGTGCCGTGGTCGAGGACGTCGTCGAGGAAGAACGGTGCGGCGAACCGCTTGCCCTGGAGCCGTCCCTGCATGTCGGGGAAGGCCAGGACGACTGTGTCGATCTCACCGCTCGCGACGAGAGCACGGAGCTCCTCGACGGAGAGCGGGGCTTGGCGGTCTGCCACGGGAATACTCCTCCTTCGGCCAGCCGGGAGCCATAAGGTATTGCGGAAGACCATTGCTTGGGAAGGGGAAACGAGAACGTGTCCAGTACGAGTGAATCGGCGGACCGGCTGACGCCCGTGCTGCGGCCGGTCCGGGCGGGCAACGGTTTCGAGGAGGCCCTGCAGCAGATCCTCCAGGTGGTGCGGCTCGGACTCGTCCCCGGCGGGGAACGACTGCCCGCCGAGCGGGAGCTGGCCGACCGCATGGGGATCAGCCGGGTCACCCTGCGCGAGGTCCTCAAGGTTCTCCAGGAGCAGGGGCTCGTGGAGAGCCGGCGCGGCCGGTACGGCGGAACGTTCGTACTGCAACGCCCCCAGACGGCGGACGAGGACGAGCTGCGGCGGCGGATCGCCACGATCGACGTCGAGGACACCCTGCGTTTCCGGGAGGTCCTGGAGGTCGGCGCGGCGGGGCTCTGCGCGGCGCACGGGCTGACGGACGAGGGTGCGGAGCGGTTGCGCGCGGCGCTCACGGCCACCCACGACGCACCGCTGGCCGACTATCGGCGCCAGGACACGCTGCTCCATCTCACGCTGGCCGAACTCTCGGGCTCCCCGACGCTCACCGCCCAGTACGCCGCCGTCCGGGCGACGGTCAACGACCTCCTGGACTGCATCCCGCTGCTCGTACGCAACCTGGAGCACTCCCAGCACCAGCACACCGCAGTGGTGGAGGCGGTCCTCGACGGCGACGCGGACGCGGCCCGCGAGGTCATGCGCGAACACTGCGGAGGCACGGCGGCGCTGCTGCGCGGCTTCCTGACGTAGAGCGCCGACGCAGGGGGCGAACCGAGCCCCGAAGACGGGCCCCCCGTAACCCGAAAGTAACGCACGGGGGTTGCGTTCCGGCCGACCCGGCGCAAAGGTATGGTCCCATTCCATTGGGCCCGACGCGGGAGCTGACGCTGCCATGACGCTCGAAGACACCACCGGGGACAAGACAGCACCTGACGACTACCTCGAACGCCGGGCCCTGCGCCGCGGCAGCGCCGGCTGGCTGCTGCTCACCGGACTCGGCGTCGCGTACGTCGTCTCCGGCGACTTCTCCGGCTGGAACATCGGCCTGTCCAAGGGCGGATTCGGCGGACTCGCCATCGCCACCGTGCTGATGGGCGCGATGTACGCCTGTCTCGTCTTCGCACTCGCCGAGCTCTCCGCCATCCTGCCCACCGCGGGCGGCGGCTACGGCTTCGCGCGCCGGGCGCTCGGCACCTGGGGCGGCTTCCTCACCGGCACCGCGATCCTCATCGAGTACATCCTCGCCCCCGCCGCGATCTCCATCTTCATCGGCGACTACGTCGAATCGCTCGGCCTCTTCGGCCTGGAGTCGGGCTGGCCGGTCTATCTCGCCTGCTTCGTGATCTTCATCGGGATCCATCTGTGGGGCGTCGGCGAGGCGCTGCGCTTCAGCCTCATCGTGACGGCGATCGCGGTCGCGGCCCTGGTGATCTTCGCGCTGGGCGCACTCAGCGACTTCCACGTCGACGGCCTGAACGACATCCCGGTGGACGGCGAGGCCCTCGGCTCCAACTCCTGGCTGCCGTTCGGCCTGCTCGGGATCTGGGCGGCGTTCCCCTTCGGCATGTGGTTCTTCCTCGGCGTCGAGGGCGTGCCGCTCGCCGCGGAGGAGGCGAAGGACCCGGTCCGCTCGATGCCGAAGGCGCTCGCGATCTCGATGGGCATCCTGGTGCTGCTCGCCGTGGTGACCTTCTTCGCCTCGACGGGGGCGCGCGGCTCGGCGGCCATCCAGGAGGCGGGCAACCCGCTGGTCGTGGCGCTGCAGGGCGACGGGGATCCGACCGCGCTCAGCCGCTTCGTGAACTACGCGGGCCTCGCGGGCCTCGTGGCCTCCTTCTTCTCGCTCATCTACGCCGGCTCGCGCCAGCTCTTCGCCCTGTCCAGGGCCGGCTACCTGCCCCGGTTCCTGTCCCTGACCAGCCGCCGCAAGTCACCGTACCTGGGGCTGCTGATCCCGGGCGCGATCGGCTTCGCACTCGCCGCGGGAACCGGGAACGGCGCGCGGATGCTGAACATCGCGGTGTTCGGCGCGACCATCTCGTACGCCCTGATGGCGCTCTCCCACATCGTGCTGCGCCGCCGCGAGCCGGATCTGCACCGCCCGTACCGGACGCCGGGCGGCGTGGTGACCTCGTCCGTGGCGTTCGTCCTCGCCCTCTCGGCGCTGGTGGCGACCTTCCTGGTCGACCAGGACGCGGCGTTCATCGCGCTGGGGGTCTATGTGATCGCCCTGGCCTACTTCGCGTTCTACAGTCGGCGTCATCTGGTGGCCAAGGCGCCGGAGGAGGAGTTCGCGGCGCTTGCGGCGGCCGAGGCCGAACTCGAACGCGACTGACCACCGCTCTCTTCAGGAGGAGTCTTCCGTGTCCAAGCCGCTCATCGGCGTGACGACCTATCTGGACCAGGCCCGCTGGGGGGTGTGGGACATGCCCGCGGCCCTGCTGCCCGCGCAGTACCCCCGCCTGGTCCAGGCGAGCGGTGGCCTGGCGGCGATGCTCCCGCCGGACGAGCCGTCCGCCGCGGCCGCGGTGGTGGCCCGGCTCGACGGTCTGGTGGTCGCGGGCGGCGCGGACGTCGAGCCGGTACGGTACGGGGCCGCGCCCGATCCCCGTACCGGCCCGCCCGCCCGGGCCAGGGACGCCTGGGAGCTGGCCCTGGTCGAGGCGGCGCTGGCCGCCGGCACCCCGGTGCTCGGCATCTGCCGGGGCATGCAGCTGCTGAACGTGGCGCTCGGCGGCACCCTGATCCAGCACCTGGACGGCCATGTGGAGGCGGTCGGCGTCATAGGGCGCCACACGGTGAAGCCCGTCCCGGGCACGCGGTACGCCTCCCTGGTCCCGGAGCAGACCTCGGTGCCCACCTACCACCACCAGGCGGTGGACCGCCTAGGCGAGGGCCTGACCCCGTCGGCGTACGCGGAGGACGGCACGGTCGAGGCGGTCGAACTGGCCGATCCGGTCTGGGCGCTCGGCGTCCAGTGGCACCCGGAGATGGGCGAGGACCTACGGGTGATGAGGGGCCTGGTCGCGGCATCGACCTGAGAAGGCCCCCCGGGGGGCGCGGCGACCTGAGAGGCCCTCTCAGGGGCGCGGGGAACTGCGCGACCAGCCACGACGGACCCGCAGCCACCCGACGGCACCAGCACGCCCGCCCCTCAGGGACGCAGGGAACTGCGCGACCAGCCACGACGGACCCGCAGCCACCCGACGGCACCAGCACACCCGCCCCCCAGGGGCGCGGGGAACTCCGCGACCAGCCACAACGGACCCGCACCTGCCCACCGGCCGGGATCGCCCCCGCCCTCACCCCGACGGCGTCGCCCGCGTCAAGGACAGCAGGTCCCGCGCCGGGCCCGTGGGCCGGTGGCCCGTCGGCCAGACCGCGCGGAGGTCACGGCGGAGCAGGACGCCCTCGACCGGGACCTCGACCAGGCGGCGCGACGCCAGCTCCTCCGCGATCGCCAGCTCGCTCAGCACCGCCGGCCCCGCCCCGCTGACCGCCGCCGCCTTCACGGCCGTCGTGGAGGCGAGCTCCAGGAGGGGCTGGGCGAGGCCGCCGTGCGCGGAGAGCGCGGAGTCGAGGACCTGGCGGGTGCCCGAGCCGCGTTCGCGCAGGATCAGCGGGGTCACGGCCAGCTCGCCCGGGTCCAGCGGCCTGCGGCGGCGGGCCCACGGGTGGGAGGGGGCGGCGACCACGACGAGCCGGTCACGGGCCACCACAGCTCCGTCCAGGCCGTCGGGCACGGCGAGCCCCTCCACGAACCCCAGGTCCGCCTCGTCGGCGAGGAGACGCTCCGCGACCGCCGCCGAGTTCCCCGCCATCAGCGACACGGCCGTGTCCGGCCGCTCCGCGCGCAGCGCGATCAGCCACCCCGGCAGCAGGTACTCGGCGATCGTCATCGACGCGGCCACCCGCAGCCGCGAGTCCCGCCGTCCCCGCAGTGCCTGCGCCCCGGCGTCGAACGCCTCCGCCGCCTCCACGATCCGCCGCGCCCAGTCGGTCACGAGTGCCCCCGCGTCCGTGAGGCGCGAGCCGCGCGGCGAACGGTCCACCAGGGCGACGCCGAGCTGCCGCTCCATCGACCGGATGCGGCTGCTCGCGGCGGGCTGTGTGATGCCCACCTCGCGGGCGGCCCGCCCGAGGCTGCCGTGCCGGGCGACGGCCAGGAGCAGTTCGAGTGCGCCGAGGTCGGGGACCCGGTGGGACAGGGGTGCGGGATCGACAGGCTCGCTGCTCATAAAGTCAGCTTATGACGTCATAGCACCAAGATCCCTGGTCGGGCCCGGGAATCGGCACGAGGGTGGGGCCATGGCAACCCTCGCACCTTCCCGTCGGGCCTCCCTCGCCACCACCCCCGGCGTACGGGCGGCCGCGGTCCGTCACCTCGGCCCCAACTGGTACGCCTCGGTGATGGGCACCGCCATCGTCGCCAACGCGGGAGCGACCCTCCCCGTGGACGTCCCGGGGCTGCGCACCGCCTGCACGGCGGTCTGGGCGCTCTCCTTCGCGATGCTCCTCGCCCTGCTCACCGCCCGCTCGCTGCACTGGGTCCACCACCGTGACCGGGCGCGGGCCCACCTCATGGACCCGGCCGTGGCCCCGTTCTACGGCTGTCTGTCGATGGCTCTGCTCGCGGTCGGCGGCGGCACCCTGATCGTCGGCCAGGACTGGATCGGTCTCCCGGCGGCCCTGGCGATCGACACCGTCCTGTTCACGGCCGGAACGGTCATCGGCCTGGCCGCGGCCGTCGCGATCCCGTACCTCATGGTGGTGCACCACAAGATCGAGAGCGCGTCCCCGGTGTGGCTCCTCCCGGTCGTCGCCCCGATGGTGTCCGCCGCCCTCGGCCCCCTGCTCGTGCCGCATCTGCCCGCCGGCCAGGCCCAGGAGACCCTTCTCCTCGCCTGCTACGCCATGTTCGGCATCAGCCTGCTCGCCACCCTCGTGATGCTGCCGCTGGTCTTCGGCCGGCTCGTCACCGGCGGCCCGCTGCCCCTCGCCCTCACCCCCACCCTCTTCCTGGTCCTCGGCCCGCTGGGCCAGTCGACCACGGCCGCGAACAAGTTCGCCGACGCCGCCGCGAGCGTGCTGCCCGCCTCGTACGCGCATGGCTTCGCCGCCTTCGCCGTCCTCTACGGCGTGCCGGTGACGGGCTTCGCCCTGCTGTGGCTGGCGCTCGCGGGAGCGATGGTGCTGCGGGCGCGGCGCCGCGGCATGGGGTTCGCGATGACCTGGTGGGCCTTCACCTTCCCCGTCGGCACCTGTGTGACCGGCGCCGAGGGGCTCGCCCAGCACACGGGGCTCTTCGCCTTCCGCTGGCTCGCGATCTTCCTGTACGTGTTCCTCGTCGCGGCCTGGCTGGTGGCCGGATTCCACACCCTGCGCGGGCTGTTCAGCGGGGCGCTGCTCGCAGGGCCCGGGACAGCACCCGCGGGGCCTCGGCCAGTGACGGCCCGTACCAGGTGAGATGACGCCCGCTGACGAGTGCGGCGGCGGTCCCGGGGAACGCCTCGGGGCCGTCGTCGGGCGTGAAGCGGTACGGCTCGTCGGGCAGGACGACGAGGTCGGCGCCGGCGGCCCGGAGTTCGTCGAGAGGGATGCGCGGATAGCGCTCGGAGTGACCGCCGTACAGCTGATGCACGCCTAGGCGGGCCAGCAGGTCGCCCGCGAAGGTGTCACGGCCGAGGACCATCCAGGGCCGGCGCCAGATCGGCACGACGGCGGTCAGCGGCGGTCCCGGTGCTTCCACGGCGGCCCACGCCTCCTCGGCCTCGTCCAGCCAGCGGGGCCGGTCGGGGACACCGCAGGCCCGGAGCGTCCGGTCCAGCTCGAGGAACGCCTGGTCGAGCGTGCGGACCTCGGTGACCAGGACCTCGATCCCGGCGGCACGCAGCGCGGCCAGGTCGGGGGCGCGATTCTCCTCCTCGTTGGCGATCACCAGGTCGGGCCCGAGGGCGGTGATCGCGGCGACGTCGGGGTTCTTCGTGCCCCCGATCCTCACGACGGCGAGATCCGCCGGATGGCTGCACCAGTCAGTGGCGCCGACGAGCAGGCCGGGCGCGGTGACGGCGACCGCCTCGGTCAGCGAGGGGACGAGGGAGACGACCCGGGCCCTCATGACGCGTCGTCGGCCTCGATGTGCTCGGCGACGGCCACGACGAGCAGGCGGGTGCCGGACTCCGTGGCGCGCCACCGGTGCCGTACCCCTCCGGAGAGGTACAGCGTGTCCCCGCGTTCGAGCCGGTACGCCCGCCCCTCGGCCTCGACCTCGGCGGCGCCGTCGGCGACGAACAGCAACTCGTCGTTGCGGTGCTGGAATTCGCGGCCGGCGTCCTGCTCTCCGGTGAACTCCAGGGCGTGCAGCTGGTGCCGGCCGCGGACCAGGGGGCGTACCCCGATGGGCATGTCGTGCAGCTGCTCGGCGGCCCGTACGACGTCGACGGTACGGGCGGACTCCGCCGCGGCCAGCAGCTCGGCGGCCGTGGTCTCCAGGGCTCCGGCGACGAGCTGCAGCGACCGCGTGCTGGGGCGGGCCCGCTCGTTCTCGATCTGGCTGAGGAAGGGCACGGACAGGCCGCTGCGCGAGGCGACGACGGCCAGGGTGAGCTTGAGCGCTCTGCGGCGCCTCTTGACGGCCGCGCCCACGCGCAGTGATTCCTTCTCGTCCATGTCGGCTCCCTCCCTCGTGCCTCGTGCCTGCGTACTGGTCGGTTACCTGAACCTTACGCAGCTTTCGGGCGGGGTTTCGCGTCGTGGCGAAAAGGGGCGGTCGCCGAACACGCTCGGCGACCGCCCCTTTTCGGACAGGAGTCGGGAATCCCTGTTCTTCCTTACTGCGGAGCCAGCTTCTCGGCGAGGCCGGGGTTCTTGTCCAGCCAGCCGCGGACCGCGTCCTGCTCCTTGCCCTTGCCGGTCTCCTGGATGGCCGCCTCAAGATCCGTGAGCTGCTTCTCCGTCAGCTTGAAGTTCTTCAGCCAGGAGCCGACCTCGGGGTTGTCGGCGCTGAAGCCCTTGCGGGCGAGGGTGTGGACGCCGTCGCCCTTGCCCCAGGTGCCCTTGGGGTCCTTGAGCTTCTTCAGGTCGTAGGACGAGTAGGCCCAGTGCGGCGACCAGAGCGTGACGACGACCGGTTCCTTCTTGTCGTAGGCGCGCTTCAGCTCGGCGAGCATGCCGGGCGTGGAGCCGTCGACGACCTTGTACTCGCCGGCCAGGCCGTAGTCGTTCAGGACCTTGTCCTTGAGGATGCCCATCATTCCGGCGCTCGGCTCGATGCCGATGATCCGGCCCTTGAACTCGCCGCTCTTGCCCTTGAGGTCCTCGAGCGAGTCGATGCCCTTCATGTAGGAGGGCACGGACAGCTCCAGAGAGGTGGGGCCGTACCAGGAGCCGAGATCCTCCAGCTTGTTCTGGTACTTCTCCCAGTACTGGGCGTGGGTGACGGGGAGCCAGGAGTCGGTCTGGAAGTCGATCTGGCCGCCCGCGAGACCGGTGTAGAGCGCGCCCGCCTCCAGCTGCTTGGCCTCGACCTCGTAGCCGCGGCGCTCGAGCAGTTCCTTCCAGAGGAAGGTGGAGGCGATGCCCTCGTCCCAGGGGATGTAGCCGAGGCTGATCTTCTTGCCGTGGCCGATGTCCTTGCCGCCGGCGGCCGTCGACGCCTTGCCGCCGCCGAGGAAGCCCATGCCGCCCGCGACCAGCGCGAGGACGACCACGCCGACGAGCGCCGTGACGGGCTGCGGGCGGTGGTTCCAGAGCTTCGCCCCGGCGCGCGCCGCGCTCGCGGCCCGTGTCTTGGCGAGCGCCCGGCGGCCGAGCGGCGAGACCTGGCGGCCGAGCGCGCCGGTCATCCGGTCCAGGTACATGGCGAGGATGACGATGGAGATGCCGGCCTCGAAGCCGAGGCCGATGTCGACGTTGCCGATGGCGCGGTAGACGGCGCCGCCGAGCCCGCCGCCGCCGACCATGCCGGCGATGACGACCATGGACAGGCCCAGCATGATGACCTGGTTGATGCCGGCCATGATCGTGGGCAGGGCGAGCGGCAGCTGGACGCGCAGCAGCGTGTTGCGCGGGGTGGTGCCGAACGCCTCGGCCGCCTCGACCAGCTCGCCGTCGACCTGGCGGATGCCGAGCTCGGTCATCCGTACGCCGGGCGGCAGGGCGAAGACGATGGTGGCGATGATGCCGGGGACCACGCCGACGCCGAAGAAGATGATGCCGGGGATCAGGTAGACCATGGCGGGCATGGTCTGCATGAAGTCCAGGACGGGGCGCAGCACGGCGCTGACCGTCTTGGAGCGGGCCGCCCAGATGCCGAGCGGGACCGCGATCACCAGGGTCACCAGGGTGGCGACGAGCACCAGGGAGAGGGTCGACATGGCGTCGTCCCACAGCTCGATGGAGTCGACGAGCGCGAATCCGGCGAAGGCGAGCAGACCGGCGGGCAGCCCGCGCAGCCACCAGGCGACGACGGCGAGGATGCCGGCGAAGAGCAGCGGCTCGGGCGCGGAGAGGACCGCGTCGAGGCCGTCGTAGAGACCGGTGACGGCGGCGCTGATGGCGTCGAAGAGCCAGGACAGCTGGGCCTGGAGCCAGTCGACGGAGCTGTCGACCCACTGGCCGAGAGGGAGCCTAGGCATGCGGGGCCACCTCCTTCGTACCGGTGGTGCAGGCAACGGGCGGGCGCTGCTCGTCTCCGATGAAGCCGATCAGGCGGGACTGCGGTACGACGCCGAGGACGGCGCCGTCGGTGTCCTTGACGGCCACCGGGTGCGGGACGCGGGCGCTGACCGCGCACAGGTCGGCGACCGGGGTGTCGGGGCCGACGGTCTCGCAGTCGCAGGCAGCGGCGTCGTCGCGCTCCGCGTCGGTCATCACGGCGGCGGCCGTGAGCACGCGGGAACGGTCGACGTCCTGGATGAACGAGGCGACGTAGTCGTTGGCGGGGCGGACCAGGATGTCCTCGGCGGTGCCGAGCTGGACGATCCGGCCGTCACGCATCACCGCGATGCGGTCGCCGAGGCGCATGGCCTCGTTGAGGTCGTGGGTGATGAAGACGATGGTCTTCTTGAGGCGCTTCTGCAGTTCGAGGAGCTGGTCCTGCATGTCGCGGCGGATCAGCGGGTCGAGCGCGCTGAACGACTCGTCCATGAGCAGCAGGTCGGCGTCGGTGGCCAGCGCGCGGGCGAGGCCCACACGCTGCTGCATGCCGCCGGAGAGCTCGTCGGGCCAGGACTTCTCCCAGCCGGCGAGACCGCACAGCTCCAGGGCCTCGGTGGCGCGCTTCTCACGCTCGGCGCGCGGTACGCCCTGGACCTCCAGGCCGTACGCGGCGTTCTCCAGAACGCTGCGGTGCGGGAAGAGGGCGAAGTGCTGGAAGACCATGCTGATCTTCGTGGACCGCACGGTGCGCAGATCGCGGGGGCTGAGCGCGGTGAGGTCCTTGTCGTCGAAGAGCACGCGGCCCGCGGTGGGCTCGAGCAGCCCGTTGAGCATCCGCAGGAGGGTGGACTTGCCGGATCCGGACAGACCCATCACGACGAAGATCTGGCCGGGCTCGACGGTGAAGGACGCGTCGATCACGGCTGCGGTCGTACCGTCGGCGCGGAGCTCGTCGCGGTCCGCGCCGTCACTGAGTTTCTTGACGGCTTCGTCGGGTCGTCTGCCGAACACCTTGAACAGGTGATCGGCCTGGAGCCTGGACACATATACCTCGCGTGTTGAAACGAAAACGGCCCTCCCCCAGGACTTCGTCCTGGGGCTCCCACCCCGCGGCCGGGCCGTGGAGCGGGGCGGTTTCGGCCCGCGACTCCCGTGATGTACCGGGATTCGTTGTTGAATCCCGTACCGGGTCCGCTCCGGGCCCGCGCCTGCCCCCGGCTCCACGGGGCAAACGCAAAGGTGACGGGGGTCACGGAAGCCCGCGGGAACCGGGCCGCGCTGTCGGTCGGGGCCGGTGTCGGTGGGGTGCGGCATGATCGGGGTGTGACGCGACGCCTGATGCTCCTCGACACCGCCTCTCTCTACTTCCGCGCGTACTTCGGCGTGCCGGACTCGGTCCGGGCCCCCGACGGCACGCCGGTGAACGCCGTGCGCGGCCTGCTGGACTTCATCACCCGGCTCGTCCAGGACCACCACCCCGACGACCTCGTCGCCTGCATGGACGCCGACTGGCGGCCTCAGTGGCGGGTGGACCTGATCCCCTCGTACAAGGCACACCGGGTCGCCGTGGAGACCGAGACGGGGCCGGACGAGGAGGAGATCCCCGACACGCTCGCCCCGCAGGTGCCGGTGATCGAGGCCGTCCTGGACGCCCTCGGCATCGCCCGGGTCGGGGTCGCGGGCTACGAGGCGGACGACGTGATCGGCACGCTGGCCGGGCAGGCGAAGGGCCCGGTGGACATCGTGACGGGCGACCGGGACCTCTTCCAGCTGGTGGACGACGAGCGCGGTGTGCGCGTGCTGTACCCGCGCAAGGGGGTCGGCGACTGCGATCTGGTCGACGGCGAGCTGATCCGTACGAAGTACGGGGTGCGGGCCGACCAGTACGCCGACTTCGCGGCGCTGCGCGGTGACGCCAGCGACGGGCTGCCCGGGGTGAAGGGCATCGGGGAGAAGACGGCCGCGCAGCTGATCACGGAGTACGGCGATCTGGCGGGCGTCCGGGCGGCCGCCGTGGACCGCACGTCGAAGCTGACCCCGGCCAAGCGGCGCGGGATCGTGGAGGCGGCCTCGTATCTGGACGTGGCCCCGACGGTCGTCCGGGTGGCCGGGGACGTACCCCTGCCGGAGTTCGACCCGGCCCTGCCGAGCGGGCCCCGGGACCCCGAGGCGCTGGCGGAGCTCGTGACGCGGTGGGGCCTGGGCGGGGCGGTCGGCAGGCTGCTTCCGGTGCTGGGCCGCTGAGGCGTTCTGGGCCGGAGTCGCCGGGGATGCTAGCTTAGGCATACCTAAGTTCGCAGAGTCAGGGGAGACCGTCGTGGCAGAGCAGCCGGCGCGCAAGGCACCGAAGGCCCACGAGGCGCGGGTGGTGCGCACGGAGCGGATCACGCCGCACATGGTGCGGGTGGTGCTCGGCGGGAACGGCCTCGACGCGTTCGAGCTGGGCGAGTACACCGACCACTACGTGAAGCTGCTGTTCGCGCCGGAGGGCGTGAGCTATCCGGAGCCGTTCGACATGGAGCGGATCCGCGCGGAGTTCCCGCGCGACCAGTGGCCCACCACGCGGACGTACACGGTACGGAGCTGGGACCCGGTCCACCGCGAGCTGACCGTCGACTTCGTGGTCCACGGCGACGAGGGTCTGGCCGGGCCGTGGGCGGCGCGGGCGCGGGCCGGCGAGACGATGCGCTTCCTCGGGCCGGGCGGCGGTTACGCGCCGGACGCCGAGGCGGACTGGCACCTGCTCGTGGGCGACGAGAGCGCACTGCCGGCGATCGCGGTGGCCCTGGAGCGGCTGCCGGAGGGGGCGACGGTGCACGCGTTCCTGGAGGTCGCGGACGCGACGGAGGAGCAGAAGTTCGCGACGGCGGCGGGCGTCGAGGTGACCTGGCTCCACCGGGGCGCCCGTCCGACGGGCGAGGCCCTGCTGGACGCGGTGAAGGGCCTGGACTTCCCGGCGGGCGACGTCCACGCCTTCGTCCACGGCGAGGCGGGCTTCGTGAAGGACCTCCGCCGCCACCTGCGCCTGGAGCGCGGGGTGCCCCGCGAGCGCCTCTCGATCTCGGGCTACTGGCGCCTGGGCAAGACGGACGAGGCCTGGCGCGCGATCAAGCGCGAATGGAACGACCAGGTAGAACGCGAACAGGAGAACTGACGCGCGCACCACTCCCGGGGGGGCACTCCCGCCCCCCGGCCCCCCGTTATGGGCACAGGCCCTGCAGGGGTGCTCCCACCCCTGACCCGTTGTGGGCCCAGGCCCCCACGGAGGCGCACTCCCACCCCCCTGACCCGTTGTGGGCCCAGGCCCCCACGGAGGCGCACTCCCACCCCCCTGACCTGTTGTGGGCAATCGTCCCGCAGGGCGGGACGGGTGGCCACAACCCCACGGGGGCGGCGCCCGTTCAAGGGCCGTTCAGCCCATGGGCGGGGGCACCCCGATGCGCCCGCACCCGCAGGGGCCGGCCACGCCGGGGCCCGGGGGTCACCCCGAGGCGCCCGCACCCGCAAGGCGCGCGGTCACCCCCCGGTCCCGAAAACCCGCACCGACGCATCCACATGCGCCAGCCTCCGCAGCGCCCCGAACACCGCGTCCCCCAGCACCGTCCCCACCACCACGCTCTCCACCAGGTCCTCCCGCTCCACGTTCCGCGCCACGTACTCCAGGTCCGCGTGCGCCACCCGCTCCGCCGCCTCCGCGTACGCGTCGAGCACCTCCGCGAAGCCCCCGTGCCCCACGGTCTCCAGCGCCGCCAGGGCCACCGCGAGCGCCTCCGCCGCCGGGCTGTCCCCGTGCACGCGCCAGCCGCGCCGCGCGATGAGCTCGGCCACCTTCTTCCGGGCCTCGACAACACCCTCCCCCGGCTCCTCGGTGTAGCGCGGCACCACCCGGTCCGCGGCGCTGCCGAGCAGCTTGTGCACCGACCGGTCCGGGTCGTCGACCGCCGCGATCACCTCGCGGATCGCCGCGACCGAGAGTCCGCCGACATCCAGCAGCGCCCGGATCAGGCGCAGGCGCCGTTCGTGCGTCTCGTCGTACGAGGCCTGGTTCGGGCTCGTCAACTGCCCGGCCGGCAGCAGCCCTTCCCGTACGTAGTACTTGATCGTCGGCACGGACACCCCGGTCCTGCGGCTCAACTCTCCGATGCGCACTCTGCGTTCACCTTCCCGATCCTGCCCCGGCCTTGCCGACCGGCACCTCCATCATAGATAGTGGCGCTATCAGATAGCGGCAAGTGCCGCTATCCATAACTCGCGGGGGTACCCATGTCTTCTCCGTTTCCGCAGGTCCGCGACCTGCATCGTCCGCTGGTGTGGTTCTCCGCCTCCATGGCGTTACTCGCCCTGGTCTCCGTCGGCGGCCTGATCCTCGACGACCGGATGCTGGTCGGCGTACCGATCTGGACGAAGCCGTTCAAGTTCGCGGTCTCGTTCGTCGCGTACTGCATGACGCTCGCCTGGATGCTCACCCTGCTCCCCCGAGGCCGGCGAGTCGGCTGGTGGGCGGGCACCGTGCTGGCCGCGGCGAGCGCCGGGGAGATGGTGCTGATCACCACTCAGGTGATCCGCGGCAAGCAGAGCCACTTCAACAACGAGACACCCTTCGACGCCGCCGTCTTCCAGGCGATGGGCCTCACCGTCGTCGTCCTGTGGCTGGCCGCCCTGGCCATCGCGATCCTGCTGCTGCGCGCCCGGATCCTGGACCGCGCCACCGCCTGGTCCGTACGTCTCGGCTCCCTGATCGCCCTCGTGGGAGCCGCCGTCGGATTCCTGATGGTCCAGCCCACCCCCGAGCAGCGCGCCGCCGGGGACGACGCGAGGATCGTCGGCGCACACAGCGTCGGCGTTCCGGACGGCGGCCCGTCCATGCCGGTGACCGGCTGGTCCACGACCGGCGGTGATCTGCGCATCGCCCACTTCTTCGGCATGCACGCCCTGCAGGTGATCCCGCTCCTGCTGCTCGCCCTGGTCGCGCTCGCCCCGCGGTTCGCCCGGCTGGCCGACGAGCGGGTACGGCTTCGACTGACGTTCGTGGTCTCGGGGACGTACGCGGCGGTGTTCGCCCTCCTCACCTGGCAGGCCCTGCGCGGTCAGGCGCTGCTGGATCCCGACGCCACGACGCTCGCCGCGACCGGCGCGATCGCGCTGCTCGGCGCGGCGGCGACCTGGGCGGCCCTGCGTACCCCGATCCGTACCGAAACCGCGCTCCCCGCCAAGGAGTTCACCGCATGACCGGCTTCCTCTTCGAGCTGAGCTTCTTCCTCGCCGCACCCGTCTGGCTGTTGATGATCTTCGCTCCGGGGTGGCGGGGCACGGAGCGCCTCGCGGCCTCCCCGCTGACCGCCGTACCGATCCTGGCGGTCTACCTCACCCTGGCGCTCCCGGTCCTCCCCGAGCTGTGGGCGGCGGTCAGCAACCCCGACATCGACACGTTCCGGGACCTCATGGCGCTGGCGAACGGGGCGGGGGCGATCTGGGCGCAGGTCATCGCCTGGGATCTGCTGCTCGGCCAGTGGATGTACCGGGAGGCGCGCAGGCTGGGACTCTCACCCCTGCTGATGGGCCCGTTGCTGGTCCTGACGATCCTGCTGTCCCCGATCGGGCTGCTCGTCTTCCTGGGGCTGAGGGCGGCGAGGAAGCCCACTCCCGTGCCGGTGCGATGATTTCGGCGAGCCGGGGGCTCCGGCCGTCGGCCGAGGCTCCCGCCGACCTCAGGCGGTTCGCTCCGCCGCCCGCAGCGGGCATCCCGTGCCGACGCGGGCGGCGAGGTCGGCGCGGAGGGTGGCGAGTTCGGCCATGCGGGCGTCGATGACCTGGATCTTCTCCGCGAACAGCGTGGAGAGCGCGTCCGCGGAATCCGGCGCCTCGCGCAGCTGCTCCCCGTGGCGTGCGATCTCCGCCAGGGAGAAGCCCAGCGTCTGCGCGGTGCGGACGTAGTGCAGCCAGGCCACGGCCTCGGGCGGGAAGTCGCGATACCCGTTGGGGAGCCGACGGCCCTCGACGAGGCCGACCTTCTCGTAGAACCGGATGGCGTCCCTGCTCACACCCGCCTGCGCGGCCAACTCCCCGATGCGCATGGCCCCTCCGTGCCGTGATGGGCTTGACCTTGGACCCTACTCCACTGTTTAGCGTGAGGCGTCGCCGCAACGAGACCGGCAGGAGCCTCATGATGACCCGTCACTTCGCCTCCGTACGCCCCGGAGACCTGGAACGGCCCGGATATCTTCGCCTCGTCCGCGCGAGCGCCTGGTACGACCTCGTCGTCACGGCGGGTTTCGCGACGCCCTGGACATACGCGCTGGTGCACGGCGCCCTGTCGTCGACGGGCGAGGCCCTCGGGATGGGCGGGATGCCCGAACTCGACCCGATGCAGACCCTGTACGCGAATCTGATGGGGTCGGTCGTGGTCGTCTGGGCCGTTCTGCGCATCGTCCGGCCGCTGCCGCTGCACGGCCTGTTCGACGGCGTCGCGCGCACGTTGTTCGCGACGTGGCAGGCGTACGCGCTGGCCCACGGCGCGACGCGGCTGCTGTGGCTGTTCCTGGTCGTCGAGGTGGTCTTCGGCGTCGTCCAGCTCGCACCGTGGCGCCGGCACCGGCTCGCCGGGCGCCGCCTAGGGGTTGACCGACCCTGATCCGCCGGACAGGCCCTCGGGCAAGGGGGCGGCCCGAACCCGCCCGTGCCATGACCTGTATGGCGCACCGAGACCTTCCTCCCGGGTGATCCCGGTGGCGTGAGTCCCGGTGTCGCCAGTGTCTGTACGAAGGTGGAGCAGGCAGAAAGCGAGAGACGATGGAGCGGAAGCACAAGCACCTGGCCACGCCCCGGGCCGCCGGGATGGCCGGAGTGGTGTTCGCGGTCCTGATGGCCACGGCGATCGTCCTGGTGCGCATCGCTCTGCCGGGCGGAGCCGACGGGGACGAGGTGACCGTCGACGCCGGACAGCGGAGCGCCGTGCGGACGGCGCTGGAGCTGCTCCCGTTCGCCGGGATCGCGTTCCTGTGGTTCATGGGCGCCCTGCGCGAGCAGGCGGGCGAGGGCGAGGACAAGTTCGTCTCCACCGTGTTCCTGGGCAGCGGCCTGGTCTTCGTCGCCACCCTGTTCGGCGCTGCCGCGGCGGCCTGGACCGTGCTCGACGAGAGCCAACAGGACTCTCCCTTCGGCCGCCACTTCGTCTACGCCCTGCTGAGCACGTACGCCATGCGGATGGCGGCGGTGTTCATCATCACGACCGCGACCATCGGCCGCCGGCTCGACCTCCTCCCGCGCCCGCTCGTGGTCCTCGGCTATCTGGGGGGCCTCACGCTGCTCGTGGTGGGAGCGGACGTGCCCTGGTCCGAACTGGTCTTTCCGGCCTGGGTGCTGCTCCTCAGCCTGAACATCCTGCGGGGTCGGCGTCCCGAGGCGTCACGGCCCGCCGCCTCGACCTGATCCGGCCGCACCGCTCACTCGAACGGTCCGCTCCTCGTCGCCGCGGCCCGCCCGGCCACCGAGAGTGGGCGCAGAGGCTCGACCGGGCCATTGGAGAGGACCGATCCCGTGGTAAGGGTTGCCGTCGATCTGAACCGCTGTCAGGGGTATGCGCAGTGCGCGTTCCTCGCCCCCGAGATCTTCGTCATGCACGGCGAGGAGGCGCTGCTGTACGACCCGGAGGCCGACGAGGAGCAGCGCGAGAAGCTGGCCCAGGCCGCCGCGGCCTGCCCCGTCCGGGCCATCCTCGTCGATGCCGTGGACGAACCGGCCGAGGCGGTGGCCGGTGCTCGGTGACGGAGCCTTGGAGCAGCTCAAACGCGAGGGCCGCATCGTCGTCGTCGGCGCCTCGCTGGCCGGCCTGCGGGCTGCCGAAACCCTGCGGGCCAAGGGCTTCGCGGGGTCACTGACCATGATCGGCGACGAGCCCTGCGAACCGTACGACCGACCCCCGCTGTCCAAGCAGGTGCTGCTGGGCAGGGCGCGCGCCGACCGCACCGCACTGCCAAGGCTCCGATCCGTCGACGCGACCTGGCGGCTCGGCGTTCCGGCCACCGGCCTGGACATGGCCGCCAGGCGGGTACGGCTGGCCAACGGCGACGAGGTGCCGTACGACCGGCTGCTGATCGCCACCGGGGTTCGGGCGCGCCCGTGGCCGCGCGAGGACGAGGCGGAACTCGACGGCGTCTTCGTGCTGCGGACCCGTGACGACGGCGCCGCGCTCGCCCGGCGGCTCGCCGAGGGACCCAGGCGGGTCCTCGTCATCGGGGCCGGGTTCACCGGCTCGGAGATCGCCTCCGCCTGCCGCGAACGCGGCCTCCCCGTCACCGTCGCCGAACGCGGCGCGGCGCCCCTGGTCGGCGCACTCGGCGGGGTGGTCGGCGCGGTGGCCGCCGACCTCCAGCGCGGGCACGGTGTGGACCTGCGGTGCGGGGTCATGGTGACCGCTCTGGAGGGCGACGCCTCGGGACGGGTGCGCGCCGCGCATCTGTCCGACGGCTCGACGGTGGAGGCCGACGTGGTGATCGTCTCCCTCGGCGCCATCCGCAACACCGAATGGCTCTCCGGTTCCGGACTCGGGGCCGGCCCACGGGGCATCGCCTGCGATGCCGGCTGCCGGGCCTTCGACATCCGCGGAATCGTCACCGACGACATCTATGCGGCGGGCGACGTCGCCCGCTGCCCGCACCCGCTGTTCGGCTACCAGTTCCTGTCCCTGGAGCACTGGGGCAACGCCGTCGCCCAGGCCGCGATCGCGGCGCACAACATGCTCAGCGAGAGCACCGAACGCGTGCCGCACATGGAGGTGCCGGCCTTCTGGTCCTCCCAGTTCGGCGTCAACATCAAGTCGGTCGGAGTGCCGTCGATGGCGACGGAGATCCTCATCTCGCAGGGCTCGCTCGACAGCCGCCGGTTCATCGGCGTCTACGGGTACCAGGGGCGCGTCATCGGCGCCGTCGCCTTCGACCATGCCCGGTGGCTGCCGTTCTACCAGGAGCTGATCGAGACCACCGCGCCGTTCCCCCCGACGTTCGCCACGGTCGACCGGCGCCCGGACGGACAGCGACCGATCGACGCGGACTTCCCCGACCCCTCGGTACCCACCCACGGGCCCACCGTGACCCTCAGCGGATACTCACCGGCCGACCGCCGGATGACGTTCACCCCCGCGCACTGACCCGCACGGCCACGAGGACCTGCCATGACGCAATCGCTGCTGCACCAGATCCTGGACTACGCCAACCGGGCCGATCCGTACCCGATCTACGAAGAGCTGCGGAAGACGCCGGTCCACCACGAAGCCGACGGGCCGTACGTGATCAGCACCTACTACGAGATCCGCAGCCTTCTGCACGATCCCCGGATCAGCTCCGACGCCCGCAACCTGGCCTCGAACACCGGTGACCCGCTGGGCGAGGCGGCCCCGGAGGAGGGCGCCCTGCCGCCGGGCTTCCTGCGGCTCGACCCGCCGGAGCACGACCGGATGCGACGCATGACGAACCGGCACTTCGGCCCGCCGCACTCCCCCCACCGCGTCGACGGAATGCGCCCGGAGCTCCACGAGATCGTCGCCGACCTCATCGACGGCATCGGCGACCCGGGCCGGATCGACCTGGTGGAAGAGTTCTCGTACCCCTTCCCGGTGACGGTGATCTGCAGGCTGCTCGGAGTGCCGCGCGAGGACGAGGCGCGCTTCCACACCTGGGCGGACACCCTCGCCGCAAGCCTGGACCCCGACCCGGACGCAGATCCCGCCGAACGGGGCAAGGGCGCGCACGACGCCCGGATGCAGTTGGGCATGTACCTGGCCGGCCTGATCGAGGAGCGCCGCAAGAACCCCGGGGAGGACATGCTCTCCCAGCTGGCCACGGCCAAGGGCGCGGACGGCCCGATGACCACGATGGAACTGCTCAGCACGGCGGCGCTGCTGCTGATCGCGGGGCATGAGACCACGGTCAACCTCATCACCAACGGAATGCTCACCCTGCTGCGCAATCCCGACGTCCTCCAGCGGCTGCGTGCCGAACCTCGGCTGGCCGTGCCCATCGTGGAGGAGCTGCTGCGCTTCGAGCCGCCGGTGCAGCTGCTGCCGCAGCGCACCACTCTCGCCGACATCGAGGTCCGCGGCGTCACCATCCCCAAGGGCGCCACCCTCTGGCTGGTCCTGGCGTCCGGCAACCGCGACCCCCAGCGCTTCGAGGACCCGGACCGTTTCGACCCGGACCGCCCTGACGTCCAGCACCTCGGCCTGGGCAGCGGCATCCACAGCTGCTTCGGCGCACCGCTCGCCCGCCTGGAGGCCCAGCTCGCCCTGTCGGAGCTGGCCCGGAGGCTGGAAAACCCACGCCTGGTGGAGGACCCGCCCCCGTACCGGCAGAACGCCGTGCTCCGCGGACCGCGGCACCTACACATCGCTTGCGACGGAATCCGCCCCTAGACCCTGCCCGACGGGCCCGGGGCTGACGGGCCCTAGGCTGACGGGCCTAGGCTGACGGGATGCGAACGATCGAGCGTGCCGTCGGCGCCGTACTCGGCTCCGCGGTGGGGGACGCGCTGGGTGCCCCTTTCGAGTTCGGGCTGCCGGGCGTCTTCCACGAACGCTTCCCCGACGGCGTCGGCGCGATGTGCGGGGGCGGCGGCTGGGACCCGGGCGAGGCCACCGACGACACTCAGATGGCCGTCCTGGTCGGGGAGTCGCTCCTCGACCGGGGTGGCCTGGACCTGCCGGACGTCTTCGACCGGTTCCGCCGCTGGGCGGCGTCCGAACCGAAGGACATCGGCCTGCAGACCGAGGACGTCCTGACGAGCGGCGACCCCTGGGACACGGCAGCCGCCCTCCACTTCCAGATCAACGGCCGCGCGGCGGGCAACGGTTCCCTGATGCGAGCCGCCACGTCGGCGGTGTACTTCGCGGCGGCGGGGCCCGAGGCCACGATGGACGCCGCCCGCCGCATCGCGGCTCTCACCCACGGAGACGGCGCGGCGTGGGAGGGTACGGCGATCCTCCACGACCTCGTCCGGGTCGCCCTCCTCGGCGAGGACCCGCTCGCAGCCCTGCCCACCACGCTCGCCGCCGTCGCCGCGCCGCACCGGGAACGCTGGTCGACGGTCCTCTCCCCCGGCTGGCACCCGGACGACGCCACCGAGTTCAACGGCGCGGTCTGGCCCTGCCTGGGCTCGGCGGTCTGGGCCGTTCGTACGACGGACTCGTTCGAGCGGGCCCTTGCCGCGGCGATCGACCTGGGCGGCGACACGGACACCGTGTCGGCGGTCACGGGCACCCTCGCGGGCGCCGTGTACGGCGACAACGGCATCCCCGCCCGCTGGACTGATCCCCTCCACGTCCCCCTGCCGGGCTTCGGCGACCGGATCCTGCGCGCCGAGGACCTGCGGGACCTGGCCACCCGTCTGCTCGCCCCCGCCGCCCCACGCCCCTGAGCCCGCGACCGCTCGCCCCCGCCGCGTCCGCCGCCGACTCGCGGGCGGAGGGCGGACGAGGCAGCGCCCCGGCGCCCGGACGCCTCACCGCCCCGGCAGCAGTCGGGTCTCGGCTTTCGGGAGCTTGCTCCACCAGTGGCCGTAGCGGCGGTACACCTGCGGGTCGCGGTCGGAGAGGAAGGCCACCAGCGCGCGGGCCTCGTCGGCCAGTCCCTCCCAGACCTCGTCCGGCAGGTCGTGAAACGCGGTCGCCTCGATCCCGCCCTCGGCCGGGCGCCACACACCGGCGACGTATCCGTCGATCAGGAGGGTCGGCAGCACGTCTCCGTTCCGGCGGATGACGAGGGTGCGGTAGTCGGGAGGGATGACCCGGCCGCGGTCCGCGTAGGCCAGCAGGGTGCTGTCCCACATGGCCATCAGCCGGGGCGGGGCGGGCGTGTCCTCGTCCGGTCGGGGTGCGTCCGGTATGTCGAACAGCTCCTCGCCGTCCGGCCCTTCGCACCGCTCGAGCTCGTCGGTCAGCGCGGCCAGCGCCTTCCTCACCCTGGCCCGCTGGACCAACGCGAACTGCGCCACGTCCGCCACCGACGCCGGCCCGAACCCCTGGAGATAGCGCAGGACCAGCGTGCGCAGGGCGGCGTCGGACACCTCCGGCTCCGGCGTCGCCGGCGGGTCGGGCGGTGCGACGTAAGCGGGGCGTTCCCCGAACGACCACGGTGGGGTGGTGGGCGCGTGCAGCAGCGGGGTGTAGTGCCGCAGCCCCCACCACGCCCCGGACTTCGGCATGGCGCCCACCCGTTGCTCGAGCCATGCCTCGTACTCCGCGTTCGTCCGGGGCCGGTCGGCGAATGCCAGCAGTTCCGGGACGAGCGCGTCGGCGTCCGCCGGGGTCAGCCCCGACTCCGCGAAGCGGCCGCCCAGCCTGCCGGACCTCAGCAGGGGATGCACCGCCTCCCGGAACGGCCGGTAGTCGTCGGCGTGCACGGCATGCAGGGTGATCCGCATCAGTGTCGACTTGACGACCGTCCCGACGGCGAAGGCGCCGTCGAGTTCGGTCGGGTCGAACGCGGCGGTCCTGTTCCACAGCGCGAGATACGGAGACGCGGGCTGCTGGGCCTGCAGCGCCACGACGCGCCGTACCGCTTCCGCGGCACCGATCGCCTCCCGTCGGAGCAGCAACTGCCGGGCGAGAGTGGAGCGGTTGAGCCCCCGCGCACTGATCTTCATACCGGAATCTTCCCGCACCTCAACGGCGCGCCCGGACGGTGGCGAGGACCTCCCGCTCCGGCTGGAGCGTCAGGCTCGGCACGGGACGTATCTCCCCGGGGTCGATGTCGAGGCGGAACCGGCGGGCGAGGACGGCGAGGATCAGGACGGCCTCGACCATGGCGAACCGGGTTCCGAGGCAGACGCGCGGCCCGCCCCCGAAGGGGAACCAGGCGTACTCCGGTATCTCCTCGGCGGCCGCGCCCTCGCCCGTGCCCCAGCGTTCGGGGCGGAACTCCTCGGGATCGGTGAACCAGCGGCCGTCCCGGTGAGTGGCCCACTGGCTGCTCCACACCCGTGTCCCGGTCGGGATCGGCATTCCGCCGAGGGTCGCTCCTTCCTTGGCGATACCGGTGAGGAGCCAGATGGTCGGATAGAGCCGGAGGGTCTCCTTCACGACGGCCTGGGTGTAGGTCAGTCGGGCGTAGTCGTCGAAGCCGGGTTCGTGGTCGCCGAGGACGCGGTCGAGTTCTTCGGCGAGCGCCTCGCGCCCGCGGGGGTTGCGTGAGAGCAGGTGCCACGCCCAGACGAGGGTGGAGCTGGTGGTCTCGTGTCCGCCGATGTAGAGGGTGACGGTCTCGTCGCGGATCTCCTGGTCGGAGAGATGGGCGCCGGTCTCGTCCTGGGCGGCGAGCAGCCTGCTGAGGAGGTCGGGTCGTTCGGTCTCGCCGTCGCGATGGCGGGCGACGATCCGGGAGACCTCCGCGTCGATGACGGCGGTGGCGCGCTTGATGCGGGCGCGTCCCGGGGTGGGCACCCAGTCGGGCAGCAGGGCGCCGATGCCGCTGAACTCGGCGCCGATCTCCTTCTGGGCAACGTCCATGGCACGGCCGATGGCCTCGGCGTCGGCTGCGGTGTCGACGCCGAAGATGGTGCGGACGGCGATGAGCTGGGTGAGGGCGGCCATCTCCTTCTTGATGTCGATGCGCTGCCCGTCGCTCCACCGGTCGGCGACGTCGATGGCGCACTCGGCCATCGTGGCGGCGTAGGACCGCACCTGCTTTGGCCGGACGGAGGGCTGGACGAGGGACCGTTTGCGGCGCCAGTCGGCGCCCTTGGCGACGACGACTCCGTTGCCGAGCAGGGTGCGGAAGGCGATACCGAGGTCGGGCTGGTCGAAGGTGCGCTCGACTTCGACGAGGAGTTCCCCGATGGTGTCGGGGTGGGCGACGAAGAGCGCGGGGCCCGGTCCGAATCGCCAGCTGACGAAGTCTCCGCGCTCGCGCAGCCGCTCGAAGAAGGCGAGCGGGTCCTTGCCGAACTCCGGCAGGTTCCCGAGCAGCGGGACGCCCCGTGGACCCGGCACGATCTTCTGTCCGTCCGCGGTCTCCTCGACCGCGGCCGAACCGGCTTGCGTGGTCACGTGCGTCCCCTCCCAGCGGTGTTCCCCGGTGTGTGAGTCCATGGAATCGGAGAGGTCGGACACTCCGCCACCCCTGTGGACAGCGCCCTGTGGACAACCGGGACGAAGACCGCAACACGAAGGGCCCGTGGTATCAACCACGGGCCCTTGCAGGTGAGTTCAGGAGGTCAGCCCACCGAGCTGTAGGCGACCACGCCCCTCAGCAGCGATTCCACCGCCTTGCGCGCGTTCTTGGCGACGGTGCTGTTCTCCTTGGGCGCGGCGGCGGCGATCTGTCCGAGGACGTCGATGACCTGCTTGCACCAGCGGACGAAGTCGCCGGCCGGCATCTCGGCCTCGCGCAGGACTTCGTCGAGCCCCTTGTCGGAGGCCCACTGGTAGGCGGCCCAGGCGAAGCCCAGGTCGGGTTCGCGCTGCCCGACCCCTTCCGCCTGGTTGATCTTGAACTCTTCCTCCAGGGCGTCGAGCCGCCCCCAGATCCGTACCATCTCGCCGAGCGCGGCCTTCGCCTTCCCGGTGGGGAGCTTCGGCGGCACGGCGTCGTCGGACTGCCGCGCCTCGTACACCAACGCGGAGACACAGGCGGCCAGTTCGGGCGGGGTGAGGCCCTCCCAGACGCCCTCACGCAGGCATTCGCTGGCCAGCAGGTCGAGTTCGCCGTAGAGCCGGGCGAGGCGCTTGCCGTTGTCGGTGACGTCGTCGCCGCGAAGGTAGTCGAGCTCGGTGAGGAGCGCGACGATCCGGTCGAAGGTGCGGGCGATGGTGTTGGTCCGGCCCTCGATGCGCCGTTCCAGCTGCCGGGTGTCGCGCTGGAGCCGGTGGTAGCGCTCGGCCCAGCGGGCGTGGTCCTCGCGCTCGTCGCAGCCGTGACAGGGGTGAGCGCGCAGCTCCGTACGGAGCCGGCTGATCTCACGGTCGTCGGCGGCGGCCGAGCGATCCCTGCGGTGTCGCTCCGGGTTGAGGTGTCCGGCCTTGGTACGCAGGGCGGAGGCGAGGTCCCGCCGCGACTGCGGGGAGCGCGGGTTGAAGGACTTGGGGATCCTCATACGCTCCATGGCCTCGACCGGGATCGGGAAGTCGATCGAGGCGAGCCGCTTGACCTGCCGTTCGGCGGTGAGCACGAGCGGGCGGGGCCCGTCGTGGTGCTCGAAGCCGCGGTGGCCGTTGGTCCGCCCGGCGGGGATGCCGGGGTCGAGGACGAGGGCGAGTCCGGCGAACTTGCCCGTGGGGACGTGGATGACGTCGCCGGGCTTGAGCTTCTCCAGGGAGGCGGCGGCCTGGGCGCGGCGCTGTGCGGCGCCCTGCTTGGCCAGTTCGGTCTCGCGGTCCTTGAGGTCGCGGCGCATCCGCGCGTACTCCTCGAAGTCCCCGAGATGGCAGGTCATGCCCTCCCGGTAACCGGCGAGGCCCTCCTCGTTCTTCTGGACCTGGCGGGAGATGCCGACGACGGACCGGTCGGCCTGGAACTGCGCGAAGGAGGTCTCGAGCAGCTCGCGGGAGCGGTGGCGCCCGAACTGGTCGACCAGGTTGACGGCCATGTTGTACGAGGGCTTGAAGCTGGAGCGCAGCGGGTACGTACGCGTGCCGGCCAGCCCGGCGAGGTGGCCCGGGTCGAGGCCGCGCTGCCACAGGACGACGGCATGGCCCTCGACGTCGATGCCACGGCGCCCGGCGCGTCCGGTGAGCTGGGTGTACTCGCCGGGCGTGATGTCGGCGTGCTGTTCGCCGTTCCACTTGACGAGCTTCTCCAGGACCACCGAGCGGGCGGGCATGTTGATGCCCAGCGCGAGGGTCTCGGTGGCGAACACGGCCTTGACGAGGCCGCGTACGAAGAGCTCCTCGACGACTTCCTTGAAGGTGGGGAGCATTCCGGCGTGGTGGGCGGCGATGCCGCGCTCCAGGCCTTCCAGCCACTCGTAGTACCCGAGGACGTGGAGGTCTTCGGAGGGGATGGAGGCGGTGCGCTCCTCGACGATCTCGCGGACCCGGTGGCGGGCCTCGTCGTCGTTGAGCCGCAGGCCGGCGTACAGGCACTGCTGGACGGCGGCCTCACAGCCGGCCCGGCTGAAGATGAAGGTGATGGCGGGCAGGAGACCTTCGGCGTCGAGGCGTTCGATGACCTCGGGCCGTCCGGGCGTCCAGATGCGGGAACGCTGGCGGCGCTCGCGCTCGCGGTCGGCCTCGCGGATCATCTTGCCGCGGCGGCGCTCGCGCGGGTTGTACGTGCGGGAGTTCTCAGTGCGGGCCAGGCGCATCAGGTCGGGGTTGACCTCGCGGCGGGACGCGCCGCGGCCGCCGTGGTCGGTCTCCTCCTCGAACAGGTCGTACATCCGGCGGCCGGCGAGGACGTGCTGCCAGAGCGGCACGGGGCGGCTCTCGGAGACGATGACCTCGGTGTCGCCGCGGACGGTGTCCAGCCAGTCGCCGAACTCCTCGGCGTTGGAGACGGTCGCGGAGAGTGAGACCAGCGTCACGGACTCGGGGAGGTGGATGATCACTTCCTCCCAGACGGCGCCGCGGAAGCGGTCCGAGAGGTAGTGGACCTCGTCCATGACCACGTAGCCGAGGCCGCTGAGCGCCTGGGACCCCGCGTACAGCATGTTGCGGAGGACCTCGGTGGTCATGACGATGATCGGGGCGTCGCCGTTGACACTGTTGTCACCGGTGAGGAGGCCGACCTTGCCGGGTCCGTAGCGCTTCACGAGGTCGGCGTACTTCTGGTTCGACAGCGCCTTGATGGGTGTCGTGTAGAAGCACTTGCGCCCTTGGAGCAGGGCGAGGTGGACGGCGAACTCGCCGACGATGGTCTTGCCCGAGCCCGTGGGGGCGGCGACGAGCACGCCTTTGCCCGCCTCGAGGGCCTGGCAGGCCTCGATCTGGAAGGGGTCCAGACCGAACTCGTACATCTCGCGGAAGGGGGCCAGCGCCGTGGCCTGCTCGGCGTTGCGGGCCCGAGCAGCTGCGTACGCTTCGGCTGGTGTGAGGTCCTCTGTCATCTTGCTCTCGAGCCTACCCGCCACCTCTGACACTGACGCGATCTTTAATGACGGACCGATTTTCCACCCGAGCACGCCTCCCGAGCCCGCCGCCAGGACGCGACCCGCGCCCGCCGTAGCGGCGCTCCGCGTCAGGGCGCCAGGACGCGCAGTGCACCCGGTACGCACACGGCGGTCAGCGGCAGCGGCCCCAGCGGCTCGCCGTCGGCATAGCCGGTGATCCCGGGGGCGTCGAGGGTGAGGGAGCGGACACGGTGGACGGTGACCTTGGGGTGGTCGAGGTGGGTGCCACGGTAGACCCGGGGAAAGACCTTGATCAGCGTCGTACGGGAGCAGTCGCCGACGACGGTGACGTCGAAGAGGCCGTCGTCCATGCGCGCTCCGGCGCAGATGCGCATGCCGCCGCCGTACGAGGTGCCGTTCCCGACGGCGACGAGCGTGGCCTCGACCTGCCGCTCGGTGCCGTCGTCGAAGGTGAGGCGGTACGGCACGGGCCGGAACGCGGCGAGCTCGGCGATCATGGCGAGGTCGTACTTGAAACGGCCGACGGGCAGCTTCATGCGGTTGCCGCGGTCGTTGACGCGGGAGTCGAACCCGGAGGCGAGGACGGTGCCGAACCAGCGGTCGCCGACCCTGCCGAGGTCGATGTCGCGTCCACCCCCGCCCTCGAGCAGCTCGGCGGCGAGCCGGCCGGCCGCCGCGGGGTCGCGCAGGGGCAGGCCGAGGGTGCGGGCGAAGTCGTTTCCGGTACCGACGGCGACCACGCCGAGCGGGGTCCGGGTGCCGGCGAGGGCCTGGAGGGCGAGCGAGATCATGCCGTCACCGCCGACGGCGACGACCGCGCCGGTTCCGCCGGCGACGGCGTCACGGGCGCGTCGCAGGGCGTCGTCGGCGTCGACGCCGAGGACGGTACGGACGGAGAAGCCGGCGTCCCTGAGCGCGCGGGCGGCCGGCTGCGCGGCGTGCGCGCCCCGGCCGCGTCCCGCGGTGGGATTGACGAGGAGGGTGATCTCGCTGGTCATGGGGGTCCCCCCGGACGGAGTGTCTGGGAGGAGGACCCTACAAGATCAGGTGATGTCGTCGTAACCGCCGGGCCTGAGCGACCTACCGCCGTCGGCCTCGCCGCCGGACTGCTGGGGCAGTGCGCGGGTGGCACTGACGGGTTCGACGGATCCGACACCCTCGGGAGTGAGGTCGAGGCTGGACGCCTCGTCGTCGTCGAGTTCGGCGTCGGGGTTGTTGCGGGCCCGGCGCTTGTCGTTGAGGAGCGAGAAACCGACGGCCCCGAAGTACAGGACGGTGATCGGCCCCGCGAGGGCGATCATGCCGACGGGGTCGGTGGTCGGGGTGATGACGGCGCCGAAGACGAAGACGCCCATGATCACGCCCCGCCACCAGCCGGCCATGCGGCGGCCGGTGAGGACGCCGGTGAGGTTCAGCATCACGAGGACGAGCGGGAGCTCGAAGGCGAGGCCGAAGACGAGCACCATGCGCAGGGTGAAGTCGAGGACGTCACCGAGGGAGAGGATGTTCGCCGATCCGCCGGGCGTGAGGCTGATGAGGACCTTCACGCTGATGGGGAGGATGAGGTACGCGAGGTAGGCACCGGCCGCGAACAGCGGAACCGCGGCACCGACGAAGGCGTAGGTGTACTTCTTCTCGCTCCTGTGCAGGCCGGGCGCGATGAAGGCCCAGAGCTGGTAGAGCCAGACCGGGCTCGCGACGACGAGGCCGGTCACGAGGCTGACCTGGATCGTCGTGCTGAACGGTGCGATCAGCGTGTTGAAGGAGACGACCGCACAGTTACCGCCGTCCCCCATCGTGCCCTGCGGGCACTTGGGCACGGACTTCGTCAGGAACTGCATGAGCTCCTCGCTGTACACGAGGGCCACGACGGTGACCGCGGCGACGGCCAGCAGGCCCTTCGCCATGCGGTTGCGAAGTTCACGCAGGTGCTCCACGAGGGGCATCCGGCCCTCGGGGTCCTTCTCCTGCTTGCGGGCAGACTTGAGCAACCCACGTCCTCATCTCGTGCGGCAGGCCGCCGCTCGGTGCGGCGGCCGCGGCGGACCGGGTCAGCGCTTGGTGGTGTCCGTGGGCTCGGTGACGGGACGCGAGCTGGTCACGTCGCCGGGCGCGGCCTGGATGGTACGCGGGGCGGCCTGGTCCGGGGTGCCGGGGGTCGGCGGGTCGGCAGGGGCGCTCTGCTGGTCGTCCGACTTCATCGCCTTGGCCTCGCTCTTGAGGATGCGGGCGGACTTGCCCAGCGAACGGGCCATGTCGGGGAGCTTCTTGGCGCCGAACAGCAGGATGATGACGACGAGGATGAGAATGATCTCGGTGGGGCCGAGCCTACCCATAGCTGTTTACCTTCTTCACCGAGGCGACATGGTGTGCATGCCCGGCGGGTCGGACATGCGTCCGGCCACCGCGCTGTCTGCGATCGTAACCCGCAGGAGTAAACGCAGGGCAATGCCTGTGCATACTCACGATTGCGGTCCGAGCACCCCCGTCAGGACCGTCCTGAGCAGCGTACGGCACGGTCTCAGCGCAGCGCTTCGCCGGTGCGGGCCAGCTGCCCCGCGGCGTTCTCGAGGTCTTCGGCGGCGCGGTTGATGCGCTCGGTGGTGTGTGCCACTTGGCGGCCGAGCCGCTGGGCCTCGACGAAGACCTTGATGCCGAGGACGCCGAGGACGGCGATGCCGAGGAATCCGAGAGCGATGGCGAGCATGGGCCAGAACATGTGCCGAGCCTAGACGTTGTGCGCCCCTTGGCCGAGCTGCCGGGGCGTCAGACGGTGGAGTGCAGCCGCAGGGTGCGGACGCCGCCCCCGGTGAGGAGTTCGACGATCCGTTCGCCGGCGGGCTTGCGGACGGAGCTGCCGCACTCGGGACACGTGAAGGAGTAGAAGGTGGTGCGGCGGCTGGCGCCGATCGCTAGGCGCAGCGCACCCGCGGAGAGTTCGAGACGAGCACGGCAGTCGGGACAGGACGCTTTGAAGAGGACGGGTGCGATCGACGCCGTCATTCCGTGCATCACGGACATTTCCCTCATCCCTCTCGGTTCCCGCGCTCGCGGAGTCCGCACTGTCGCGAATCCATCGGCTTCACAGGCAACAGCGTCGACCCGGCGGGGAATGTCACATTCCCCTTCGGGTCACCCCTGGCCGTCTCGTGTCACTCCTGGCCGTCGTAGGCGGCCAGGGCGGCCGTCGCCGCCTCCCGGGCGCTGTCGGCGAGGTCCTGCGGGGAGACGATCCGCCCGTCGCTGCCGAGTCGAAGGGCGAGGCGCCGCAGCGAGGCGGGGGCCGGCGTCCGCAGCGTGATCCGCAGTCCCCCGTCGGGCAGCTCGTCGGCCCGGTCGTGCGGGTAGTACTCGGCGACCCAGCGACCGCCGGGTCCCACCTCGACGACGACCTCCGGATCCTCGGCGGACGGCTGGACCAGCCCCTCCGAGAGATCCCGCAGTTCGATCTCGGGCGGCGCGGACTGCTCGTCGAGGATCCGGATCTCGGCGACGCGGTCGAGCCGGAAGGTGCGGCGCGCCTCGGAGAGCCGGCACCACGCCTCCATGTACGTGTGGCCGACGGCGAACAGCCGGATCGGATCCACCTCGCGCTCGGTCAGCTCGTCGCGGGCGGGCGAGTAGTAGCGCACCCACAGCCGTCGGCGCTCGGAGATCGCCCGGTCCACCTCGGCGAAGACACCGCCCTCGGACTCGAAGGTGACCGAGAGCCGGGCGCTGGCCCCCGCGGCCTCGCCGGCCGCCGTCTCCAGCTTGGCGGTGGCGCGCAGCAGCGCCTCTCGGTCGCTCTCCCGCAGACCTGGCAGCGTGGCGACGGCCCGAGCCGCGACCAGCAGCGCCGTCGCCTCGTCGGCGGCGAGCCGCAGCGGCTCGGCGACATCGTCCGGGTTGTGCCACCAGATCCGGTCGCCGTCGGTGTCGATGTCGAGCAGATCGCCACCGCGGAAGCTCGTCCCGCACATGGGCAGCACATCGAGGTCGGAGATCAGCTCGTCCTCGGTGATCCCGAAGGCGCGGGCGACATCGGCGACATGCGCGCCGGGCCGTTCCCGGAGGTAGGTGACGAGGGAGAGCATCCGCCTCGTCTGGTCGATCGCGTTCGCAGCCATGCTGTACGTCTCCCCCTTCAGCCCTTGGCCACGGCGCGCAGCCGGTCCACCACATCGGCCCGCAGATCCGCGGGTTCCAGCACGACGACATCAGGACCGAACTCCACGAGCCAGGCGTCGAGACCGTGCCCGTACGGAATCTCCAACTCGTCCCAGCCGTCCGCGCCTTCCCGTACGGACTGGGCCCTGGCCCGCAGCGGATAGCCGCAGCCGACGCGCAGCCGGATCCGGGCGGAGCGGGTGGCGATCTCGCCGGCCCAGCTCTCGACGGTCTCGCGGACCGTGACCACGTCGGGCACCGGCGCGGTGAAGGCACCGGCCCGCGAGCGGACCTTGCCGGTGATGCGGGAGAGGCGGAACACGCGCTCGGCGCCGCGGTCGCGGTCCCAGCCGGCCAGGTACCAGTGGCCGCGCCAGCACTCCAGGGTCCACGGCTCCACCTGGCGGGTCTCCGGGCGGGCGGCCGTGGCCTTGCGGTAGTCGAAGACGACCGGGCGCCGGTCGCGGCAGGCCAGCATCAGGGGCTCGAAGGCCGTCTCGTGGACGGGGATGCGGGGCTCGAGCGCGCTGTGCTGGGTGTCGTACGAGTCCTCGGCCTCGGGCATCCCGGCGGCGCGCAGCTTCTGCAGGGCCCCGCTGGCCGCTCCGGCGAGGCGGGCCTGCTGCCACACCTTGGCGGCGAGGCCGAGGGCCGCGGCCTCCTCGGCGTCGAGCGTGATCGGCGGGAGGCGGTTGGAGTCGCGGCGGGCCAGATAGCCGATCTCGCCCTCGAGGTTCTCGACCGTCTCGATGACCAGGCCGAGCTCGCGCAGATCATCCTTGTCGCGCTCGAACATACGGTTGAAGGCGTCGTCGCCACCGGCTTCGAGATACGCCTCAATGGATCCGCGCAGCTCACGCTTGGAGAGCGGCCGGCGGGTCCCGAGCAGACAGAGGGCCAGATTCATCAGCCGCTCGGCCTTGGCAATCGCCATCGACGCCCTGCACCTCTTCTGCCGGATTGACTTCTCGGACATCCGACCGTACCGCCCCGGGGTGTCCGGGCAAAAGCCGAGGGTCCCCGCCGTACGACGGGGACCCTCGAGTGACCGTTTCAGGTCGTGACGTGACCGATCAGACGGCGATCAGGTCGCAGACGAAGATCAGGGTCTCGCCCGGGGCGATCTTGCCGCCGGCGCCACGGTCGCCGTAGGCGAGGTGGGCGGGGATGATCAGCTGGCGGCGGCCGCCGACCTTCATGCCCTGCACGCCCTTGTCCCAGCCGGCGATGACCTGGCCGACACCGAGCTGGAACTGCAGCGGGGTGCCGCGGTTCCACGAGGAGTCGAACTCCTCGCCGGTGGAGAAGGAGACGCCCACGTAGTGGACGGAGACGGTGGCCCCGGCCTTCGCCTCCGGGCCGTCGCCCTCCCAGATGTCCTTGATCTCCAGGTCGGCCGGCGGCTCGCCGCCCGGGAAGTCGACCTCGGGCTTCTCGATGCTCACTGCAGTGTGCTCCTCAAACTGATGAACCGCGCGAACGGTGACCGCGCGACCCGGACAACCTACCTTGCGACCGGTGCTCCGGCCGGGATTCGCTACTGCTTGGCCAGGATGTCCACGGAGAAGACGAGGGTCGAGTTCGCCGGGATGGGACCCTGGGCCTGATCGCCGTAGGCGTCGCCCGGCGGCACGACCAGCAGCACCCGGCTGCCGACCTTCTTGCCCTCCAGGCCCTTGCTCCAGCCCGGGATGACGCCGGCCAGCTGGAACGTGGCCGGAGCACCACCGCGTGCATAGCTGCTGTCGAACTCCTTGCCGTCCTTCCACAGGACGCCCTTGTACTGGACGGTGAGCGTGTCCGTGGCCTTGACGGCCTCGCCCTTGCCCTCGATCACGTAGTTGGAGACGAGCTTCGCCGGCGGGTCGACCTTGGGGACGGTGATCGAGGGGGCCTTGCCGTCGGTGTTCGTACCGACCTTCGGCAGATCCTTGTTCTCCTGGGCGACCTCGGTGCCCTCGGCGGACTTCGGAATCGTGGTGGCCTTCAGGATGTCCACGACGAAGACGAGGGTGGCGTTCGGCTTGATGTCGCCCTGCCCCTTCGCGCCGTAACCGAGCTCCGGCGGGATGCCGATCTCGATACGGCTGCCGACCTTCTGGCCCTCCAGGCCCTGGTCCCAGCCCTTGATGACCTGGCCGGCGCCCAGGGTCAGCGCGAACGGCTGGCCCCTGTCGAAGCTGTTGTCGAAGGGCGTGTCCGAGTCCCAGGCCTGACCCAGGTAGTTCACCTGGAGCGCGTCACCCTTCTTCGTGACCGCACCGTCGCCCTCACTGATCACATTGACCTTGAGGTCCTTGGGCGGATCACCCACCCCCTTCGCCAGAGTGGGCTTCTCCCCGAACTTCTCACCCGCGGTGATGGCGGGCAGTCCGTTCTTCATCGAAGCGGAATCGGAGCCCTTGTCGTCGCTGCCGCAGGCCGCTGTCGAGAGCAGCAGCAGCGGGACGACCAGTAGGCCGGCAAGTCGGCGCACGTGTTCCTCAGATCTCAGACGGCACAGTAGTTGCCCGACACTCTAGGGGACCATCCGGACAGGCCAAGGGCCCCGCACGTCAATCGCGCGGGGCCCTGGCACTTCGTACGGCGATGTCCTACATTCCGGCGATCAGTTTTTCCACTCGGTCGTCGACCGACCGGAAGGGGTCCTTGCACAACACGGTGCGCTGCGCCTGGTCGTTGAGCTTGAGGTGGACCCAGTCGACGGTGAAGTCCCGCCGCTGCTCCTGCGCGCGGCGGATGAAGTCGCCGCGCAGCCGGGCCCGGGTGGTCTGCGGGGGCACCGACTTGCCCTCGAAGATCTTCAGGTCGTTGCAGATCCGGGCCGCCTGGCCCTTCCTCTCCAGGAGGTAGTAGAGCCCGCGGCGGCGGTGGATGTCGTGGTACGCGAGGTCTATCTGAGCGACCCGGGGGTGCGACATGGTCATGTTGTTCTTCGCCCGGTAGCGCTCGATGAGCTTGTACTTCATGACCCAGTCGATCTCGGTGCCGATCCGGTCGAGGTCCTCGGCCTCGATGGCGTCCAGCGTGCGGCCCCAGAGCTCCAGGACCTGGGCGACCGTGCCCGTACGGATGCCACGGCGGTCGACGAAGTCGGCGGCCTTCTCGTAGTACTCGCGCTGGACCTCCAGGGCGGAGGCCTCGCGGCCGCTGGCGAGCCGGACCTTGCGCTGCCCCGTGATGTCGTGGCTGACCTCTCGGATGGCCCGGATCGGGTTCTCCAGGGTCAGGTCACGCATCACGGTGCCCGCCTCGATCATGCGGAGCACGAGGTCGGTGGCGCCGACCTTGAGCAGCATGGTCGTCTCGGACATGTTCGAGTCGCCGACGATGACGTGCAGCCGCCGGTAGCGCTCGGCGTCGGCGTGCGGCTCGTCGCGGGTGTTGATGATGGGCCGGGAGCGGGTCGTCGCGGAGCTGACGCCCTCCCAGATGTGTTCGGCCCGCTGGGAGACGCAGTAGACCGCGCCACGCGGGGTCTGGAGCACCTTGCCGGCGCCGCAGATGAGCTGTCGGGTGACGAGGAAGGGAATGAGGATGTCCGCGAGCCGGGAGAACTCTCCGTGGCGGGCGACGAGATAGTTCTCGTGGCACCCGTAGGAGTTTCCCGCCGAGTCGGTGTTGTTCTTGAAGAGATAGACGTCGCCGGCGATTCCCTCCTCGTGCAGGCGGCGTTCGGCGTCGACGAGCAGGCCTTCGAGAATGCGTTCGCCCGCCTTGTCGTGCGTGACCAGTTCGGTCACGTTGTCGCATTCGGGAGTTGCATATTCCGGATGCGAACCCACGTCGAGGTAGAGGCGGGCGCCGTTCCGCAGGAAGACATTGCTGCTGCGGCCCCATGACACGACACGGCGGAAGAGGTAGCGCGCCACTTCGTCAGGAGACAGTCGGCGCTGTCCCCTGAACGTGCACGTGACGCCGTACTCGTTCTCCAGCCCGAAAATGCGGCGGTCCATGTCTGAACATTACGCCTGATGGCCTGAGCTGAAACCGGGTTCGACAGCCCCGTTTCGATCATTTTCCGATGAGTGCGCGTTCTTTTCGGCGTGTCCGCTGCTCCCGGTGGTGCCACTGACGGCGTGTCGCACGCTGCGGCCGGGGGCCGTGAGGACCCGCCCGGTGGCCAGGAGGACGAGCAGGGCCACGAAGCCGCCCGCTCCGGCGACGGCGAAGCCCGCGGTGGTTCCGGCGAGTTCGACGGCCGGTCCCGCGACGGCCGAGCCGAGGGCAGCCCCCACACCGAACGTGGTGACGAGCCAGGAGAAGGCCTCGGTGACGGTTCCGCTGGGCGCGTGCCGGTCGACGACGATGAAGCCGCAGGCGAGGGCGGGGGCGAGGAAGACGCCGGAGAGCGCGGCGAGGGCCGTCATCGGGACGACACCCGGCGTGAGCATGAGCGGCAGATAGCCGAGGGCGAGCAGTCCGACGATGACCGTCAGCCGCCGCTCGGGAGCGCCCGCCCAGCGCCGGGCGCCGTAGAGCACGCCGCCGATCAGCGCGCCGAGACCGAGAGCGGCCATCAGCCAGCCGTAGGCCGATTCGTTGCCCTGCTCGTCGGCGTAGGCGAGGCCCGCGACGGTGATGGAGCCCAGCGCGAGACCGACGAAGAAGAACGAGCCGAGCAGGGCGAGCAGGCCGGGCGAGCGCAGGGCGCCGAGCCAGTGGGCCTCGCGGGGCTCCGAGCGCCACGCGCGCGAGGGCTCGGACAGGACGACGGAGAGTGCGCCGAGGACGCCGAGGACGTTGATGACGAGGAGCGCGGCGGCCGGCGACCGGAGGGCGACCAGGAGGGTCACCAGCAGCGGTCCGACGGTGAACATGACTTCCTGGGCGACCGCGTCCAGGGCGTAGGCCCGGTGGACCCGGTCCTCGCGGCGGAGGACGCTCGGCCACAGGGCGCGCAGTCCGCCTTCGAGGGGCGGGGTGAAGAGCCCGGCGACGACGACGGCCGCATAGGCGAGGACGAGGGGGCTGATTCCGGCCACGGCCAGGACGATCATGCCGAGGGCGGAGACGATCGCGGCGGGCAGCTGGACGCGCGGCTGACCCTTGAGGTCGACGGCCCGGCCGAGCAGGGGCTGGCCCACGGCGGTGGCGATGCCGTACGCGGCGGTGAGTCCGCCGGCGAGGCTGTAGCTGCCGCCCTCCGATCGGGTGAAGAGCACGATGGCTATGGGTCCGGTGCCGTTCGGGAGTCGGCCGACGAGGGTGCCGGTGAGCAGTCGCAGGGCGTGCGGCGCCCTGAGGATGTCGAGATAACCGCTGCTCTCCTTGGCCTCGGTGGCCATGTCCGTCTCCTCTCCCCCGGTGCCCCCACCAGAGGTTTTACGTATAACTTCCAGGGTCATACGTACCATGGCGGCATCCCGCGGGTCCACCCCGCGGGCAGCAACCATCCCTCGCGGAGGCATCGAGTGCAGACCCCGGAATCCCTCAGCGCCGCACGTCCCACCAGCCGGGACGTCGCCAGGGCCGCCGGAGTGTCCCAGGCCACGGTCTCCCTCGTGCTCGGCGACAAATGGCGCGGTCGTGTCTCCGAGCGCACCGCGGAGGCCGTACGCGAGGCCGCTCGCGGTCTCGGATACCGGCCGAATCTCGCCGCCCGCAACCTCCGCCTCGGGCACACCAGGACCGCGCTCCTCGTAGTCCCCGCACTAACCAACGAGTTCTTCGCCCGCGTCTACACGGGCGCCGCCACCGTCGCCGCCCGGCACGGCTTCGGTGTCGTCCTCTACCCGTCCCCCGACGGCGTCGGCCCCGCGAAGGACCCCTTCGCCTCCGCGCGCGCGGCGCTCGACGGGGTGATCGCCTCCTCCATGGCCGCCGACGCCCTCAAGGCCTTCCGCGGCACCGATCTCCCACTGGTCATGCTCGACAGCGACCCCTCCGACACCGGCGCCGCCCACGTCAACCTCGACATCGCGGACGGGATGCGCCAGGTCACCGGGCACCTCCTGGCCCTCGGGCACCGCCGCTTCGTCCATCTCGCCTCGGCCGTGCCGTCCTGGACCTTCGACGTACGGGCGGCCGCGCTCGCCGAGGCGCTGCGCGACGCCTCGGTACGTACCGTGCGCGCGCCCCTGGACGTGGACGGGGCCCGCGCCGCCGCCGAACGCGCCCTCACCGGCCCCGGCCCGCGGCCCACCGCCCTCGTCTGCGACGACGACATCCTCGCCGCCGGCGCGTGCAAGGCCGTGCGCCGCCTCGGGCTGCGCGTCCCCGAGGACGTCTCCGTCACCGGCTTCGACGACCTGGCTCTCGCCACCGCCGTCGAACCGGAACTCACCACCGTCCGCCTCCCCGCCGAACGCATCGGCGAGCGCGGCATGGCCGCCCTCCTGGCCGTCCTGGCGGGCGAGAGTCCCGAACCGGGCGATCTCCCGGTGACCCTGATGCCCCGCGACTCCTCCGGCCCGGCACCGGCCGCCTGAGCACGACGAAGCCCCGGCCCGCAGAAGCGGGCCGGGGCCATCGTGCGTGCGGAGGAAGGAACTACTCCTCCGTGTCCTCCGGAATCTCGTCCGACGGCTCGTCCGTCTTGGCGATCGCCGCGTTGTCCGCCTCGAGCAGACGCACCAGCTGACGCCCGACGATCCGCTTGAACTTGCGCTGCTGCGGGCGCGTACGGTCCAGGACCGCCACCTCGAGCCGCTCCGCGGGGATCTCCCGCTCACTGCCGTTGGTGTCCCGCGAGAGCGCCTGCACGGCCAGCTTCAGCGCCTCGGCGAGCGACATCCCGTCACGGTGCCGCTGGTCGAGGAAGCTGCCGATCTGCTCCGCGTTGCCGCCCACGGCGACCGAACCGTGTTCGTCCACGATCGAGCCGTCGTGCGGCAGGCGGTAGATCTGGTCGCCCTCGGGCTCCGCACCGACCTCGGCGACGACCAGCTCCACCTCGTACGGCTTCTCCCCGGCACTCGAGAAGATCGTGCCCAGCGTCTGGGCGTACACGTTCGCCAGGCCCCGGGCCGTGACGTCGTCCCGGTCGTAGGTATAACCACGCAGGTCCGCGTACCGGACACCGCCGATCCGCAGGTTCTCGTACTCGTTGTACTTGCCGGCCGCGGCGAAGCCGATCCGGTCGTAGATCTCGCTGAACTTGTGCAGCGCGCGGGACGGGTTCTCGCCGACGAACACGATGCCGTCGGTGTACTGAAGGACGACCAGACTGCGGCCGCGGGCGATGCCCTTGCGGGCGTACTCCGCCCGGTCGGCCATGGCCTGCTGGGGTGAGACGTAGAACGGAGTCGACACCGGCTACCCGTCCCTTTCTTCTGGGATTCTTCGGACGACGAGTGATCAGAGCAGGGCCGCGCGCGGACCGTCGGGCTGCTCCAGGCGCCGATCGGTGACCGAGCGGGCGAGCGCCGAGGACTCCTCCTCGGTGAGCCTGCGGAAGCCCTCGTCGGTGATGACGGTGACGATGGGGTAGATGCGGCGGTACAGGTCGGGGCCGCCGGTCGCCGAGTCGTCGTCGGCGGCGTCGTACAGCGCCTGCACGACCAGCGTCGTGGCCTGCTCCTCCGTCAGGTCGGGGCGGTACAGCTTCTTCATGGAACCCCGGGCGAAGATCGAACCGGAGCCGGTGGCGGCGAAGCCGTGCTCCTCCGAGCGGCCGCCGGTCACGTCGTAGGAGAAGATCCGGCCCTTCTCCTTGCCCTCGTCCCAGCCCGCGAAGAGCGGCACGACGGCGAGGCCCTGCATGGCCATGCCGAGGTTGCCGCGGATCATGGTGGACAGGCGGTTCGCCTTGCCCTCCAGGGAGAGCGTGGCCCCCTCCACCTTCTCGAAGTGCTCCAGCTCCAGCTGGAACAGCTTGACCATCTCCACGGCGAGACCGGCGGTGCCGGCGATGCCCACGGCCGAGAACTCGTCGGCCGGGAACACCTTCTCGATGTCGCGCTGCGCGATCATGTTGCCCATGGTCGCCCGCCGGTCGCCGGCCAGGACCACGCCACCGGGGAAGGTCACGGCGACGATGGTGGTGCCGTGCGGCGCCTCGACGACCCCCTCGGGGAGCTTCCGGTTGCCCGGCAGCATCTCCGGCGAGTGGTCGGACAGGAAGTCCATGAACGAGGACGATCCCGGCGTCAGGAAGGCAGCTGGTAGACGCCCGGTGCTACGAGTGTTGGCTTCCACGCGTGTCCCTCCAAATATTGAGATGGCCCGACGCAGAGTGTCGGGAACGTCTCCCAACTTGCCGATGGCCGAATTGCAGTTGAAGCACAGTACGCCACGGACCCTACCCGTCTTGTGACGGTGATCCACATGGATCGCGAGGGCAGTCGGTCGCACCGTTGTTCGAACATCGTTTGCGACCGGACGGCGCGAGCAGCTTCGCCCGCACCGTCCGGCAACCGCTTGGGGTACCCCCGCCCCGGCCTTCGATCCGAAGGCTGGACGACCTTACTGGCCACCCTTTTGCACGAAGGACCGCACGAAGTCCTCGGCGTTCTCCTCGAGCACGTCGTCGATCTCGTCCAGCACGGAGTCGACGTCGTCGCTCAGCTTCTCCTGGCGTTCCTTGAGGTCGGAGCTCGCCTCCGCGGTCGTCTCCTCGACCTCCTCCGTGGAACGCGTCGCCTTCTGCTGTCCGCCGCCGGTGTCCTTGGTCGCCATATCCCTCACCCCGCTCGAATCGGCCCGCTCGGTTGGGTCTCTCAAGATCAGACCCTACAAGCCAGGTCTGACATCGGCCCCGCAGTTTGGTACAACGTCCGGGCACTAGTCCCATGATTCCCAGTGCCCGGGCATTTCAGCCGCCCGACAGGATGCGGACCAGTTCCTCCGCCGTCCTGCACCGGTCAAGCAGCTCCTTCACATGGCTCCTGGTACCCCGCAGGGGCTCCAGGGTCGGTACGCGCTGCAGGGAGTCGCGGCCCGGGAGATCGAAGATCACCGAGTCCCAGGAGGCGGCCGCCACGTCGTCCGCGTACTGCTCCAGGCAGCGGCCGCGGAAATACGCCCTGGTGTCCTCCGGAGGCTTCGTCTCGGCCCTTTCGACCTCGGTCTCGTCCAGGAGTCGCTTCATGCGCCCGCGGGCCACCAGACGGTTGTACAGGCCCTTCTCGGGGCGTACGTCGGCGTACTGCAGGTCCACGAGGTGCAGCCGGGCCGCGTCCCACTCCAGGTTGTCGCGGCGCCGGTAGCCCTCCATGACCTCCCGCTTGGCGATCCAGTCCAGCTCCCCGGCGAGGCTCATCGGATCGTTCTCGAGCCGGTTGAGGGTGTCCTCCCAGCGGATCAGGACGTCCTTGGTCTGGTCGTCGGCGTCGACGCCGAAGCGCTCCTCCACGTACTTCCTGGCCAGCTCGAAGTACTCCATCTGGAGCTGGACCGCGGTGAGTGTCCGGCCGCTGCGCAGCGTGATCAGGTGCTGGAGCGTGGGGTCGTGGGAGACCTGGTGGAGCGTGCGTACGGGCTGGTCGACGGCGAGGTCCACGTTGATGAAGGAGTCCTCGATCATCGACAGGACCAGGGCCGTGGTGCCCAGCTTGAGGTAGGTGGAGATCTCCGAGAGGTTCGCGTCGCCGATGATCACGTGGAGGCGCCGGTACTTCTCGGCGTCCGCGTGCGGCTCGTCGCGGGTGTTGATGATGGGGCGCTTGAGCGTGGTCTCCAGACCGACCTCGACCTCGAAGTAGTCGGCGCGCTGACTGATCTGGAAGCCGTGCTCACGGCCGTCCTGGCCGATGCCGACACGGCCGGCGCCCGTGACGACCTGGCGGGAGACGAAGAAGGGCGTCAGGTGGCGCACGATGTCCGAGAACGGGGTCTCCCGCTTCATCAGGTAGTTCTCGTGCGTGCCGTAGGAGGCGCCCTTGTTGTCGGTGTTGTTCTTGTAGAGGTGGATGGGCTGGGCGCCGGGGAGCTGGGCGGCTCGTTCGGCCGCCTCCGCCATGATCCGCTCGCCGGCCTTGTCCCAGAGGACGGCGTCGCGGGGGTTGGTCACCTCGGGGGCGCTGTATTCCGGGTGGGCGTGGTCGACGTAGAGCCGGGCTCCGTTGGTGAGGATCACATTGGCCAGGCCGATGTCCTCGTCGGTGAGCTGGCTGGAGTCGGCGGCCTCGCGGGCGAGGTCGAAGCCGCGGGCGTCCCGCAGCGGATTCTCCTCCTCGAAATCCCAGCGGGCGCGGCGCGCCCGGTGCATCGCCGCCGCGTAGGCGTTGACGATCTGGGACGAGGTGAGCATGGCATTGGCGTTCGGGTGGCCCGGAACGGAGATCCCGTACTCCGTTTCGATGCCCATTACTCGCCGTACGGTCATGCGGCCCTCCTTGCCCGGCGGCGCTCCCCTCCGGGTGCGGCGCAACAAGTACCGACGAGCCTAGAGCGACTCCGCGCCGGTGGGGAGATCGATTCAGGTTTTGCTGAGATGGAAGCTGGGGTGGAACTCGGGTGGAATACGACGGCTGCGGATGTCCGTGGTTCCGGACATCCGCAGCCGGTGTGCGATCTACAGGTACTGACCGGTGTTCGCCACCGTGTCGATGGAGCGTCCGGTGTCCGCGCCCTGCTTTCCGGTGACAAGGGTGCGGATGAAGACGATCCGCTCGCCCTTCTTTCCGGAGATCCGGGCCCAGTCGTCGGGGTTGGTGGTGTTGGGCAGGTCCTCGTTCTCCTTGAACTCGTCCACGCAGGCCTGGAGGAGGTGGGAGACGCGGATGCCCTTCTGGTTGTGGTCGAGGAAGGCCTTGATGGCCATCTTCTTGGCCCGGTCCACGATGTTCTGGATCATCGCTCCGGAGTTGAAGTCCTTGAAGTAGAGGACTTCCTTGTCGCCATTGGCGTACGTGACCTCGAGGAAGCGGTTCTCCTCGGATTCCGCGTACATCTGCTCGACCACGGACTGGATCATTCCGTGGGCGGCGGCCTCCTTCGACCCGTGGTGCTCGGAGAGGTCGTCGGAGTGCAGCGGCAGCGAAGGCGTGAGGTACTTCGCGAAGATGTCCTTCGCGGCCTCCGCGTCCGGGCGCTCGATCTTGATCTTGACGTCGAGCCGGCCGGGCCGCAGGATCGCGGGGTCGATCATGTCCTCGCGGTTCGAGGCGCCGATGACGATGACGTTCTCCAGGCCCTCCACGCCGTCGATCTCGGCGAGCAGCTGCGGGACGATCGTGTTCTCGACGTCCGAGCTGACTCCGGATCCTCGGGTGCGGAAGAGGGACTCCATCTCGTCGAAGAAGACGATGACGGGGGTGCCCTCGCTCGCCTTCTCTCGCGCACGCTGGAAGACGAGGCGGATGTGCCGCTCGGTCTCACCGACGTACTTGTTGAGGAGTTCCGGGCCCTTGATGTTGAGGAAGTAGGACTTTCCGGCCGGCTGGCCGGTGACCTCCGCGACCTTCTTGGCAAGGGAGTTGGCGACGGCCTTCGCGATCAGCGTCTTGCCGCAGCCGGGCGGACCGTAGAGCAGGATGCCCTTCGGAGGCCGCAGTTCGTGCTCCTTGAAGAGGTCCGGGTAGAGGTACGGAAGCTCGACCGCGTCCCGGATCATCTCGATCTGGCCGCCGAGGCCGCCGATCTTGTCGTAGTCGACGTCCGGGACCTCTTCGAGGACGAGCTCCTCGACCTCGCTCTTGGGGACCACTTCGTAGACGTAGCCGGACCTGGGTTCGAGCAGCAGGGCGTCGCCGGGGCGGATGGTGATGTCCAGCAGCGGCTCGGCGAGCCTGACCACCCGTTCCTCGTCGGTGTGCCCGATCACCAGGGCGCGCTCGCCGTCCTCGAGGATCTCCTTGAGGGTGACGATGTCCCCGGCGCGCTCGAATTCCATGGCCTCGACCACGTTGAGCGCCTCGTTGAGCATGACTTCCTGGCCGCGCCGGAGCTCGTCGAGCTCGACGCTGGGACTGACGTTCACACGGAGCTTCCGGCCTCCGGTGAAGATGTCGCAGGTGCCGTCCTCGTTGGCCTGAAGGAAGACACCGAAGCCTGCCGGTGGCTGTGCGAGCCGGTCGACCTCCTCCTTGAGGGCCACGATCTGGTCGCGGGCCTCGCGGAGCGTGTTGGCGAGCCGCTCGTTCTGTGCGGACACGCCGGCCAGGTTTGTCTGCAGCTCGACGATCCGCTCTTCGAGAATCCTCGTATGACGCGGAGAGTCGGCGAGCTTGCGGCGCAGGACGGCGATTTCCTGCTCGAGATAGGCAACCTGGCCGGCAGGGTCTTCAGACCCCCGCCCCGGCCGGATGCCGCGGTTGATGTCGTCGTCGTGGGCTGCCACGGTCCTCACCTCCTCCAAGGGGAGCTGGACGCTTCCTGACCCTACCTGCGTGGGTGGTGATTGAAACCCCTAGATCACAAAGACTGTCGGGGCGTGTCCGATCTTCACCCTTGCGCTTCCCCTCACGCCAGTGGAATACCCACCCATCAACATCGGAAAGCGGGCGGTTGTATCGTCGTGAGTGGTCAACACCCGTCAGGCTTGGCCGGACTTAGAAGAACGATCTCTTTCGACACCCAGGAACGGCAGGAGACATGACCGTGCAGCACGAGGCCCCGACGACCGGCGCCGACGAGGCGCTGGAGGTCTGGATCGACCAGGACCTCTGCACCGGTGACGGGATCTGCGTGCAGTACGCCCCCGAGGTCTTCGAGCTGGACATCGACGGGCTCGCGTACGTGAAGAGCTCGGACGACGAGCTGCTGCAGGAGGCCGGGGCGACGACGCCCGTGCCGCTGCCGCTCCTGCAGGACGTGGTGGACTCCGCGAAGGAGTGCCCGGGCGACTGCATCCATGTGCGCCGGGTTTCGGACAGCGTCGAGGTCTACGGCCCTGACGCGGAGTGACGCGTCACATACCACGCGCGTCCGACTGCGCGGCACGGACGAAGGCTCCGCCCCTCCAGCGCCAGCCGACGCGCTCCTGCTCGTCGGGGCAGCAACTGGGTACGTCCGGGGACGAGTAGCCGAGCAGCGTGGCGGTGACCGCCCCGTCGCGTACGGCGAGGTCGGCGACGTTCTTCTGCTCGGAGGGCTCGACGAGGGTCGCGACCACGCGTGCGTCCGGGCCTGTCTTGGCGTGGGTCAGCACGTAGACGGCGTGGGGAGGCGTTCCCGATCCGGCTTCGCAGTGTACGACTGCGACGGTCTCGGGGTTCGCGTCGCCGTCGAGGTCCCCGGTGGCCCGCTGCGCGATCTTGACGGGGGCTCCCCCGCACTCCAGGGGGTAGTCGGCCGACGCGGCGTCGGGTGCCGGCCGTGGGGCGGTCGAGCCGCTGCCGGCGGTCGTGGTGGTCGCGGTGGCGGGGCCGGGTTGCAGGAGGCCGGCGGCGGCAACGACGGCGGCCATGGCGGTCGCGGTGGCCAGCCAGTGCACCGGCCGGGCGTGGGTGTGCGCGAGGTCCGGGACGGCGGGGGGCTGCACGCGGGATGTCTCCTGTGAGGGCGGTGCGGAAGGAGTTGCGGGCATCGTGCCACACGTCACAGGTGGGTGGAACAGTCGGGGTGCGGGCTGTCCGCAAAGATGCCGAACGTGAAGGTGCCGCCGTCGAGTTCCCTGCCCTGGGGGCGGAACTCGACGGCGGCACGCCTTCGTTGTCGGGGTGTCAGCCCTTGTTGGGGCCTTCGTAGTCCTCGCCGTACGCGCCCTTGGCGGGGCGACGGCGGCGCATCGGGGGCTCGACGCCGTCCGCGAGGCGGCGGGCGGTGACGAGGAAGCCGGTGTGGCCGATCATCCGGTGGTCCGGGCGGACGGCCAGGCCCTCCACGTGCCAGTTGCGGATCATGGATTCCCACGGCTGCGGTTCGGCGTAGCAGCCGAACTCGCGGATGGACTCCACGGTGCGCGCGAGCTGGGTCGTGGTCGCCACGTAGCAGCAGAGGATGCCGCCGGGGACGAGCGCCTTGGAGACGGCCTCCAGGCACTCCCAGGGGGCGAGCATGTCCAGGATGACGCGGTCGACGTCGGTGTCGGACAGGTTGTCCTGGAGGTCACCGACGGTCAGCTGCCACGCGGGGTGCGGGCCGCCGAAGTAGCGCTCGACGTTGCCCTTGGCGATCTCGGCGAAGTCCTCGCGGCGCTCGTAGGAGTGCAGCATTCCGCTGTCGCCGATGGCGCGCAGGAGGAAGCTGCTGAGCGAGCCCGAGCCCACCCCGGCTTCCACGACGCGGGCGCCGGGGAAGATGTCGGCGAAGGCCAGGATCTGCCCCGCGTCCTTGGGGTAGACCACGGCGGCGCCGCGGGGCATGGACAGGACGTAGTCGGGGAGCAGGGGGCGCAGCGCGAGGTAGGCGACGTTTCCCGTGGTACGGACAACACTGCCCTCGGGAGCACCGATCAGCTCGTCGTGGGGGAAGGAACCCTTGTGGGTGTGGAAATTCTTCCCGGCCTCGAGCGTGAACGTGTAGTGGCGTCCCTTGGGGTCGGTGAGCTGGACCTGGTCCCCGACCTTGAAGGGCCCGCGACGGCGGGCGGCACCGGTCGGTTCGGACATGTGACCAGAGTACCGGGGTTAGGCGGAGGGTCGTGCCATGGCCTTGACGAAGGCGCGTTCCACATCGTTGGTGGAGAGGACTCCGTAGATCTCGCCGGTGTCCTCGACGACGAGGTATTCGGTGGCGGGGCTGGCGCGGAGGTGGTCGAGGAGGGGCTGGCCGGTGAGGTCGGCGGGGACCCTCATGCCGTCCGTGAGGTCCTGGGCGAGGGTGCTGACGGCGACCCAGGGGCGGCGGTGCTGGGGGACGCCGGCGATGGCGCTCTCCCGGACGAGGCCGGTGGGGTTGCCCTGTCCGTCGACGACGACCAGGGCGCGGGCTCCGGCCTCGTTGGCGCGGCGCAGGGCCTCGGAGAGCGGGGTCGCGGGCTCGACGGGGATGGCGCGCCGGGTGAGGGTGCGGGCGCCGAGTTCGGGGAGGTGCTCGCGAAGCCGGGCCATGCGCAGGCTGTTGCCGGCGCCGGTCCAGATGATGGCGGCGAGGATCGCGGCGAGCAGGGCGTCGGTGACGGTGTCCATGCCGCTGATGTCTTCGGTGGAGTTGCCCAGCAGGCCGGTGCGGGTGAGGAGGGGGAGGCCGATGAGGACGGCGACGGCGAGGGCTCGGCCGACCCAGGCGGCGGCGACGGTGCCCGCCATGGGCTTGCCGGTGATCTTCCAGACGACGGCGCGGAGCATGCGGCCGCCGTCGAGCGGGAGGCCGGGCAGCAGGTTGAAGACCGCGACGATCAGGTTGGAGATCATGAGGCCGGCGAGGAGGACGCCGGGGACGGTGCCGGGCTCGACGGCGTACAGGGTGAGGTAGAAGACGCCGGCGAGGACGAGGGAGAGCAGCGGGCCGACGAAGGCGAGGACGAATTCGCGGCCGGGGGTCTCCGTCTCCTTCTCGATCTCGGAGACACCGCCGAAGAACTGGAGCTGGATGCGGCGCACCGGGAGCTTGAAGCGGAGTGCGGCGATGGTGTGGGCCAGTTCGTGCACGAGGACCGAGGCGTAGAAGGCGATGGCGAAGAAGAGGGAGACGAGGTAGCGGGCGGCGCCGAGCTCGGGCAGGACGCGTTCGATCTGCTCGCCGAAGACCCAGGTGATGAGGGCCGCGACCAGGAACCAGCTGGGGGCGACATAGACGGGCACGCCGAAGGGGCGGCCCATGAGGATCCCTCCGCCGGGTTCCTCGTTCCGCCGGGAGCGGGAGTCGGCGGTGGCCGGCGGTTCCGCTTCGCCGGACCGCGGCCGCTTGTTCTCGCCGCGCTCGTCGTCCTGGTTCACGGGTTCCTCTCGTAAGCCTTCCGCGCGACCGCCGTCGTGCGTCACTCTTCGATCATGCAGCGTGACGTGGTCTGTCGTCGATGGTATTCCGCTCGCTGTCGGTGGCGGGTCGTAGGGTCTGGGTCATGAGTACGAGCGAGCAGCCGCCCGTGGGGGCCAGGACACCCATGTCGTTGTCGCCCTCACGGGCGAGCGACTTCATGCAGTGTCCCCTGCTGTACCGGTTTCGGGTGATCGACAGGCTGCCGGAGAAGCCGAGCGAGGCGGCGACGCGGGGCACGCTGGTGCACGCCGTGCTCGAGCGGCTCTTCGACGATCCGGCGGTGGACCGGACGGCGCCGCGGGCGAAGGCGATGATTCCGGGGCAGTGGGACCGGCTGCTCGAGTCGAAGCCGGAGCTGGGCGAGCTGTTCGCCGAGGACGCGGAGGGTGAGCGTCTGGCCCGCTGGCTGGGCGAGGCGGAGCAGCTGGTGGAGCGGTGGTTCACGCTGGAGGATCCGACGCGGCTGGAGCCGGCGGAGCGTGAGCTGTTCGTGGAGACGGAGCTGGAGTCGGGGCTGCGGCTGCGCGGGGTGATCGACCGGATCGATGTGGCGCCCACGGGCGAGGTGCGGATCGTCGACTACAAGACGGGCAAGGCGCCGCGGCCGGAGTACAGCGAGGGCGCGCTGTTCCAGATGAAGTTCTACGCGCTGGTGATCTGGCGGCTGAAGCGGGTGGTGCCGCGTCGGCTGCAGCTGGTGTACCTGGGCAGCGGCGACGTGCTGACGTACGACCCGGTGGAGGCGGATCTGCTGCGGGTGGAGCGGAAGCTGCTCGCGCTGTGGGAGGCGATCCGGCTGGCGACGGAGACGGGTGAGTGGCGCCCGCGTCCGACGAAGCTGTGCGGCTGGTGCGACCACCAGTCGGTGTGCCCGGAGTTCGGGGGGACTCCCCCGGTGTATCCGCTGGAGATCCGGCGGGAGATCGTTTCCGCGCGCCCGCCGGAGTCGGGCGAATCGGGGCAGGGCAGAATGGGGCCGGTCCAGCCCACGCCGTGAAGGAGTTCCTGTGGCTATCCGCGTCCTGTTGGTCGACGACCAGCCGCTGCTGCGTACCGGTTTCCGGATGATTCTGGAGGCGGAGCAGGACATCGCGGTCGTCGGTGAGGCCGGGGACGGTCTCCAGGCCCTGGACCAGGTCCGGGCGTTGCAGCCCGATGTGGTGCTGATGGACATCCGGATGCCGCGGATGGACGGGGTGGAGGCGACCCGGCAGATCACGGGGCCGGGGCGGGACGGGCCGGCGAAGGTGCTGGTGCTGACGACGTTCGACCTGGACGAGTACGTGGTGGAGGCGCTGCGGGCGGGGGCCAGCGGCTTCCTGCTGAAGGACGCGCCGGCCAACGAGCTGGTGCAGGCGATCCGGGTGGTCGCGGCGGGTGAGGCGATGCTGGCCCCGTCGATCACGCGGCGTCTGCTCGACAAGTACTCGGCGCATCTGCCGTCGGGCGACGAGCAGGTGCCGGACACTCTGAACACGCTGACCGAGCGTGAGGTCGAGGTGCTGAAGCTGGTGGCGCGTGGTCTGTCCAACGCGGAGATCGCGGCGGATCTGTTCGTCAGCGAGACGACGGTGAAGACGCACGTGGGTCATGTGCTGACCAAGCTGGGGCTGCGTGACCGGGTGCAGGCGGCGGTGTACGCGTACGAGAGCGGTCTGGTGCGCCCGGGCGGGCAGTAGCCGACGGCGAAGGACCTACGGGAAGGGGCCCGGCACGCGACACGCGCGCCGGGCCCCTTCCGTACGGACGACCGGTGTGGACGGCCGATGGGCCGTCAGCCCTTCTTGATCTCCCAGAAACGGAAGACGGTCGAGGCGTCCAGGGTCCACTCGAGGCCGGTGACGCCGTCGCGGGCGACGGCGTACTGCTTGCCCTGCCAGAGCGGGAGGACGGGCAGTTCCTCGGCGACCAGGTCCTGAAGCCTGCCGAAGTCCTGGTTGGTGGCGGCGCGGTCGGCGGCGGCCGAGGTCTTCGGGAGCAGGCTGCCGGTTATGGTGGCGTTGTCGTAGTTGTTGCCGAGGACGTTGCCCGCGCCGAAGAAGGGGGCGGTGAAGTTGTCGGCGTCGGGGTAGTCGGGGACCCAGCCCTTGACGTACACCCCGTACTTGCCGGCGGCGATGTCCTTCTCGTACTGCTCGAACTCGACGGACTGCACATCGGCCTCGAACAGGCCGCTCTTGTTGAGCTGTTCGGCTATCGCCTTGAGCTCCTGGTCGGTCGCGGGGCCGTAGCGGCTCGGCGTGGACCAGAGGGTGAGCTTCACCTTGTCGGTGATGCCCGCCTTGCGCAGCGCCTTCTTGGCCTTGGCCGCGTCGGGGCTGCCGTAGGTGTCGAAGAAGGCGGTGTTGTGGCCCGCGATGCCCGCCGGGACGATCGAGTAGAGCGGGGTGGCGGTCGACTTGTAGACGTTCTGGACGAGCGCCTCGCGGTCGACGAGGTGGGCGATGGCCTGGCGGACGCCACGCTTGCCGACGACGGGGTCCTTGACGTTGAAGACGAGGTGCTGGACCTCGGCGCTGGTGCCCTGGATGACCTCGACGCCCTCGTCGGCCGTGGTGGCGGACGCTTCGAGTGCGGCGATGTCGTCGGCGGACAGACCACGGTAGGCGACGTCGATGTCGTTGTCGGCGATGGCCTTGGAGAGGGCGGCACGGTCGCCGCCGTAGAGCTTGAGGGTGACGCCGCTGTTCTTCGGCTTGGCGCTGCCCCGGTACTCGGAGTTGACGGAGAAGACGGCCTCGGTGTCGCTGATGGACTCCAGCTTGTACGGGCCGGAGCCGACCGCCTTCCCGTCGGTGCGCAGCGCGTCCTCGGAGTACTCGCGGTGGTCGACGATCGAGCCGGCACCGGAGGCGATCTTGCTGGGGAAGGTGGCGTCGGGGGTCTTCAGCCGGAAGACGACGGTCAGGTCGTCGGGGGTCTCGATGGAGGCGATCGTGGACAGCAGCGGCGCCGGGCCGGCCGGGTCGTCGATCTTCAGCGCGCGGTCGAAGGAGAACTTGACGTCCTTCGAGGTCAGCGGGTTGCCGTTGGAGAACTTCAGGCCCTCGCGGAGGGTGCAGCGGTAGACCTTGCTGCCCCCTTCGAAGTTGCACTTCTCGGCGGCTTCCGGTTCGGGCTCGGTGGTGCCCTTGGGGAAGCTGAGCAGGGACTGGAAGACGTTGTTGAACAGCAGCCAGGAGCCGGGGTCGTAGCCGGCGGCGGGGTCGGTGGCCAGAACCTCGTCGGACATGCCGACGCGGACGTTGTCACCGGAGCTCGCGGCGCCGTCGCCCTGCTCCGTGCCACAGCCGCTGAGCAGGGCGGCGGACAGCCCCGCGGCGAGGGGGGCCGTCAGCCACTTGTTGTGCTTCACAGAACGTGCCTCTTGATCTCTTGCCAGACCGGCGCGCGCCTCTGCGCGGCCGGTGTTACCGAGCTGGTTGCGGGGTCAGGCGGTGCCCCGGCCGAGCTCCCAGAGGAGCAGGTCCGAGGAGGTGTTCAGCGCCCATTCGACGCCGGTCAGGTCGTCGCGTGCGGCGACGTACTGCTTGCCCTGCCAGAGCGGCAGGACGGGTACGTCCTTGGCGACGATCTTCTGGATCTGTCCGAAGACGGGGCTCACGGCGGTGCGGTCGGCCGAGCGGCGCGACTGCGGGATCAACTGGTCGCGGACGGACTTGTTGACGTAGGGGGTGTTGAGGAAGTTGTCGGCGTCGAGGAAGGGGGCGACGTAGTTGTCCGGGTCGGGGAAGTCGGGGAACCAGCCGAGCCCGTAGACGGGGTAGTCGCCGCGCTTCTGCGCGGGCCGGAAGGTGGACCACTCGGTGCCCTGCACGGTGACGTCGAAGAGTCCGGTGGCGTTGAGCTGGTCGCGCAGCGCCTCGAACTCCTTCTTGGTGCCGGAGCCGTAGTGGTCGGTGGTGTAGTGGAGGGTGACCTCGACCGGCTTCTTGATACCGGCCTTGCTCAGGATGCCGGCCGCCTTGGTGGTGCTGGGCTCTCCGTAGCTGTCGAAGAAGGCCGTGGAGTGGCCCGTGACGCTGGAGGGGATCAGCGAGTAGAGCGGCTGGGCGGTGGTGCCGTAGACCGCGTTGACGAGCGCGCCGCGGTCGACGACGGCGGCCATGGCCTGCCGGACGGCCTTGTCCTTGACGGAGGGGTCGGCGGTGTTGAAGGCGAGGTAGCGGATCTCCAGACCGGGGACCTCGGTGAGATCGATGCCCGCCTTGGGCTTCTCGGTGAGTTCCTTGACCTGGTCGAGCGACATGGAGCGGGTCATCATGTCGATCTCGCGGTTCTCGAGGGCCTTGCCCATGGTGTCCGCGTCGGCGAAGGAGCGCAGTTCGACCTTGTCGTTGCGCAGGGTGATGTCGCCCTTGTACTTCGGGTTCTTGGTGAAGACGGCCTTGACGATGTGCTCGCCGTTGCGCTCGGTCTTCATGGTGTAGGGGCCGGAGCCGTCGACGTCGAAGCCTTCGCGGAGCTGCTTGGCGCTGTACTTGTTCTTGCTGAGGATGCCGGCGACGGGGGTGGAGAGCTTGTACGGGAACGTCGCGTCGGGGGTCTTCAGGTGGAAGACGATCTCGCGCTCGCCGTTGGTCTCGACGGTGTCGATGTTGGCGAGGAGGGCGGCCGTACCGTTGTCGGACTTGATGGTCAGCACGCGTTCGACGGAGAACTTCACGTCTTCGGCGGTGACGGGGGTGCCGTCGGCGAAGGTGAGTCCTTCGCGCAGTGTGCAGCGGTAGCTCTCGCTGGCGCGGTCGCTGAAGCCGCAGCTCTCCGCGGCCTCGGGGACGGGCTCGCCGCCGCCGCGTGGCACGTGCATCAGGGTCTGGACGGTCTGCCGCAGGATGTTCCAGGCGCCGGTGTCGTAAGCGAAGGCCGGGTCGAGGGGCGCGGGCGCCTCGGCGGTGGCGAGGAACTGGTCCGTGGTGCCGACGACGATGGCTTTGTTCTCGTCCGAGCCGCCGCAGGCGACGAGCAGCGGGGCGAGCAGGCCGGCGACGGCCGGCAGTGCCAAGGTCTTGCGGTTCATCCTGGACGTTCTCCTCATCCGGCACTGGGATACAGCGGGTACGGACACTCCGTCGCTGCGCCCGGTCGGGGCGGGGATCGGGCCGGGATGGTGTGCGATCGGTCCTGTGTTCACGGCGACTTGGGTGGGTCGCCGGTGCACGCGGATGTGCGGCGAAGTACTCGCGAAAGATTAGTGGGCGAGTCCGTATTGCCAGGACCGCGGGTGGCCGGCCGCGGATGCGCACGGTGATCATGAATACGGCGGGCTCGATAGTCATGCGGGGGAATGATTCATCAGGGACTGCGCGAATCGGGACAGACAGGGAAGGCGGAATCCCCTCTTTCCGGACACCGGACGCACGACGGCCACCCGCCGGTCGGCACGCTGGGTGACCAAGGTCACGTACGCACCTTTTCGGCGGATGGCCGATTCATTTCGTGACAGCAGTCACGGAAAATGCTCGATTGAACGCCCTGCGTCTCCATCGGGCATTCGAGGGAGAAAAGCGCGAGGAAAGCTCAGGAAAAGCTCAACCGATCACGGACCCGCGATGAGCGTCCGCAGGAAGGGAACGTTCACGTCCTCCAGGGAGCGGACGACGACCCGGCCGGCCGAAGGCGCGATCGGCGCGACGGAGGGCACGGCCACCACCCGGCAGCCGGCGGCCTCGGCCGCCGCCACACCCGTCGCCGTGTCCTCGATGACGGCACACAGCGCCGGCTCGGCGCCGACCCCGCTCGCGGCGGTCAGATACGGCTCGGGGTGGGGCTTGGTGCGGACCACCTCGTCACCGGCGACGGTGAGGGTGAAGCGGTCACGGCCCAGGGAGGCGAGGATCCGGTCGATGATGCGCCGGTGCGAGGCGGAGACCAGGGCGGTGGGGATGTTGTGGTGGGCCAGCTCGGCCAGCAGCCGCTCGGCGCCGGGCATCAGCGGTACGCCCCGGTCGATGCGCTGCTCGAACTTCTCGTTGAGCAGGACGGTGAGCTCGGCGACGGTGATGTCGGCGCCGGTGGCATCGATCAGATAGCCGGCGCTGCGGGTCATCGGTCCGCCGACGACGATGTCACGCCAGGTCTCGTCCAGCCGGTGGCCCAGGTCGGCGAAGACCTCGACCTCCGCGTCCCACCAGAACCCCTCGGTGTCGACGAGGGTGCCGTCCATGTCGAGGAAGACCGCCTGCAGGGCGGAGCTGCCATTGGTACGGAACAGGGACGCGGGGACCGTACTGGTCATCCGGCACACCTCCATGGAGGGACGAGAAGGCCGGCCTCCCTCCCCGGTACGGGGAGGGTGACCGGCCTGCACTGGACCGACAATTGTACGTCTCGATCACCGAGAACGCAGGGATATACGCCGTGACGTGCGCCGGAGTGGCGCCGACCACTCAGCGCGCGTTGAAGTACTTCGCCTCGGGGTGGTGGATGACGATCGCGTCGGTGGACTGCTCGGGGTGGAGCTGGAACTCCTCCGAGAGCTGGACGCCGATCCGCTCGGGCCGCAGCAGCTCGGCGATCTTCGCCCGGTCCTCCAGATCGGGGCAGGCACCGTAGCCGAGCGAGAAGCGCGCGCCGCGGTACTTGAGCGCGAACATGTCCTCGACGTCGGCCGGGTCCTCACCCGCGAAGCCGAGCTCGGCGCGGACCCGGGCGTGCCAGTACTCGGCGAGGGCCTCGGCCAGCTGGACGGAGAGTCCGTGCAGCTCCAGGTAGTCGCGGTACGAGTCGGACTCGAAGAGCTTGGCGGTGGCCTCGCCGATCCGGGAGCCGACGGTGACGACCTGGAGGCCGACGACATCGGTCTCGCCAGACTCCTCGGGCCGGAAGAAGTCCGCGAGGCACAGACGGCGGCCGCGGCGCTGGCGCGGGAAGGTGAAGCGGGTCCGCTCGTTGCCCTGCTCGTCGAGGATGATCAGGTCGTCGCCCTTGGAGACACAGGGGAAGTAGCCGTGGACGACGGCCGCCTCCAGGAGGTTCTCCGTGTGGAGGCGCTCCAGCCAGCCGCGTAGCCGCGGACGGCCCTCGGTCTCCACCAGCTCCTCGTACGACGGTCCGTCGCCGGCCCGGTTCTGCTTGAGCCCCCACTGGCCCTTGAACAGGGCGCCTTCGTCGAGCCAGCTCGCGTACTCCTTGAGCTGGATGCCCTTGACGACGCGGGTGCCCCAGAACGGCGGGGTCGGCACCGGGTTGTCGGTGGCGACGTCCGAACGGCCGCCCCCCTCGGGCTCGTTGACCTCGAGCGCCGTGGCGCGCTGGGCGACCCGGCGCTGCTTGAGCTCGGGGAGCGCCGCTCCGGGCACGCCCCGCTTGACGGCGATGAGGGCGTCCATCAGGCGCAGGCCCTCGAAGGCGTCGCGGGCGTAACGGACTTCGCCCTGGTAGATCTCGTGCAGGTCCTGCTCGACGTACGCCCGGGTGAGGGCGGCGCCGCCCAGGATGACCGGGAAGTCGGCGGCCAGGCCGCGCTGGTTCAGCTCCTCCAGGTTCTCCTTCATGATCACCGTGGACTTGACCAGCAGGCCGGACATGCCGATGACGTCGGCGCGGTGCTCCTCGGCGGCGTCCAGGATCGCGGAGACCGGCTGCTTGATGCCGAGATTCACCACGTTGTAGCCGTTGTTGGACAGGATGATGTCGACGAGGTTCTTGCCGATGTCGTGGACGTCACCGCGCACCGTGGCCAGGACGATCGTGCCCTTGCCGTCCGCGTCCGACTTCTCCATGTGCGGCTCCAGGTAGGCGACCGCCGTCTTCATGACCTCGGCGGACTGGAGCACGAACGGCAGCTGCATCTGCCCGGAGCCGAACAGCTCGCCGACCACCTTCATGCCGTCGAGCAGCGTCTCGTTGACGATGTCGAGGGCGGGGCGCTCCCGCAGGGCCTCGTCGAGGTCGGCCTCCAGGCCGTTCTTCTCGCCGTCGATGATGCGGCGCTTGAGGCGCTCTTCCAGCGGCAGGGCGAGGAGTTCCTCGGTCTTGCCGGCCTTCATCGACTTCGTGGTGGCGCCCTCGAAGAGGGCCATCAGCTTCTGCAGGGGGTCGTAGCCCTCGGCGCGCCGGTCGTAGATCAGGTCGAGGGCGGTGGTGACCTGCTCCTCGTCGAAGCGGGCGATCGGCAGGATCTTGGAGGCGTGCACGATGGCCGAGTCCAGGCCGGCCTTGACGCATTCGTCGAGGAAGACCGAGTTCAGCAGGATCCGCGCGGCCGGGTTGAGGCCGAAGGAGATGTTGGACAGGCCCAGCGTGGTCTGGACGTCCGGGTGGCGCCGCTTGAGTTCGCGGATGGCCTCGATCGTGGCGACGCCGTCCTTGCGGGACTCCTCCTGCCCGGTGCAGATGGTGAAGGTGAGCGTGTCGATGAGGATGTCCGACTCGTGGATGCCCCAGTTGCCGGTCAGGTCGTCGATGATCCGCTCGGCGATGGCGACCTTGTTCTCGACGGTGCGGGCCTGGCCCTCCTCGTCGATCGTGAGCGCGATGAGCGCGGCGCCGTGCTCCCGCGCCAGCCGGGTGACCTTGGCGAAGCGGGAGTCGGGTCCGTCGCCGTCCTCGTAGTTGACGGAGTTGATGACGGCGCGGCCGCCGAGCTTCTCCAGACCGGCCTTGATGACGTCGACCTCGGTGGAGTCGAGGACGATCGGCAGCGTGGAGGCGGTGGCGAAGCGGCCTGCCAGCTCCTCCATGTCGGCGACGCCGTCGCGGCCGACGTAGTCCACGCAGAGGTCGAGCATGTGCGCGCCCTCGCGGATCTGGTCGCGGGCCATCTCGACGCAGTCGTCCCACCGGCCGTCCAGCATGGCCTCGCGGAACTTCTTCGAGCCGTTGGCGTTCGTCCGCTCACCGATCGCCATGTACGAGGTGTCCTGGCGGAAGGGGACCGTCTGGTAGAGCGAGGCGGCGCCGGGCTCGGGGTGCGGTTCACGGACGGTCGGGGTGAGGTCGCGGACCCGCTCGACGACCTGACGCAGGTGCTCCGGGGTCGTACCGCAGCAGCCGCCGATCAGGGAGAGGCCGTAGTCGCGGACGAAGGTCTCCTGGGCGTCGGCCAGCTCGGCCGGGGTCAGCGGGTAGTGCGCGCCGTTCTTGCCGAGGACGGGCAGGCCGGCGTTGGGCATGCAGGAGAGCGGGATACGGGAGTGCCGGGCGAGGTAGCGCAGGTGCTCGCTCATCTCGGCGGGGCCGGTGGCGCAGTTCAGGCCGATCATGTCGATGCCGAGGGGCTCGAGCGCGGTCAGCGCGGCGCCGATCTCGGAGCCGAGCAGCATGGTGCCGGTGGTCTCGACGGTGACGGAGACGATCAGCGGCACGTCGGCGCCGAGGGCGTCCAGGGCACGCCGGGCGCCGATGACGGAGGCCTTGGTCTGCAGCAGGTCCTGGGTGGTCTCCACGAGCAGCGCGTCGGCGCCACCGGCGAGCATGCCTTCGGCGTTCTGCTGATAGGCGTCGCGCAGGAGGGTGTACGGGGCGTGGCCGAGGGTCGGCAGCTTGGTGCCGGGGCCCATGGAGCCGAGGACCCAGCGCTGCTGTCCGGTGGAGGCGGTGAACTCGTCGGCGACCTCGCGGGCGATCCGGGCACCGGACTCGGAGAGCTCGTACACGCGCTCCGGGATGTCGTACTCGCCGAGCGCGGCGAAGTTCGCACCGAAGGTGTTGGTCTCGACGCAGTCCACGCCCGCGGCGAAGTACTCCTGGTGCACGGAGCGGACGATGTCCGGCCGGGTCACGTTCAGGATCTCGTTGCAGCCTTCGAGGTTCTGGAAGTCCTCGAGGCTGGGGTCCTGCGCCTGGAGCATGGTGCCCATGGCTCCGTCCGCCACCACCACTCGGGTCGCGAGTGCCTCGCGGAGGGTTGCGGCGCGGGTCCGGCTGTCGGCGGAAGGGGTTGGCGACGAGGCCATGGATGAGCTCCCTGGGATGCGACGGCTGTCGGCTTTGCACTCTCGGCGGAGGGTGCACGTTGGCCAGAGTAACCGTGCACGCGCCGGGGTGGACACGGCGTCCCACGGGCCGGACGGCATCCTGTGTCGGGGGACTCCCGGTCACACCCGTTCGTGAACGACACTGTCAGGGTAAAGAGTGGTCGGCATCGACCGATAGTGTTCAGCATTGTCGAACAGCATGATCCACGGGATCCTGTCCGTAAGATCCACGGGACCGCCGGGATCGAGGGACCGCGGGACCGCCGAACAGGGACAGGGAGAAGGGCCGGGCGATGGCGAAGAACATCCAGTCGCTTGAACGGGCGGCGGCGATGCTGCGACTGCTCGCGGGCGGCGAGCGCCGGCTCGGACTGTCCGACATCGCCTCGTCACTGGGTCTGGCCAAGGGCACGGCGCACGGCATCCTGCGCACCCTGCAGGCCGAGGGCTTCGTGGAGCAGGAGGCGGCCTCGGGCCGCTACCAGCTGGGCGCCGAGCTGCTGCGCCTGGGCAACAGCTATCTGGACGTGCACGAGCTGCGGGCGCGGGCGTTGGTCTGGACGGATGATTTGGCGCGTTCCAGCGGCGAGAGCGTCCATCTGGGTGTTCTGCACCAGCAGGGCGTGCTGATCGTGCACCACGTCTTCCGGCCGGACGACAGCCGCCAGGTCCTGGAGGTGGGGGCGATGCAGCCGCTGCACTCCACGGCCCTGGGCAAGGTGCTGTCGGCCTACGACCCGGTGGCGCACAGCGAGGGCCTCGAGGTTCCGCGCGAGAGCTTCACACCCCGGACGGTCACGGACCTCACGGAGTTCGAGTCCCTGCTCGACATGACCCGGGCCCGGGGCTGGGCCGCGGACGTGGAGGAGACCTGGGAGGGCGTGGCCTCGGTGGCCGCCCCGATCCATGACCGGCGCCGGATGCCGGTGGGCGCGGTGGCGATCACGGGGGCCGTGGAGCGGGTCTGCGACGACGGAGAGCTGCGCTCGGAGCTCATCGCGGCGGTACGGGACTGCGCCCGCGCCGTCTCCCGCGACCTCGGCGCGGGGCGCTTCTAGAGACACCCCCAGCCCGCCCGCGGGGCCTCCCCCGCCCCTCCGACCCCGGCCCGGCCGCCCGATGGCGGCCGGGCCGTCGCGTGTCCGCGCCCGCGCCCGTCCGACCGGTCGGTAACGATCGGGTCATGCGGGACGCAATCGGCGATCGAACCCTTGACGTGCTGTTAACCGGAGGGCAAAACTTCCGTTCATCGGTCGGCATTGCCGAACACCTACCGGCAATACACGCTAGAGTGTGGCAGTGCCAAGGGCCGGCAACGCCCTCATTCGAGGGCGCGGACCACCGGAGGGACCCGGGGTTCGCCTTCCCCTGGACGAAGGACAAAGGAGTCGCGGGTGTCCAGCTCCGACATCTTCATCGGCGAGATCATTGGTACCGCCGTACTCATTCTGCTCGGCGGCGGCGTCGTCGCCGCCGTGGTGCTCAAGCGCTCGAAGGCCCAGAACGCCGGATGGCTCGCCATCACGTTCGGATGGGGCTTCGCGGTCATGACTGCCGTGTACATGACGGGTACCCTCTCGGGTGCCCACCTGAACCCCGCCGTCACGGTGGCCATCGCGATCAAGGACGGGGACTGGAGCAACGTTCCGGTCTACTTCGCAGGCCAGATGCTGGGCGCCATGCTCGGCGCGTTCCTGGTCTGGGTCGCGTACTACGGACAGTTCCAGGCCCACCTCACGGACCCGGAGATCATCTCCGCGCCGCCGCACGAGGAGGGCATGGTCGACCAGAAGGCCGCACCGGACGCCGGCCCTGTGCTCGGCGTGTTCTCCACCGGCCCCGAGGTCCGCGTGGTCTGGCAGAACCTGGCCACCGAGATCATCGGCACGGTCGTGCTGGTCCTCGCGGTGCTCACGCAGGGTCTCAACGACAGCGGCAAGGGCCTCGGTGTCCTCGGCGCCCTGATCACCGCGTTCGTCGTGGTCTCCATCGGCCTCTCGCTCGGTGGCCCGACCGGTTACGCCATCAACCCGGCCCGTGACCTCGGTCCCCGCATCGTGCACGCCCTGCTCCCGCTGCCGAACAAGGGCGGCTCCGACTGGAGCTACGCCTGGATCCCGGTCGCCGGTCCGCTGATCGGTGGCGCCATCGCCGCGGGTATCTACAACATCGCGTTCGCCTGAGCAGTCCTTCCACCCAGACTTCCTTGGAGCACACCGTGACCGACGCACACACCGCCGGCCCGTTCATCGCCGCCATCGACCAGGGCACCACGTCGTCCCGCTGCATCGTCTTCGACAAGGACGGCCGGATCGTCTCGGTCGACCAGAAGGAGCACGAGCAGATCTTCCCGAAGCCGGGCTGGGTCGAGCACGACGCCGCCGAGATCTGGGCCAACGTCCAGGAAGTCGTGGCGGGCGCCATCGAGAAGGCGGGCATCACCTCCGCCGACGTCAAGGCCATCGGCATCACCAACCAGCGCGAGACAACTCTGCTCTGGGACAAGAACACCGGTGAGCCCGTCCACAACGCCCTCGTCTGGCAGGACACCCGCACCGACGCCCTCTGCAAGGAGCTCGGCCGCAACGTCGGCCAGGACCGCTTCCGCCGCGAGACCGGTCTGCCCCTCGCCTCGTACTTCTCCGGCCCGAAGGTCCGCTGGCTGCTCGACAACGTCGAGGGCCTGCGCGAGCGCGCCGAGCGCGGCGACATCCTCTTCGGCACGATGGACTCCTGGGTCATCTGGAACCTCACCGGCGGTGTCGAGGGCGGTCACCACGTCACCGACGTCACCAACGCCTCGCGCACCATGCTCATGAACCTGCACACCATGAGCTGGGACGACAAGATCCTTCAGTCCATGGAGATCCCGGCGCAGGTACTGCCGGAGATCCGCTCCTCCGCCGAGGTGTACGGCACCGTCAAGGGTGGCGTCCTGGACGGCGTCCCGGTCGCCTCCGCGCTGGGCGACCAGCAGGCCGCGCTGTTCGGCCAGACGTGTTTCGCCGAGGGCGAGGCCAAGTCCACGTACGGCACCGGCACCTTCATGCTGATGAACACCGGTGACAAGATCATCAACTCCTACAGCGGCCTGCTGACCACGGTCGGCTACCAGATCGGCGACCAGAAGCCGGTCTACTCCCTGGAGGGCTCGATCGCCGTCACCGGTTCGCTGGTGCAGTGGATGCGCGACCAGATGGGCCTGATCAAGTCCGCCGCCGAGATCGAGACCCTCGCGTCCTCGGTCGAGGACAACGGCGGCGCCTACTTCGTGCCTGCCTTCTCCGGACTGTTCGCCCCGTACTGGCGCTCCGACGCCCGCGGTGTGATCGCCGGCCTCACCCGGTACGTCACCAAGGCGCACATCGCCCGTGCCGTCCTGGAGGCCACCGCCTGGCAGACCCGCGAGATCACCGACGCCATGACGAAGGACTCCGGCGTCGAGCTGACCGCGCTCAAGGTCGACGGCGGCATGACCTCCAACAACCTGCTGATGCAGACCCTCTCGGACTTCCTCGACGCGCCGGTCGTGCGCCCGATGGTCGCCGAGACCACCTGCCTCGGTGCCGCCTACGCCGCCGGCCTGGCCGTCGGCTTCTGGCCGGACACCGACGCCCTGCGCGCCAACTGGCGCCGCGCGGCGGAATGGACCCCTCGCATGGACGCCGACAAGCGTGACAGCGAGTACAAGAGCTGGCTCAAGGCCGTCGAGCGGACCATGGGCTGGATCGAGGACGAGGAGTAAATCGACATGACCACCCTGCAGAGCGTCCCTGCCCTGGGGACGCGACCGGCCGCCGGTTCCCTGCCGAGCCGCGCCGAGACTCGGGAGCAGCTTTCCAAGGCGACGTACGACCTCCTGGTGATCGGCGGCGGCATCCTGGGCATCTCCACCGCCTGGCACGCCGCGCAGTCGGGCCTGCGGGTGGCCCTGGTGGACGCCGGCGACTTCGCCGGCGCCACCTCCTCCGCCTCCTCCAAGCTCCTCCACGGCGGTCTGCGCTACCTGCAGACCGGTGCGGTCAAGCTGGTGGCGGAGAACCACTTCGAGCGGCGTGCGGTCTCCCGTCAGGTGGCACCGCACCTCGCCAACCCCCTCACCTTCTACCTGCCCGTCTACAAGGGCGGCCCGCACGGCGCGGCCAAGCTCGGTGCCGGTGTCTTCGCGTACTCCGCCCTGTCCGCCTTCGGTGACGGCGTCGGCCACCTGCTCAGCCCGGCGAAGGCCGCGCAGGACGTGCCGGAGCTGCGCACGGACAACCTCAAGGCCGTGGCCGTGTACGGCGACGACCAGATGAACGACGCGCGCATGGCGCTGATGACGGTCCGCGCGGCCGTCGACGCCGGCGCCACCGTGCTCAACCACGCCGAGGTCACCGGGCTGCGCTTCACCCGGGGCCGGGTCACGGGCGCGGAGCTGAAGGACCGTACGAGCGGCGACGAGTTCGGTGTCACCGCCCGCCTGGTGCTGAACGCGACCGGCCCGTGGGTCGACCACCTGCGCAGGATGGAGGACCCGAACGCGGCCCCCTCCATCCGCCTGTCCAAGGGCGCGCACCTGGTCCTGAAGCGGACCTCGCCGTGGAAGGCCGCGCTGGCGACCCCGATCGACAAGTACCGGATCACCTTCGCCCTCCCCTGGGAGGACATGCTGCTGCTCGGTACGACCGACGAGGAGTACGAGGGCGACCCCGGCCAGGTCGAGGTCACCGAGAAGGACACCGCCCAGATCCTCGACGAGGCCGCGTTCTCCATCCGCGACCAGCAGCTGTCGCGCGATCTGATCACCTACGCCTTCGCGGGCCTGCGGGTGCTGCCGGGCGGTCCCGGCGACACCTCCAAGGCCAAGCGCGAGACGGTCGTCACCGAGGGCCGCGGCGGCATGCTGTCGGTCGCCGGCGGCAAGTGGACGACCTTCCGCCACATCGGCCGTACGGTGATGAAGAAGCTGGAGTCCCTGCCGGGCCACCCGCTGGGCGAGGACTACGAGCCGGTGTCGACGCTGCCCAAGCGGCTGCCGCTGCCCGGCATAGCCAACCCGAACGCGGTCGCGCACCGCCTGCTCGTCGACGGTCCGGCGCCCGGCCCGCGGATGGCCGCCGACACCGCCAAGCACCTGGCGACGCACTACGGTTCGCTCTCCTTCGACATCGCCCGGATGGCGAACGAGAACCCGGAGCTCGGCGAGCGCATCCACCCGGACGCTCCGGAGATCTGGGCGCAGGTCGCCTACGCGCGTGACCACGAGTGGGCCGAGACGGCCGACGACGTGCTGCGCCGCCGTACGACCCTGACGATCCGCGGTCTGGCGACGGACGAGGTCCGCGGCAAGGTCGAGGACATGCTGCGCAAGTGAGATGACGTAAGGGGCGGCCTCAATGGGGGCCGCCCCTTACGCGTGCCCGGAGCCGGGCCGTGTGCGGGGCGGGGATCCTGGGTAGTGATCAAGGCCGCCGAGGCTCCCGGTTCGTACACGAGGGCTGCGGACGGACGGCCGGAAAGCCGTAAGGTTGGTCCGTACGACAGGAACTTCGAAAAGGAGGCACTGGGTGATCGAGCTCGAGGGGGTTCCCGAGCTGATCGACCCGGTCATGGTGGCCGCGTTCGAGGGCTGGAACGACGCCGGCGACGCCGCCTCCACCGCGGTCGCCCATCTGGACCGGGAATGGAAGGGCGAGGTGTTCGCGGCGCTCGACGCCGAGGACTACTACGACTTCCAGGTCAACCGGCCCACGGTGTGGCTGGACAACGGTGTCCGGAAGATCACCTGGCCGACCACCAGGCTCTCCGTGGTCAGGGTCGGCGGCGAGAAGCCGCGCGACCTGGTCCTTGTGCGCGGGATCGAGCCGTCGATGCGCTGGCGCTCGTTCTGCAACGAGATCCTGGGCTTCGCCCATGAGTTGGGCGTGGAGATGGTGGTGATCCTGGGCGCGCTGCTCGGCGACACCCCGCACACCCGGCCCGTACCGGTCAGCGGAGTCACCTCCGACCCGGATCTGGCGCGCACGATGGATCTGGAGGAGACCCGCTACGAAGGCCCCACGGGCATCGTCGGCATCCTCCAGGAGGCGTGCACGCACGCGGGGGTGCCCGCGGTGAGCCTGTGGGCCGCGGTGCCGCACTATGTGTCGCAGCCGCCCAACCCCAAGGCGACGCTGGCTCTGTTGAACCGTCTCGAGGATCTGATCGACCTGCGGATCCCGCTGGGCGAACTGCCCGAGGACGCGCGGGCCTGGCAGCTGGGCGTGGACCAACTGGCCTCCGAGGACAGCGAAGTGGCGGAGTACGTCCAGACGCTGGAGGAGGCGCGGGACACCGCGGAGCTGCCGGAGGCCTCGGGTGAGGCGATCGCCCGGGAGTTCGAGCGGTATCTGCGGCGGCGTGACGGCGGTCCGGGTCCCGGCCAAGGCCCCGGTCTCGCGACGGACGGTGGCGACTCCTCGTATCTGAGGGACACCGGCAGCGGCCGGACGCGGCCACCGAAGCCGGAGCAGCCGGGTCCGGAATCGGCGCCGGAGAGCTCCGAACCGCAGGCGCCCCGCGAGGGCGAGGACTCCGAGGGCGACGCCGGACCCGACGCCGAGGAGTGAGCCGTACGAGAGGGGCCGCGCCGATTCCGGCGCGGCCCCTTCGTCGTTCCCCTGCCCTATGTCAGGCGCAGGCGAAGCGGGCCGCCGCCCAGTCCCCGTGGTCACCGCTCTTGGAGCCGTTGGTGTCGGTGATCCGCAGCCGGACATGGCGGGCGCCGATGACGTCGACGTCGACCGGTACGGTCGCCGAGGCGCCGGTCAGTTTGGGCGAGGTCCACAGCACCTTGCCGTCGGCCTCGACCGAGAACGCGACCTCCCCGTAGCCGTTGATCTCGTCGTCGATGCCGACCTCGGCGGTGAAGTCCGTACAGCGGCCGCCGAGGTAGACCTCGATGTCGGAGTCGGCGTGGGCGCCGATGCCCTTCTCGTAGGTCTTGCCGGCCAGGGTGAGGGTGCGACCGTCGCTCGCGCCCGACTCGCCGTTGGAGCGGTCGCGTTCGGGCGGGCCCCAGCCGTTGGTGGCCTTCAGCCAGACCAGATCGCTCGCCCAGACGCCGGTGGTGGGCGGCTCGGGCATCACTCCGACGGCGAAGCGCTGGACGGCGGTGCGGTCCTGGCCTGCGGAGCGGTGGCGGGCGGTAGCGGTGAGGGTGGCCTCCCCGGGCTTGGCGTCCTTCGCCGGGGTGACGGAGACCTCGACCCGCTTCGTGGTGCCCGCCGGGATGCGGTTGACCGGCGCGGCCGGGGTGACCTGCCAGCCGGCGGGGGCCGTCAGTGAGACCTGGACGCCGGTGGCGTCCTTCGTCCCCGCGGTGACGTCGACGGCCACGGTGCCGGGGACACCGGCGCCCAGCTCCTGTCCGGCCGGGGCGGCGACGGTGGCGGCGGCGCCCGGTACGGCTCCGCCGACCGCGCTGGTGTCGTCCAGTTCGAGGGTGAAGGCCCGGTCGGTGCGCTGGGCGGCGGTCTTGACCTTCACCACTCCCCCGCGGTCGTCGCGGTCGTACCACCAGCCCTGGCCGGCCGCCTCGTAGGCGGTCTTGGAGGTGAGGCGGGGCAGCTCGCGGTCGCCCAGCCTGACCTCGCTCGGCGCGTCCCCGGTGTGGAGGGTGAACTGGTACGGCCGGGCGGCGGACTTGCCGACGAAGGTGCCCTTGCTCGCGCCGATCCGTACCGTCACGTCACCCGCGCCGCGCTGCGGCGCACGGACCTCGGCGGTCTGGGTGGCGTACTGGCCGGTGCGGTGGGCGCGGGTGACGCCGTCGTCCTCGTACAGCTCGAAGGACGAGGCGCCCTGCGGGTAGATGTCCCAGGCGAGCGGGGAGTCCGCGGTGCGGTCGGCGTACGAGCGGATGCCACCGGGCCACATCGGGATGGTGGCCCCGGCCCGTACGAACAGGGGCAGGGTGTCGAGGGGGGCGCTGTAGTCGTCGACGGTGACGGGGCCTTCGTAGGTGCGACCGCTCCAGTAGTCGATCCAGGTTCCCTTGGGGAGGTAGATGCCGTCGCGTTCGACGGCGTCCTGGTAGACGGGGGCGACGAGGAAGTCCTCGCCGCTCAGGAACTCGTACTTGGCCGCCTCGCTCGCGGCCTTCGGGTCGTCGGGGTACTCGAGGACGAGCGGCCGGGCGAGGCCCACACCGGACGTGGTGGCGCGGTGGGCGTGCGAGTAGATGTACGGCAGCAGCGACTCGTGGAGCTTCAGCGAGGCGCGGTTGATCGAGGTGTACGGCTCCCCGTAGCGGAAGGGCTGCTTGTCGTTGGCGGCCCAGCCGTCCATGGTCATGGTGACCGGCAGGAACATCTTCCACTGCAGGTCGCGGGTGTACGTCTTGGCGCTGCCGCCGAAGATGCCGTCGACGTCGCCGGTGGTGTAGGCGAGGCCGGACATGGAGGCGCCGGCGTAGGTGGGGATCTGCCAGCGGATGTACTCCCAGGTGCCGGACTGGTCGCCGGACCACTGGACTCCGCAGCGCTGCGCGCCGGACCAGCTCTCGGGGGCCCAGGTGAAGCCGCGGGCGTCGCTGTTGGCCTCGATGCCGGCGTGGGCGTCCTTGCAGCCGTCGAGGGCGAACTTGTAGCCCGCGCCGACCCAGGCGACGTCGAGCTTGGCGACCCGCTGGCCGGCCTTCACCTGGTCGGCGAGCTTGTCGAGGCCGTCCTCGGTCCACAGGCCGAGCTGCATCTTGCGCTGCTGCAGGCCGGTCGCGGTCTCGGCGAGGTTCTCGTAGCCGCAGCCGTAGCCGTCGTTGACGAGCATCCAGCCGTTGGGCATGTCGTTGGCGACATAGCCGTCGGCGACCTTCAGGGCGTCGAGGGTGTGGCGCTCACCGCGGTTGGCGTTGTGGAGGTAGCAGTCGGCGTCGCCGATCTCCAGGCCGTAGACGGGTGGCAGGAAGGGCTTGCCGGTGAGGCTCGTGTACTGGCCGATGACGTCCTTGAGGGCGTCGGAGCCGGAGCCGGCGAAGTAGTAGGCGTCGAAGCGCTGTTCGCGGGCGGTGGTGGTGACGGGCTCGCCGAACACATAGGTGTTGGGGGCGTAGGTGTTGCGGTAGACGCCGTAGCCGGCCGACGAGAGGTAGAACGGGACGGAGTTGGGGTGCCCGCCGTCGTTCCAGTTGTAGTCGACGCCGACCTCGACGGTCTTGCCGCGGTGTGAGGTGTTGCCGCGGCCGTTCTGCATCCCGGCGCCGTAGAACTGCTCGTCGGCGCCCCGGGTCAGGGACTGGGTGGTGCGGTCCTGGCTCCAGGTCAGGCCCGTGGTCTCCGACCACAGGGGGGTGCCGTCGGCGCGGAGGGCGGCGAAGCGGAGCGGTGACTTGTAGGCGCGCAAAGTCACCTTCGCGGAGGTGAGTTCGTAGCGGTCGCCCCGGTCGTACCAGCGGGTGGTGGGCGCCGGGCCCTGGGGCAGCACGATGTCCTGCCCGGTGGGGTCGGTGAACCGTCCGTCGGGGGCGAGTTCGATGCGGAAGGTCTCGTCGGTGACGAAGCTGACGCGGGCCTGTGCCTGACCGGCGGTCAGTCGGTAGACCGCTCCGTCGGCGGCGAAGCCGGTGACGTCCCCGACGGTGGTGGGTGACGGCTCGGCGGACTGGGCGCTGCCCGGCCCCGCGAGCACGGCGAGGAGCCCGAGCACGGCACCGGAGAGTGCAGCTTTCATGCGCAATATTGATTGCATGGAGCGTATTTAGCGCAGAAACAAGCACAGGGCCAGGACAAAACGGAACCGCCCTCGGACTTCGGGAAGAAGTCCAAGGGCGGCTGGCCGAAAGAGAGTTGTGCGGGAACCCCGGTTACAGAGCCACGCCGAGCAGTGCGTCGACGGCGCGGGAGACGAGGCCGGGCGCGGACTCATCCGTACCGCCCTCGGCGCTCTGCTGCGCGGCCCAGCGGTCGACGGCCGCGAGCGCGGCCGGCGCGTCGAGGTCGTCGGCGAGCGCCTCGCGGATCTCCTCGACGAGCGCGTCGGCGGACGGGCCGTCGGGGCGGGAGACGGCGGCGCGCCAGCGGTCGAGGCGCTCCACCGCGTCCTGGAGGACCTGGTCGGTCCACTCCCAGTCGGCGCGGTAGTGGTGCGAGAGGAGCGCCAGGCGGATGGCGGCCGGGTCGACGCCGTCGCGGCGGAGCGCGGAGACGAAGACGAGGTTGCCCTTGGACTTGGACATCTTCTCGCCGTGCAGGGCGACCATGCCGGCGTGGACGTACGCCTTGGCCATGGGGAACTCGCCGGTCAGCGTCTGGGCGTGGGAGGCGCCCATCTCATGGTGCGGGAAGATCAGGTCGGAACCGCCGCCCTGCACGTCGAAGCTCATGCCCAGGTGGTCGAGGGCGATGGCGACGCACTCGATGTGCCAGCCGGGGCGGCCGGGGCCGAGGCTGCCGCCGTCCCAGCTCGGCTCGCCTTCGCGGGCGGCCATCCACAGCATCGGGTCGAGCGGGTTCTTCTTGCCCGGGCGGTCCGGGTCGCCGCCCCGCTCGGCGGAGAGGTGCCGCATCAGCTCGGTGTCGTAGTTCGACACCTGGCCGAAGTGCGGGTCGGCCTCCACGGAGAAGTAGATGTCGCCTTCGAGCTCGTACGCGGCGCCGGAGTTCCGCAGCCGCTCGACGAGCGGCACGATGCCCGGTATGGCCTCGACCGCGCCGATGTAGTGCTGCGGCGGCAGCATCCGCAGGGCGGTCATGTCCTCGCGGAACAGGGCGGTCTCGCGCTCGGCCAGGCCGACCCAGTCGATGCCGTCACGGATCGCCCGCTCCAGGAGCGGGTCGTCCACGTCGGTCACGTTCTGGACGTAGTGCACCTGCCGCTTGGTGTCGAGCCACACGCGCTGAACGAGGTCGAACGCGTTGTAGGTCGCCGCGTGACCCATGTGGGTCGCGTCGTACGGCGTGATGCCGCAGACGTAGATACGAGCGACGGGGCCGGGGTCGAGGGTCACTCGTCCACCGGTCGCGGTGTCGTGGATCCGGAGGTCGCGGCCCTTGCCGGGCAGGGCGGGGACCTCAGAAGCGGGCCAGGCATGCATGACCTGAGCGTAACCGGACACACGTTCCGGATACGAACCGGATGCGGGATCTTGGCCGATGAGGCGCTCTTGCAGCTCGCGGCCGTTCATGCATACCCCCTGGGGGGTGCCGACAGCGGATCGGGTTGGCCGGATCCGATCGGTCAGACCGGCGGCCAGGGGATCGCGGGCCACTGCCCGGAGGGCTCGGGGTGCCGGCCGGTGGTGCGCAGGGCGCTCACCCGGCCGCGCAGGGCGTCCACCTCGGCCGCGGTGAGCAGCTCCGCCAGCCGGATGGTGAGCGGCGTGCCGGGGGCCAGATCGCCGTCGAGCCGGTCGAGCACCTCGGTGGCCTCGGCGGGCAGCTCCTCGCCCGCCCAGCCCCACAGGAGCGTGCGCAGCTTGTCGTCCACGTTGAAGGTCACCCCGTGGTCGATGGCGTACAGACGCCCGTCCGGGGCGGGCAGCAGATGGCCGCCCTTGCGGTCGCCGTTGTTGATGACCGCGTCCAGGACCGCGAGCCGGCGCAGCTCGGGGCGGTCGGCGTGGACGAGGAGCGCCGTGCGGTCCTCGCCGACCTGGGCGGGTCCGACGGCCTTCCAGCCCTCCCCGGCCTCCTCGTCCTCGGTCAGGGCGAGCAGGTTCGCACCGGGGTCGGCCTCGATCCAGAGCTGAACCATGCCCTCGCCGTACGGGCCGTCGCGCAGCACCGTGGGCGGTACGAGCCCCCAGCCGGTGGCCTCGGAGAGCTCGTAGGCGGCGACCTCACGCTGGGCGAGGGTGCCGTCGGGGAAGTCCCACAGCGGCCGCTCGCCCGCGACGGGCTTGTAGACGCAGGCGGCCTCTTCGCCCGCGTGGGCGACGGAGCAGAAGAGCACCGCGTTGGAGGCCTCGCGGACCTGGCCGCGGACGGTCAGCTCTCCCTTGGTGAGCAGGTCGAGGACCGCCCGGCTGTCGGGACCGCTCATGCTCCGCGTCGGTATCCGTTCTGGCGGGGGCACACATGGCCCTCGGGGTCGAGCGGCAGGCTGCACAGGGGGCACGGCGGCCGGCCGGCGTTGACCACGTCGAGGGCGCGCTTGGCGAAGGCCCTGGCCTGGGCGCCGGTGAGGCGGACCCGCAGCATCGGCGGGCCGTTCTCCTCGTCCTGGAGCATCCGCTCCTCGGCCTCGGCGAGGTCCTCGTCGGTCTCGGCGTCGAGCTCGACGAGCGCCTGGGCCTCGACGATCATGCGCTGTTCCTCGCCGTCCCAGGCCAGTGCCATCGTGCCGACCCGGAACTCCTCCTCGACCGGGATGTCGAGGGGGGCGGAGTCCGTGATGTCGGCGGGGGCGACGGCCGGGACGGGGGCGTTGCCGCCGGTGCGGCGCACGACCTCGTCGAGGAGTTCGTCGATGCGTTCGGCGAGCGCGGCGACCTGGGTCTTCTCCAGGGCCACGCTGGTGACCCGGCCCGCCGCGGACGCCTGCAGGAAGAACGTACGGCGGCCAGGCAGCCCGACCGTGCCGGCCACGAAACGCTCCGGTGGGTCGTAGAGGAACACCTGACGGGACACGTCCCTGACTCCCTTGAGTCTCGACAGTGGTGAAGGCCCGCGCTACAGCGGCCCGTCCACCCTACTGCGCGGATGGATCACGGTGCGCCCGCACCGCCCCCGACCTCCGCGGCCCCGCCCGAGTCGCCGCCCTCCCGGGGGGTGAGCGCGGCGAAGTCGCCGGTGTCGCCGAGGCGTACGACGAAGGGGCGCAGCCTCGTGTAGCGGATGACGGTGACGGAGCAGGGGTCGACGTGGATGCGCTGGAAGAGGTCGAGGTGCATCCCCAGCGCGTCGGCGACGATCGACTTGATGACGTCTCCGTGCGAGCACATCGCGTAGACGGCGTCCTCGCCGTGCTCCGCCTCGATCCGGGCGTTCCAGTCCCGTACGGCGTCGACGGCCCGCGCCTGCATGCCGCGCATCGACTCGCCGCCGGGGAAGGCCGCGGCGGAGGCGTGGGCCTGGACGATCTCCATCAGCGGCTCGTCGCCCAGTTCGGCGAGTTTGCGGCCGGACCAGTCGCCGTAGTCGCACTCGCTGATCCGCTCGTCGGTGTGGAACGGCAGTCCGGGCCGGGCGTCGAGCAGCGGCCGCACGGTCTCGCGGCAGCGCTGCAGCGGGCTGGAGACGACGGCGGCGAGCGGCACTCCGGCCAGTCGCCCGGGCAGCGCGGCGGCCTGCGCGGCCCCCCGCTCGTCGAGGGCGACCCCGGGGATCCGTCCGGCGAGGACCCCTGAGGTGTTGGCGGTGGAACGTCCGTGACGGACGAGGATCAGCGTGGCCATGGCGGCAAGCGTAAGTGGCGGCACGCGCGCGTGGGACAGGGGCGGCGGACGATTCGTGGGCACGCGCGCGTGCAGGACGAGGACCGGCGGGGAAGAATACGGCGCGTGATCGTGGACTCCGCCATCTATCGGCGCGGGCGCCGTACGGAAGGCCCCGCCGACCTGTCCGATGCCCTGGAGCAGGCGAGGGCGACCGGTGACGCGTTCCTCTGGGTGGGGCTGTACGAGCCGACGGAGGCCGAGTTCGATCACGTCTCCGCCGAGTTCGCACTGCATCCGCTGGCCGTCGAGGACGCCTTGAAGGCCCATCAGCGGCCCAAGCTGGAGGTCTACGACGACTCGCTCTTCGTGGTGCTCAAGCCGGTGCTCTACGAGCCGGAGAGCGACCGCGTGTCGACCGGCGAACTGATGGTCTTCATCGGCGACTCGTTCGTGGTGACGGTACGGCACGGCGAGGGTTCGCCGCTCGCGGCGGTACGCCGCCGTCTGGAGGCCGATCCCGACGTGCTGCGGCACGGGCCGACGGCCGTGCTGTACGCGATCAGTGACGCGGTCGTCGACCACTACATCGACGTGGCCGGGGAACTCCAGGTCGACCTGGAGGAGCTGGAGGCCGACGTGTTCGCGCCGACCGGCGGGAAGCCGGGGAGAACGGCGGAGCGGATCTACACCGCCAAGCGCCAGGTGCTCGAGTTCCGCCGGGCCGCGGGCCCGCTGGCGGCGCCCGTGGAAAGGCTCGCGACCGGGACGGTGCCGTTCGTGAACCAGCACGCGAGGCCCTTCTTCCGGGATGTCAGCGACCATCTGGTGCGCGCCAACGAGCAGGTGGAGAGCCTGGACCGGCTGCTCTCGGACGTGTTGGCGGCGCATCTGGCGCAGATGGGCGTGCGGCAGAACGACGACGTGCGGAAGATCTCGGCGTGGGCGGCCATGGCCGCGGTCCCCACGATGGTCGCGGGGATCTACGGCATGAACTTCGACCACATGCCCGAGCTGCACTGGGTCTGGTCGTACCCGGCGGTGATCCTGCTGATGGCCGGGGCCGTCCTCGGCCTGTACCGGCTGTTCAAGCGCCGGGGCTGGATGTAGGCGGGTTCAGAACGCGGGAGCCGGGGTCGCGGGGCCTCCCAGCGCGTTGCGCCGCTCGGGCATCGTGAGCTCGACCATCTTGTGCCAGCCGCCCACCCGTTCCCATGTGTACATGCCGTGGATCCCGGCGGCCAAGGCGGCCGACTTGGCCTTGGGCCACCGCAGGATGCGGCCCATGTGGCTCATCACGGCGAGGCTCACGTCGCGGTAGACCCGGATCTCGGCGAGCGCGGACTCCCGCAGGGTGCGCTGGATGAGCCGGCCGTGTCCGGCGTACGCGAGGCGCAGCAGCTCCTCGTGGCAGTAGGCCAGGTGGTTCGCCTCGTCGTGGTCGATCATGTGGATCGCCTTGCCGAGCTCGGGGTGGTCCCCGAAGTATGTGACCAGCATGTCCATCTGGTCCGCGGCCCGTTGCTCGGTGACCCGGCTGTGCGCGAGGTAGACGATGATGTCCTGCTCGCTCAGCGGCTCGTCACGGCGGAGCTTGTCGTGGGCGAGGCCGATGCCGCGCTGTTCGAGGAGCATCGTGTAGTCGGTGTCGGGCGGCACCGGCACGGGCTCGAGGCCGCGCTTCTTCAGCAACGCGTTGAAGATCCGGCCGTGCTTGTCCTCGTCGGCCCCGTGCCGGGTGATCTTGGGGGCGAGATCCCGCATCCCCGGCGCGACCAGGGCCGCGATCCGAGCGTTCTCCCAGCCGCCCTGGGTCTCGCCGCTGGCGGCGATGGAGCAGAAGAGCTGGAAGGAGTCGTCGTTGTCGATGATTTCCTGGAACAGGCCCTTGGCCGTGAGCATTGCAGCCACCTCCATGCGGGCGTCCGCACGCCGCACGTCCGCAGAGAACGAGTCAAATGCGGTACCGGCGAGTGGGCAACAGGAGCGGCGGGCGACTCGGCCGAAAGAGTGAGGCCCGCGCTCGTAACCAGGAGGACCGTGGCGCGTTGTGCTGCATGACGGCCGTGGCGGGGAAGACCCCCCGAGCCCCCACCACGGCCGCAGAACTTTCCGGTTACGCGAGGCCCGCCCGCTCCAGGGCCTCGGTGCCCGCCCGCAGGGCCGCCACCCGCTCGTCGAGGGTGAAGCCGGCCGGGGCGATGGTGAGGGTGGTGACACCGGCCTCCGCGTACGCCTTCATCCGGTCCGCGATCCGCTCCACGGAGCCGAGCAGGGTCGTCTGGTCGATCAGCTGCCGCGGTACGGCGGCGGCAGCGCCGGTCTTGTCACCGGCCAGGTACTTGTCCTGGATCTCGGCGGCCTGCTTCTCGTAGCCCATCCGCTGGGCGAGCTGGTTGTAGAAGTTCTGCTTGCGGCTGCCCATGCCGCCGACGTACAGGGCGGTGTACGGGCGGAAGATGTCGGCGAGGGCGTCGATGTCGTCGCCGAGGGCCAGGGGCAGCGTGGGGTGGACGTCGAAGCCCTCCATGGTCAGCCCGGCCTTCTCGCGGCCCGCCCGGAGCGGGCGCAGCGCGGTCTCCTCCAGGTGCTCGGCGGAGGGGAAGATCAGCAGCGCGCCGTCGGCGATCTCGCCGGTCTGCTCCAGGTTCTTCGGGCCGATCGCGGCGATGTAGAGCGGGATGTGCTCGCGCTGCGGGTGCACGGTGAGCTTGATGGGCTTGCCCGGGCCGTCCGGCAGCGGCAGCGTCCAGTGCTCGCCCTCGTACGTGAGGCGCTCGCGCGACATGGCCTTGCGGACGATCTCGACGTACTCGCGGGTGCGGGCCAGCGGCTTGTCGAACTTGACGCCGTACCAGCCCTCGGAGACCTGCGGTCCCGACACGCCGAGGCCGAGGCGGAACCGGCCGCCGGAGAGCGAGTCGAGGGTGGCGGCGGTCATCGCCGTCATGGCGGGCTGGCGCGCCGGGATCTGCATGATCGCGGAGCCGACGTCGATCCGCTCGGTCTTGGCGGCCACCCAGGAGAGCACGGTCGGCGCGTCGGAGCCGTAGGCCTCGGCTGCCCAGCACACGTCGTAGCCGAGACGGTCCGCCTCCTGCGCGACGGCGAGATTGTCGCCGTCCATACCGGCGCCCCAGTAGCCGAGGTTGATGCCGAGCCTCATGACCACACCCTCTTTACTGATCAGTAACGTCCCTTGGGCCGGACTCTAGCGCGCGGGTGCGCGATCCGTCAGGGGGAGGTTGTCCACAGGCTCTCTCCGCGTGGGGTCTTGGCCAGTAATCTCGCGCCCATGGAGCAGAGGCATCTCGGACGTACCGGCCTGCGCGTGTCCCGGATCGGGCTCGGCACCCTCACCTGGGGCCGGGACACCGACGAGCACGACGCCGCCGACCAGTTGAAGGCGTTCTGGGACGCGGGCGGCACGCTGGTCGACACCGCGGACGTGTACGGCGGCGGCGAGTCGGAGTACGTGCTCGGGCAGCTCATGGAGCGTCTTGTGCCGCGGCGCGATCTCGTCATCTCCACGAAGGCGGGCAGCGTCCCCGACCCCGACCGCCGGATGGACGGCTCGCGCGGGCATCTCCTGGCCGCGCTCGACGCCTCCCTGGCCCGCCTCGGCACCGACCACGTCGATCTCTGGCAACTTCACGCCTTCGATCCGCACACCCCGCTGGAGGAGTCCCTCCAGGCGCTGGACATCGCCGTGAGCAGCGGGCGGGCGCGGTACGTGGGGGTGTCGAACTTCTGCGGATGGCAGCTGGCGAAGGCGGGGACCTGGCAGCTCGGCGCGTCGGGCGCGGGACGGACGCGGCTGGCGGCGACGCAGATGGAGTACTCGCTGCTCCAGCGGGGCGTCGAGCGGGAGGTACTGCCGGCCGCCCTCGACCTGGGGATAGGTCTGCTGCCGTCCTCACCCCTGGGCCGCGGGGTGCTGACGGGCAAGTACCGCACCGGCACCCCGACGGACTCGCGGGGCGGCTCGGAGACCATGGCGCCCTTCGTGGAGCCGTATCTGGACGAGGCGGCGAGCCGGATCGTGGACGCCGTCGCGACGGCCGCGGACGGCCTGTCGGCGACACCGCTGCAGGTGGCGCTCGCCTGGGTGCGTGACCGGCCGGGGGTGACCGCCCCGATCGTCGGCGCGCGCAACGCGCGGCAGCTCACGGCGGCGTTGTCAGTGGAGAGCCTTAGTCTTCCTGACGAGATCTGCCGGGCTCTCGACGATGTGTCGGCGCCCGTGCACCGCTATCCGGACCAGGACTGGAGCACCCTGTGACCGAGCCTTCCCGGGAGACCCCTCCCGAGGCAGCCGAGCCCGCGCCGGGCGAGGACGAGGCCACGACGGATCGCCCCGCGGCGGGCGCCGACGCCGCCGCGGACCATGTGGTCTCCGGCGACGCGCCGGCGGAGACCGACGGCGACGACGCGGCCGACGAGGCCACGGGGACCGACGGTGCACCTGACGCCGGCGCCACGTCCGCCGACGGCGGCGACAAGGCTGCCGAGGTCTCCGAGGCGCAGGCGGAGCTCGCCGCGCAGCGCGAGCTGCGGGCCAGGATCGAGCAGCGCAAGGCCGAGAAGGAAGGCCCCATCGAGGCGGGCACCAAGCTCAGCGGCAAGGCGGCCGATCTGCTCGCGGCGGTGCGGGCCGTGGAGAGCGGTACGACGTCGGGCAGCGCGCTCCTGGAGGCGCCCGAGCCCGGGCCCCGGCGCCCCGCCCCCGCGGCCGAGCCTGCCATGACGGTCCGCCCGGCCCCGGTCGAGAAGGCGGCAGCCGCCCCGGAGACGCTGACGGCCGTGCGAGAGGTCCTGGCGCGCGGGGGTGCGCCGGAGTCGCTGACCGGGCAGGTCGCCACCGTGCTCGGCGAGGGCGCCGCCGAGGCGCTGCGCGAGGACCCCTGGCAGCTGCTCGCGGTGCCGGGGGTGCAGCCCGAGCACGCGGACGGCTTCGCGCGGGCCCTGCTCGGCGCGGAGTGCGGCCCCGGCGATCCACGCCGGGCCGTCGCCCTGGTCGCCTGGCTGCTCGAGCGGGCCGCGCTGAAGGGGCACACCGCCCTGGAGGAGACGGCCGTGCGGGCCGGTCTCGCCAAGCTGTCGGTTCCGGACCCGGACGAGGCCGTCCAGCAGGCGATCTCCGAGGGCGCGGTGCTGGTCTTCCAGGAGGAGGACGCCCAGGCCGCCGAGGAGGACACCGAGGAAGAGCAGGCATCCGCGCTGGAGGCCCCCGACGTCCCGGTCCTGCTCGGGCTCGACCGGTACGCCCTCGCCGAGGAGAGCCTGGCCGACGGCCTCGCCCGGCTGGCCAAGACGGTCACCGCCGACACCTGGGACGGGCCCGAGCTGGTCCGCGCCGCCGGAGCCCATGGGCTCGTCGCGCACACCGGCGGTGAGGCGGCCCGCCGCGAGCCGGTCGCGCTCGCCGAGGCCGCCCGGGAGCGGGGGCTGCGCGTTGCCGTGGCGGCGCACAGCGAGAACGGCGTCCGTCGCCTCGGCGCGCAGGCACTCACCGTCGCCGCCCTGCTGTCGGGCGCGGCCGGACCCGGCCGGGACGAGGAGGGCGCCCTCGCCCTGGACCTGCTGATCGTGCTCGACGCGCCACAGCTGGACGTCGAGACCGCCGCGATGCTCGTGGAGTCGCTGCCGGACGGGTGCCGTCTGGTGCTGAGCGGCGACCCCGGTGTCCTCGGCTCCGCGGGTGCCGGCCGGGTGTTCGGCGATGTGCTGGCGGCCCGCGTGTGCCCGCAGGTCGCGTCCCGCGTCCCCGATCCCGGCCCGATCGGCGAGCTCGTCTCGGGCATCGGCATCGGCGAGCTGAACCAGGTGGACGCGCCCGGCAAGGAGGTCGTGATCGTCCCGGTCCGGGACGCGGGCGAGGCCGTGCACCGGTCCGTTCAGCTGGTCGCCGACTCCGTTCCGCGGGCGATCGGCGTGCCGGCCGAGCAGACCCAGGTGATCACGGTCGGCCACGGCGGCTCGGCGGGCACCCGCGCGCTGAACGCGGCGCTGAAGCAGCGGCTCAACCCGGGCCCCGGGCGCTTCGGCGGCTTCGACCCGGGCGACCGGGTGGCGTACGTCCCGGCCCCGGGGCGCACGGTGACCGGCACGGTCGTCTCGGCCGACGCCGAGGGCCTGTGGCTGGAGTGCGAGGGCGAGAAGCTCGTCGTACCGAAGGAGCGGGTGGAGTCGGCGCTGCGGCACGGCTGGGCGCTCACCGCGCACCAGGCGGCCGGCATGCGCTGGCCCGCCGCGGTGGTGGTCCTGCCCGGCGATGCCGCCCAGGGGCTGAGCCGGGCCTGGGTCTACACGGCCTTCGGCCGTGGGGAGCGCCATCTGTCGGTGGTCCACGGCGTGGACCAGGCGCTGCCCCGCGCCGTGGCCGAAGGGGCGTCCCAGGACCGTACGACCCGGCTGCGGCCGCTCCTGGAGGCTCTCCTGGCCGTCGGGGAGGAATGACCCGGCGCGAGGCGGAGTACGACGGAGGGCGGGGCACCCACACGGTGTCCCGCCCTCCGTCGTACGCCTCAGGCGTCCTGCTGCTCCGGACCGTCGTCGAGTTCGTCGTCGAAGACCGCGCTGACGTCGAAACGGCAGACGATCCGCTCGGGATCGGCCTGCTCAAAGGGGGCGTTCAGCCACTCCCCCGGCTCCGGCAGCTCCTCAGCAGCCGAGACCCAGAGGGTGGAGTCGCCCTCCTCCAGGCCGAACTCCTTGTGACGTGAGGCGATTTCGTCCGGTTCGTACTCACCGAAGAGCACGCCGAGCGCCGCGTGCGTACTGGCGCCGACGACGGGGGCGTTCTCCGGGCCCTCCTCGTCGCTCTCCAGATCGGTGATGCGCTGGGCCTGGGCGAGCAGTCGCTGTGGCTCCACCACCGCGTAGTCGCGACGGATCAGCACGCTGAGGGCGTGCGGCTCCTCGGGACCGGCGTACGGCGGCAGCGAGTCGTCGGCGCCCGGGATCTCGAAGGGGGTGACCTCGTCGTACCGGTCGTAGAGCCGCTCGTCGTACGCCTCGGCCGCCGCGGCGAGGGCGTTGAAGGCTTCGTAGACGGCCGGGTCGTCGTCCCCCGAGCGGCGTTCGACCGCCGCGAGGTGACGGTCCAGTGCGGCTTTGACCGCCTCGGCGGCGGCACGTACCTCGGCAGCGGTGGGCTGCGCAGCATCAGACATGGGACGCACGCTATCCGTACCGGGCCTGTGCCCGCACAATAGATGCGATGCCGGAATACGAATTTGTCGACGTGTACGTGCCGCGCGGCGTCTCCCGCAAGGAGGCGACGCGGCTTCTGACCGACCATGCCGAGTACGGGCACTGGGAGTTGGACCGACTGAGCCTGCACCGGGACGGCAGCCGCAGGGTGCGGCTGCGCCGGCGCATCATCCGTCAGGTCCGCGCCACCTGGTGACGGAGAAGGGGCCCCGCGGTGCGGGGCCCCTGTGTGTTGCGCGCCGTCCTACGCGGTCTGACGGGCGCGGCGGTAGAGAACCGCGCCCGCGAGCAGCAGGCCCGCGCCGGCCGGGACGATCACCCCGAGCGGACCGGAGCCCGTCTCCGCGAGCTCCTCGGTCCCGTCGGTCTGCGTGATCGTGTGCGCACCGGGTGTGTTCGGTCCGTTCGGCGTGCCGGGGCCGCCGTGCTCGCCCGAGTCACCGGGGCCGCCCGGGGTCCCGGGGTTGCCGGGCGTGCCCGGGTTACCGGGGTTGCCCGGGTTACCGGGGTTCCCGGGGTTGCCCGGATTTCCAGGGTTCCCGGGGTTGCCCGGGTTCCCCGGCTCGCCCGGGTGACCCGGGTGGGTCGGCTCGACGCCGTTGCCGCACTCGTTGCCGAACGCCGGGTTGATGGCGCCGATGACCGAGACGCTGTTCCCGCAGGCGTTCACGGGGGCGTCGATCGGCACCTGCACGTTGTTGCCCGAGCCGACGCCCGGGGAGTTGCTGGTGCCGCCCTCGGCCGAGGAGCCGCGGCCGCCCGGCTTGGAGACATTGGCGCACTTGTTGCCGAACGCCGGGTTGATCAACCCGACGACACTGACGGTGTTTCCGCAGGCGTTCACGGGGACGTGAACCGGCACCTGGACGGAATTTCCGGACGCGACGCCCGGGGAATTCGAGGCCGTACCGTTCGCACCCGAATCCGCATTCGCATAACCACCACCGAGGGCGAGTACGCCGCCCGCGGCCGCAATGGTGATCAGGCCCTTGCGCGTGACCTGTCGCATAGTTGTTCCCTGCCTTCTCGGCTTCTGCCTTCTGAGCTTCAGAAGAGGGCCACCGGGCGCCACGCCCGGGGCGGAAATGGCCACCGGCCCCGGAGTGCATGGCACGCACTCCGGGGCCGGACCGGCTCAGACCCTCACGGGTCGAGGCACAACGTCAGGCGTTGACACAGGTGTTGCCGAAGGCGGGGTTCAGCAGCCCGATCACGGAGACCGTGTTGCCGCACACGTTCACGGGGATGTGAACCGGCACCTGGACGACATTGCCCGAGAGCACGCCGGGGGAGTGCACAGCGGCACCCTGGGCTCCCGCATCGGCAACGGCCATGCCCGCACCCGCGAGAACGAGACCGCCGGTGGCAGCCGCAGCAGCGACGACCTTCTTGATCATTATTCCTCCTTGTTGGCAAATGCGGTCCCAGCCGCGGACCGCATCACCTGTAACGAGGGGGAAGTTATGTGGCTACGAACCTATGAGTGCATTCACTCTTTCCGGTCACACACGCACACGCGGCCGATTACCGAGAGGCGCGACCGAGCAGGAACGACGCTCAGGAGGCGTCGATGAAGCGGTCGAGAACACGGACGCCGAACTTCAGTCCATCCACCGGCACCCGCTCGTCCACACCGTGGAACATCCCGGCGAAGTCCAGCTCCGGCGGCAGCTGGAGCGGCGCGAAGCCGAAGCAGCGGATGCCGAGGTCGTCGAAGGACTTGGCGTCGGTCCCGCCGGAGAGCATGTACGGCACGGCGCGGGCGATCGGGTCCTCCGCCTTGAGGGCCAGCTGCATCGCGTCGACGAGGTCGCCGTCGAAGCTGGTCTCCAGGGCCTTGTCCCCGTGCACGTCCTCGCGCTTGACCCGCGGCCCGAGGATCCGGTCGAGGTCGGCCAGGAACTCCTCCTCGTAACCGGGCAGGAACCGTCCGTCGACGTGCGCCGTGGCCTGGCCCGGGATGACGTTCACCTTGTACCCGGCGCCGAGCATCGTCGGGGCGGCGGAGTTGCGCAGGGTGGCGCCGATCATCTTGGCGATGCCGCCGAGCTTGGCGAGCGTGGCCTCCATGTCCTCCGGGTCGAGCGGGGTGCCCAGGGCGTCCGAGAGCTCGTCCAGGAAGGACCGTACGGTCTTGGTCATCCGCACCGGCCACTGGTGGCGGCCGAGACGGCCGACGGCCTCGCAGAGCTCGGTGATCGCGTTGTCGTTGTTGGTCATCGAGCCGTGGCCTGCCGTGCCCTCGACGGTCAGCCGCATCCAGTGCATGCCCTTCTGGGCCGTCTCGACCAGGTAGAGCCGCAGGTTCTCGTTGACGGTGAAGGAGAAGCCGCCGACCTCGCCGATCGCCTCCGTCACCCCGTCGAAGAGGTCCCGGTGCTTGTCGACCAGGTGCCGGGCGCCGTAGGTGCCGCCCGCCTCCTCGTCGGCGAGGAACGCGAGGACGATGTCGCGCGGGGGCTTGCGGCCGCTGCGCATCCGGTCCCGTACGACCGCGAGGGTCATCGCGTCCATGTCCTTCATGTCGACCGCGCCCCGGCCCCAGACACAGCCGTCGGCGACCTCGCCCGAGAACGGGTGGTGGGTCCAGTCCTCGGCGTTGGCCGGCACGACGTCGGTGTGGCCGTGGATGAGCAGGGCCGGCCGGGAGGGGTCCTCGCCCTCGATACGGGCGACGGTGGAGGCCCGCCCCTTGTGCGACTCGATGATCTTCGGCTCGAGTCCGACCTCCGCGAGCTTCTCGGCGACGTACTCCGCCGCCTTCCGCTCGCCGGGGCCGGAGTGGTCGCCGTAGTTGCTGGTGTCGATGCGGATGAGGTCGCGACAGAGGTCGACGACCTCGTCCTCGCCGGTGACGCTCCGGGCCGTGTTCGACTCGCTCACGCTGCTTCCTCCCACTACGTGCCCCACGTGCTTGCTGGTGGTCGCCCCCATCCTCCCGTGCCGGGCCCCCGGGACCCAAGGGCGGCCGTCGGCCGACATGCCGCTGTCACACGGTTCCGGCCGGAGCAGGGGTGGTGATCGGCCACCCCGAATGTTTGCTATGGTTTTCCACGTCGGAACGGCCGAGCGGCCGGAAAGACAGACACCTTGTCCGGGTGGCGGAATGGCAGACGCGCTAGCTTGAGGTGCTAGTGCCCTTTATCGGGCGTGGGGGTTCAAGTCCCCCCTCGGACACCACACGAAGTCCCCGTCGAGATCTTCTCGACGGGGACTTCGGCGTTCCGGCCGCAGGGCGCGAGTGCCGTCGAGGTGGTGCGCCCGTGCGCGCGGGGGTCGCTACACGGCGTGAAGACTCGCACGCTCTACGCGGTTCGACCGAGGCGGGTGCGCGGCCGCGGGCGTAGGGAGGCGTAGAGGGGTGGTTACCGTGGTGCGGTGAGACGCAGAACGAAGGCTCCGGCGGCGCCGCTCCCCCAGCGCGACGGGATCGATCCGGTGCGGGTGCGGCTGCCGGCGGATCCCGGCGGTGCGTGGGCGACCCTCGGGGACCATCTGCGGGGCCGCTTCGGGGGTGCCGTCGGGGTCGCTCGGATCGAGGAGATGCTCGCCGGCGGGCGGTTCGTGGGCACGGACGGGCCGGTGGACGGGGAGGAGCCGTACACCGCCGGGCAGTATCTCTGGTTCCACCGGGACTTTCCGGCCGAGGAGCGGGTGCCCTTCGAGATCGGGGTCGTGTACCGGGACGAGCGGATCGTGGTCGTCGACAAGCCGCACTTCCTGGCGACGATGCCGCGCGGCCGGCATGTGACCGAGACTGCCCTCGCCCGGCTGCGGCGGGAGCTGGGGCTGCCCGAGTTGCAGCCCGCGCACCGGCTCGACCGGCTGACGGCCGGCCTGGTGCTGTGCGTCGTACGGCCCGGGGACCGGGGGGCGTACCAGACCCTGTTCCGGGACCGGCTGGTCGGCAAGGAGTACGAGGCGGTGGCGCCGTACGACCCGGCGGTGGCGCTGCCGGTGACCGTGCGGAGCCGGATCGTGAAGGAGCGGGGGGTGATGGCCGCCCGGGAGGAGCCGGGCGAGCCGAACAGCGAGAGCCGGATCGAGCTGGTCGAGCACCGGGCGGGGCTCGGACGCTACCGGCTGCTTCCCGCGACCGGGCGCACCCATCAGCTGCGGGTGCACATGAACGCCCTGAGGCTGCCGATCCTGCACGATCCGGTCTATCCCGTGGTGCGCGAGGACGGGCCGGAGGACTTCTCGCGTCCGCTGCAACTGCTCGCGCGGACGCTGGAGTTCACCGACCCGGTCTCGGGCGTACCGAGGAGGTTCGAGAGCCGGCTGCGGCTCAGTGGCCTCGGTTGATCCACTCCTGGAGGTGCGGGGCCTCGGCTCCGACGGTGGTGGTGTCGCCGTGGCCGGTGCGGACGACCGTCTCCGGCGGGAGGGTCAGCAGCCGGTCGCGGATCGAGTCGACGATCGTGGGGAAGTCGGAGAAGGACCGGCCCGTCGCGCCGGGGCCGCCCTGGAAGAGGGTGTCGCCGGTGAAGACCGTGCCCAGGTCGGGCGCGTACAGGCAGACGGCGCCCGGGGCGTGACCGGGGGTGTGCAGGACCTTGAGGTCCGTACCCGCGATGGTCAGGGTCTGGCCGTCGGCGAGTTCGCCGTCGGGGGTGTGGTCGGGGTGGGTCTGCTTCCACAGCGGCTGGTCGGCGGGGTGGAGCAGGATCCGGGCGCCGGTGGCCGCGGCGAGGGCCGGGGCCGCGTCGATGTGGTCGTTGTGGGCGTGGGTGCAGACGATCGCGCGCAGCGTCCGGCCGTCGAGCGCGGCGAGGATGGCGGGGGCGTCGTGGGCGGCGTCGATGACGATCGCCTCCGAGTCGTCGCCCACGATCCAGACGTTGTTGTCGACGTCCCAGGTGCCGCCGTCGAGGCTGAACGTGCCGGAGGTGACCAGGTGGTCGATACGGGTCGTCATCAGAGGACCACCACCGAGCGCAGGACGTCGCCCTCGTGCATCCGCGCGAAGGCCTTCTCGACGTCGCCGAGGCCGATGGTCTCGGTGACGAAGGCGGCGAGGTCGATGCGACCCTGCTGGTGCAGGTCGATGAGCATGGGGAAGTCCCGGGAGGGCAGACAGTCGCCGTACCAGGAGGACTTCAGCGCACCGCCGCGGCCGAAGACGTCCAGGAGCGGGAGTTCGAGCGTCATCTCGGGGGTGGGGACACCGACGAGGACGACGGTTCCGGCGAGGTCGCGGGCGTAGAACGCCTGCTTGTACGTCTCCGGGCGGCCGACGGCCTCGATGACGACATCGGCTCCGAAACCGCCGGTGAGCTCCCGGATGGCCTCGACGGGGTCGGTGGTGCGGGAGTTGACGGTGTGGGTGGCGCCCATCGCCCGTGCGGTCTCCAGCTTGCGGTCGTCGATGTCGACGGCGATGATCTTCGCCGCGCCGGCGAGGCGGGACCCGACGACGGCCGCGTCGCCGACGCCGCCGCAGCCGATGACGGCGACGGTGTCGCCCCGGCCGACGTTGCCGGTGTTGATCGCGGCGCCGATGCCGGCCATCACTCCGCAGCCGAGGAGCCCGGCGACCTCGGGGGCGACGGACGGGTCGACCTTGGTGCACTGGCCGGCGGCGACGAGGGTCTTCTCGGCGAAGGCGCCGATACCGAGGGCCGGGGAGAGTTCCTGGCCGGTGGAGGCCAGCGTCATCTTCTGCTCGGCGTTGTGGGTGGCGAAGCAGTACTGCGGGCGGCCCCGCAGGCAGGCGCGGCAGGCGCCGCACACGGCACGCCAGTTGAGGATCACGAAGTCACCGGGGGCCACGTCGGTGACACCCGCGCCGACGGACTCGACGATGCCCGCCGCCTCGTGGCCGAGGAGGAAGGGGAAGTCGTCGTTGATGCCGCCCTGTTTGTAGTGGAGATCGGTGTGGCAGACCCCGCACGCCTGGATCTTCACCACGGCCTCGCCCGGTCCCGGGTCGGGGACGACGATCGTCTCGACCCGTACGGGCTCGTTCCTGCCGGGGGCGATGACCCCCTGCACCTGCTGCGCCATCGGGCACTTCCCTTCCTCTGTAAGGCTCTTGGGTACCACTATCTCCTGACAAAGGGCGAGACCCCCGCAGGTTCGCACCTGCGGGGGTCTCCACCCGTGGGGGGGTACGGGAAGGGCTTCCGTCCTCGTACGTCGGTCCGTGGACCTCGGTCCTGGTACGTCAGTCCTTGTACGTGGCGGCGGTCGCGCGGACCCGCTTGCGGACCAGGAACCAGCCGCCGACCAGCGCGGCCGCGATGAGCGGGAGGCAGTTCACCGTGGTGCGGCTGATGCCGCCGTCCATCCACATCAGGACCAGGACCGAGCCGAGGAAGACCAGCGTGACGATCTGGGTGTACGGGGCCCAGGGCAGCTGGTAGCCGGGGCGGGTGACCCGGCCGTCCTTGGAGCGGTTCACGAACAGCAGCGAGCAGACCATGATCATGGCCCAGGTGCCGATGATGCCGATGGAGGCGAAGTTCAGCACGAGCTCGAAGGCGTCGCCGGGCATGACGTAGTTCAGGCCGACACCGACGACACCGAAGGCGGCCGTGAGCAGGATGCCGCCGTAGGGGACACCGCCCTTGTTCATGACGCCGGTGAACTTGGGCGCGGAGCCCGCCAGCGACATGGAGCGCAGGATCCGGCCGGTCGAGTAGAGACCCGAGTTGAGGCTGGAGAGCGCGGCGGTCAGGACGACCAGGTTCATCACGCCCGCGGCGCCGGGGATGCCCAGCTTGTCGAAGACCGTGACGAAGGGGCTCTGGTCGCCGGAGTACGCGGTGTACGGGAGCAGCAGCGCGAGCAGGACGACGGAGCCGACGTAGAAGAGGCCGACGCGCCACATGATCGAGTTGATGGCCCGCGGCATGATCTTCTCGGGGTTCTCGGTCTCACCGGCGGCGACGCCGCACAGCTCGACGGAGGCGTAGGCGAAGACGACACCCTGGATCAGCAGCAGCATCGGCATGACACCGCTGGGGAAGATGCCGCCGTTGTCGGTGATGGTGGACAGGCCCGGGGTGTGGCCGCCGATGTCGTGCGAGGTCACGACCAGGAAGATGCCGATCAGCATGAAGGCGACGAGGGCGCCGACCTTGATGATCGCGAACCAGAACTCCATCTCGCCGAAGTACTTCACCGAGATGAGGTTGGCGGCGAGGACGACCGCGAGGGCGATCAGGGCGAGGATCCACTGCGGGACGTCGCTGAACATGGCCCAGAAGTGGGCGTAGGTCGCGGCCGCGGTGATGTCGGCGATGGCGGTGGTCGACCAGTTGAGGAAGTAGAGCCAGCCGGCCGTGTAGGCACCCTTCTCGCCCATGAACTCACGGGCGTACGAGACGAACGCGCCGGAGGAGGGGCGGTAGAGGACCAGCTCGCCGAGGGCCCGCACCACGAAGAAGGCGAAGACGCCGCACACCGCGTAGGCGATGAAGAGGGACGGTCCGGCGTTGGCCATGCGGCCACCGGCGCCGAGGAAGAGGCCGGTGCCGATCGCGCCGCCGATGGCGATCATGTTGATGTGCCGGGACTTCAGGTCCTTGCGGTACCCGGCGTCACCGGCGTCTACGTGGGGTGACGCTCCGGATGCCGTCGCCGGTGGCGTGGCGGACAGCGTGTCGGCCGCAGGGAGGGTGCGGTCACTCATGGAGTTGTTCGCCTTCGTGAGGGGGAGGGTCTGTGCGGTACCCGGCCGCGCGCGCATGGAGGTCGTCCACGGCTCACGCGGCCAGCGCACATCGTCACGGCACGGCGGGATTTCGGCAGTGGCCAATGTCACTGAACGCCCATAATTGAGCTACTTCTGAGGTTCCTCCGAGGCGAACGCCTGGGATCGGAAGGTTTTACGGCGCGAGAACATCCAGTTCCTTGAGCGCGCCGACCGCGATCTGGCGGGTGAGTTCCTCGGCGCGGGCCGCGTCCTTCTCCCGTACCGCCTCGGCGACCTGGACGTGGAGGGTGACGGCGGCCGGGTCGGGGTCCTCGAACATCACCTGGTGGTGCGTACGGCCGGTGAGCACCTCGGCGACCACGTCGCCGAGCCGGGCGAACATCTCGTTGCCGGAGGCGTTCAGGACGACCCGGTGGAAGGCGATGTCGTGGACGAGGTACGCCTCCAGCTGCCGGCCGCGCGAGGTGGCGACCATGCCGAGCGCCTGCTCGGTCAGCTCCCGGCACTGCTCGGGTGTGGCGTGGACGGCGGCGAGTCCGGCCGCGACCGGTTCGACGGCGGAGCGCAGCACGGTGAGCGAGCGCAGCTGGCGGGGGCGGTCGGCACCGGCCAGGCGCCAGCGGATGACCTGGGGGTCGTAGACGTTCCACTGCGCCGTGGGCAGGACGATCACGCCGACGCGGCGCCGGGACTCGACCAGGTGCATGGACTCCAGGACGCGGACGACCTCGCGCACCACCGTCCGGGAGACGTCGAAGCGTTGGGCGAGCTCGTCGGTGCGCAGCACGCTGCCGGGCGGGTACTCCCCCGCGGTGATCGCGAGACCCAGGGTGGCGAGGACGTGCGGATGGAGCCCCTGGCCCGGTGTCGTCATGGGGGTCAGCCTACGGGGCGACCAAGATCCCGAACAAAAAGTATGACTTTAATGTCACAGGCTCTTGAATACGTCGTACCCAATGGGTTTCATGAGCGCGACGGAATCGCGAGATCGATGTCGATGAAGACAGCGAGGCACCACCCATGAGCACCACCTCCCCGACGGTCCCCCGGGTCGTCGTCGTGATGGGCGTCGCCGGCACCGGCAAGACGACCATCGGTCCGCTGGTCGCGGACGCGCTCGGCGTCCCCTATGCCGAGGGCGACGACTTCCACCCCGCGGCGAACGTCGCCAAGATGTCGGCCGGCATCCCGCTGGACGACGCGGACCGCGGCCCCTGGCTCGACGCGATCGGGCAGTGGGCGCACGGCCGGGAGGGCCGGGGCGGGGTGGTGAGCAGCTCCGCGCTGAAGCGGATCTACCGGGACCGGCTCCGGACGGCAGCCCCGGGCGTGGTCTTCCTCCATCTGACCGGCGCCCGCGAGCTGATCGAGCGGCGGATGTCCGAGCGCAAGGGCCACTTCATGCCGACCGCGCTGCTCGATTCGCAGTTCTCCACCCTGCAGCCGCTGCAGGAGGACGAGGCGGGCGTCGCCGTCGATGTCACCGGCTCCCCCGAGGAGATCGCCGCGCGGGCCGTCGCCGCGCTGCGCGGGCTCGCCCACTGATCTCGTACGGACCCACCCGTACGCACAGCTTTCCCCGTTCCCCTTCCTGCCCCCACCCGTCCTCTAAGGAATCAGCGTGACCAGTCTCAGCGTCGAGATGCTGGCAGCGGACGCCGTCGAGCCGATCACCTCGGCCGGCAACGCCCAGCTCGGCATCGCCGTGCTCGCGGGCATCGCCGTCATCGTCCTGCTCATCACCAAGTACAAGCTGCACGCCTTCCTGGCGCTGACCATCGGGTCGCTGGCACTGGGCGCGTTCGCCGGGGCCCCGCTCGCGGCGACCATCGACTCCTTCACGGCCGGCCTCGGCAAGACCGTCGCCGGCGTGGGTGTGCTGATCGCGCTCGGCGCGATCCTCGGCAAGCTGCTCGCCGACTCCGGCGGCGCGGACCAGATCGTCGACACGATCCTGGCCAAGGCGAGCGGGCGGGCGATGCCCTGGGCGATGGTGCTGATCGCCTCTGTCATCGGCCTGCCCCTCTTCTTCGAGGTCGGCATCGTGCTGCTGATCCCGGTCGTCCTGCTCGTCGCCAAGCGCGGCAACTACTCGCTGATGCGGATCGGCGTCCCGGCCCTGGCCGGACTGTCGGTCATGCACGGACTGATCCCGCCGCACCCCGGCCCGCTGGTCGCCATCGACGCGCTGGGCGCCAACCTGGGTGTCACGCTCGCCCTGGGTGTCCTGGTCGCCATACCGACCGTGATCATCGCCGGTCCGCTGTTCTCCCGGTACGCCGCCCGCTGGGTGGACATCCCGGCCCCGGAGAACATGATTCCGGCGCGTCCCTCCGAAGACCTGGAGAAGCGCCCCGGCTTCGGCGCCACGGTCGCGACCGTCCTGCTGCCCGTCGTCCTGATGCTGGTCAAGGCGCTGGTCGACATCGTCGTGGACAACCCGGAGAACGGCCTGCAGAAGGTCACCGACGTCATCGGCTCCCCGCTGATCGCGCTGCTCGCGGCCGTGCTCGTCGGCATGTTCACGCTGGGCCGCGCCGCCGGCTTCACCAAGCAGCGGCTCTCCTCGACCGTCGAGAAGTCCCTCGCCCCGATCGCGGGCGTGCTCCTGATCGTCGGCGCGGGCGGCGGCTTCAAGCAGACGCTGATCGACGTCGGCGTGGGCCAGATGATCCTGGACTTCTCCAAGAACTGGTCGATCCCGGCCCTGCTGCTCGCCTGGCTGATCGCCGTGGCGATCCGGCTCGCGACCGGTTCGGCGACCGTGGCGACGATCTCGGCGGCCGGCCTGGTGGCCCCGCTCGCCGAGGGCATGGGCACGAGCGAGACGGCCCTCCTGGTCCTTGCGATCGGTGCCGGTTCGCTCTTCTTCAGCCATGTCAACGACGCCGGGTTCTGGCTGGTGAAGGAGTACTTCGGGATGAACGTCGGCCAGACGATCAAGACCTGGTCGGTGATGGAGACGATCATCTCGGTCGTCGGCCTCGTGTTCGTCCTGCTGCTGTCGCTCGTGCTGTAGCCGCGGCCTTCCGCACGCTCCAACCGGACCGGGTCCGGACGCCGTTCAGGCGTTCCGGGCCCGGTCCGGTGCGTGGAGGCCGTGCCAGACTGCCGGGCATGGAACAGGGCATGGAACAGACGGAGTACGTGGCGCGGAGCGAGGACCCCGAGTCCCTCAAGCCGTTGGCGCTGGCCTTTCCCGGGCCGCTGCGCGACCAGTTGGTGGCCGCCGTCCTGTCGGGCGAGAAGACCTCGACGACGGGTCTGATGGTGGCGTTCGAGGTCGAGGGCGAGGAGCTGCCGCGCGTCGGCGAGCGCTGGGCGCTCATCGACTCCGAGGAGCGGCCGGTGGCGGTGGTGGAGACCACGGAGGTACGGGTCCTGCCCGTCGGGGAGATCGACCTCCAGTTCGCCATCGACGAGGGCGAGGGGTACACGACGGTCGCGGAGTGGCGGGCGTCCCACGAACGGTTCTGGCACGGCGCCGAGATGCGGGAGTTCCTCGGCGACCCGGAGTTCACCGTGACCGACGCGACGATGGCGGTCGCCGAGCGGTTCGAGGTCGTACGACGCCTCGGCTGAGCCGGGACGCGGCGGCGGGCGCGTCGGTCGGGGCCGGGACCCGGCGGCGGGGGCCGTCGGTCGAGGCCGGGACAGCGGGGCGGTTCGGCCGAAGACGGGACGGCGGCGCGTCGGTCGGGGCCGGGCGGCCCGCCGCCTGTGCGCCGTCGTCCTAACCCACCGCTTTCGCCGCCGCCCGGCCCGCCGCGCGGCCCGAGAAGATGCAGCCGCCGAGGAAGGTGCCTTCCAGGGACCGGTAGCCGTGGACGCCTCCGCCGCCGAACCCGGCCGCCTCGCCCGCCGCGTACACCCCTTCCAGTACCTCGCCGCCCTCCGTGAGCACCCGCGACGAAAGGTCCGTCTCCAGGCCGCCGAGCGACTTCCGGGTGAGGATGTTGAGGCGCACGGCGATCAGCGGACCGGCCTTCGGGTCCAGGATGCGGTGCGGGGACGCCGTACGGATCAGCTTGTCGCCGAGGTACTTTCGGGCGCCCCGGATCGCCGTGACCTGGAGGTCCTTGGTGAAGGGGTTGGCGATCTCCCGGTCCCGGGCGGTGATTTCGCGGCGCAGCTCCGCCTCGTCGATCAGCGGCTCGTCGGTCAGCGCGTTCATGCCCCGGACGAGGGCGGGCAGGTCCTTCTCCACGACGAAGTCGACGCCGTGGTCCATGAACGCCTTCACCGGTCCCGGCACGTCCGCGCGGGCCCGGCCGATCACGTCCCGGATCGACTTGCCGGTGAGGTCGGGGTTCTGCTCGGAGCCCGAGAGGGCGAACTCCTTGCCGATGATGCGCTGGTCGAGCACGAACCAGGTGTGGTCGTACCCGGTCCGCATGATGTGCTCGAGCGTGCCGAGCGTGTCGAAGCCGGGGAAGAGCGGGACGGGCAGCCGGCGGCCGCGGGCGTCCAGCCAGAGCGAGGACGGGCCGGGCAGGATGCGGATGCCGTGCTTGGCCCAGATCGGGTTCCAGTTCTCGATGCCCTCGGTGTAGTGCCACATCCGGTCGCGGTTGATGTGGTGGGCCCCGGCCGCCTCGGTGATGCCCAGCATCAGCCCGTCCACATGGGCGGGGACGCCGGAGAGCAGCTTCGCGGGCGGGGTGCCAAGCCGGTCCGGCCACTGCTTGCGTACGAGGTCGTGGTTGCCGCCGATGCCGCCGGAGGTGACGACGACCGCCTGGGCCCGGAGTTCGAAGGTACCGGTGACCCCCCGGCTGCTCGCCTCCCCGCGCTCCACCCCGGACGGCTCCAGGATCTCCCCGGTCACGGTGTCCACGGCGCCCGCCGTGCGGCCGAGGCCGGTGACCCGGTGGCGGAAGCGGAACGTGACGAGGCCCCGGGCGACGCCTTCGCGGACCCGCTGCTCGAAGGGAGCGACGAGGCCGGGTCCTGTGCCCCAGGTGATGTGGAAGCGGGGCACCGAGTTGCCGTGCCCGGTCGCGTCGTAGCCGCCGCGCTCCGCCCAGCCGACGACCGGGAAGAACCGCACTCCGCGCGAGTGCAGCCAGCTGCGCTTCTCGCCCGCGGCGAAGTCGACGTACGCCTCCGCCCAGCGCCGCGGCCAGTGGTCCTCCTTGCGGTCGAACCCGGCGGTGCCGAGCCAGTCCTGGAGTGCGAGCTCGTGGCTGTCCTTGATCCGCATCCGGCGCTGCTCGGGCGAGTCCACGAGGAACAGCCCGCCGAAGGACCAGTGGGCCTGGCCACCGAGGGACTGCTCCGGCTCCTGGTCGAGCAGGATCACGCTCCGGCCCGCCTCCACGAGTTCGGCGGTGGCGACGAGCCCGGCGAGGCCGGCTCCGATCACGATCACATCAGCGTCGTACGACATGGACCGAATATTGGATACACGAATGTATCGAGTCAACAGTCCGGACCCATCGCATTGCCTCTCCTGGTTTCTAATGTCGAGCATTAATATGGAGGCATGGCGAGAACATCGGGGCCCGAGACCCGGGACAAGCTGATCCGCGCGGCGGAAGAGATCTTCGCCGCCCAGGGCGTCGACGGCGCCCAGCTCCGCGACATCGTCGCCCTGGCCGGCCAGAGCAACCCCTCGGCCGTGCAGTACCACTTCGGCTCGCGCGGCGGCCTCCTCGACGCGGTGATGGCCGGCCGCCAGCTCCGTACGGAGAAGGTCCTCACCCCGCTCCTCTCCGCGGCCTCCGACGAACCGCGCGCGCTGATCCGTGCCCTGGTCACCGCCGAGGCGAGCGAACTGCGCACCGAGCGCGGCCTGCGCTGCCTGCGGATCTCCGCCCAGCTCAGCCATGAGAGCGGCGTCCGCACCCGCACCCCCCATCCCACGCTCGACGGCACCGTCTACTGGCGGCTGATCGAGCGGATCGAGGCCTGTCTGACCGGCCTGCCCGAGCCGCTGCGTCTGGAGCGCCTCGATCTGGCGCTCACCGTCGTCGGCGCGGCCCTGGCCGACCGCGCCCGGCAGTACCTCGACGGCACCGAACCGCTCACGAGCGAGGCGCTCTTCCTCGCCGACCTCGTCGAGACCACCACCGCCCTGCTGCAGGCCCCCACGCCCGCGACCCGAAAGGACATTTCATGAACGACCTCACCGGCAAGACCGTCCTCATCAGCGGAGGCGCCCGCGGCCTGGGCGCCGAGGCCGCGCGGCAGGCCGTCGCCGCCGGGGCGAACGTCGTGATCACCGACGTACTGGACGACGAGGGCAAGGCGACCGCGGCCGGGCTGGGCGAGCGGGCGCGCTTCCTCCACCACGACGTCACCTCCGAGGAGGAGTGGGCCGCGGCCGTGGCGTACGCGGTCGCCGAGTTCGGCGGTCTGCACGGTCTGGTGAACAACGCCGGGATAGCCACCGGCGCCTTCCTCGAGACCGAGTCCGTCGAGCACTTCCGCCGGGTGCTCGACATCAATCTGACCGGCGTCTTCATCGGCATGAAGGCCGCGATCCCGGCGATGAAGGAGGCCGGCGGCGGGTCGATCGTCAACATCTCCTCGGCGGCCGGTCTGATGGGTCTCGCGCTGACCGCGGGCTACGGCGCCTCCAAGTGGGGCGTGCGGGGGCTGACGAAGATCGGCGCGGTGGAGCTGGGCACGGCCGGGATCCGCGTGAACTCGGTCCACCCCGGCATGACGTACACCCCGATGACCGCCGCCGTCGGCATCGAGCGCGGCGAGGGCAAGTACCCGAACACCCCGATGGGCCGGGTCGGCGAGGCTCCCGAGATCGCGGGCGCCGTCGTCTTCCTGCTGTCGGACGCGGCCTCGTACGTGACGGGCGCGGAGCTGGCCGTGGACGGCGGCTGGACGACCGGTCCGACGGTGAAGTACGTCATGGGTCAGTGAGTCGCGAGTCGGTGATCTGATGGGGGGCATGAACCCCGCCGAAGAGATCCTGGACGTCGTCGACGAGAACGACGAGGTCATCGGACAGGCCCCGCGCGCCGAGGTGTACGCGCGGGGCCTGATCCATCGCTGCACGTTCATCCAGGTACGTGACGCCGAGGACCGGATCTTCGTGCACCGGCGCACGCCGACGAAGCTGGTCTACCCCTCCCTCTACGACATGTTCGTCGGCGGGGTCGTCGGCGCGGGCGAGAGCTACGACGACGCGGCGCTGCGCGAGGCCGAGGAGGAGCTGGGGGTCTCCGGGCTGCCGCGCCCCGAGCCTCTGTTCCGCTTCCTGCACGACTCCGGAGGCGTCGCCGGGAAGTGGTGGTCGGCCGTGTACGAGGTGCGCTGCGAGCTGCCGGTGAACCCTCAGGTGGAGGAGGTCGCCTGGTACGCCTTCCTGCCCGAGGCGGAGGTGGTCGCGCGGCTCGGGGAGTGGGAGTGGGTCCCGGACGGCCGGGCCGCCTACGAACGACTGCGCGCGCGCCGCGGTTAAGGTGCCCGGGTGAGTGACTTCGTGCAGAGTCTGCGGCTGTGGTTCGCGCCGCAGCGGATCCGGGACGAGGGCGAGACTCCGGACTACCGGTTCTCGCTCGCCAACGAGCGCACCTTCCTCGCCTGGATCCGGACCGCACTGGCGCTCGTCGGCGGCGGTTTCGCCGTCGACCAGTTCCTGCCGGATCTGCGCTGGGGGGTACGGGTCGGGCTCGCGCTGGCGCTGCTCGGCGCGGGTGTGCTGTGTGCGCTGCGGGCGGTGAACCACTGGGTCCGGTGCGAGCGGGCGATGCGGCGCGGCGAGGACCTGCCGGTGTCCCGGTTCCCGACGGTGCTGAGTCTCGCGGTGGCCGTGGTGGCGCTGGCGATGGTGGTGGTCATCGTCTTCGGCTGGGCCGGGCGGTGACGCAGCGAGCGACGTCGACGCGGGATCCGGGGCTGCAGCCGGAGCGGACACGGCTGGCGTGGCGGCGGACGACGCTGACCTGCACGGTCGTGGCCGTGCTCGCCGCGAAGTCGGCGATCCGGGACGAGATCACGGCGGCCGGGATCGCGGGCGCCGCGCTGACGGCGCTGGTGTGGGTGGCGTTCCTCGCCGTCGCCCACCGGCGCATCCACGCCCTGGACGCGGCGCGGCCGGGGCCGTTCTCGCACCGGGGCGCACTGCTGGCGACGGCCTGCACGGTCGCGCTGGCGGCGTTCGCGGTCGCGGTGGTGCTCTGACCGGGCGGTCGGCGACGCGGGGCGGGGTCGAGGCCTGTCCGACCTTGATCCGCCGAACGGGCCCCAGGGGGCGACACCCCCTAGTCCGGCCACTCCACCGTGACCACGACCTTGCCGTTCAGGCCGCCCTCGGCGTTCGCGCGCTGCGCGTCGGCCGCCTGTTCCAGCGGGAAGGTCCGCGCGACCCGTACGGACAGCACGCCCTCCTCGACGAGGCCGGCGAGCGCGGCCAGGTCATCGGGGTCGGGGCGGACCCAGAAGTAGCGACCGCCGAGGCTGATGACCTCGCCGTCGGCGATCGACGCGAGGCGGCCCTCGGGAGCCAGCACATCCGCGGTGATCTTGAGGAACGGGCCGCCGATGGTGTCGAACGCCGCGTCCACCCCGTCCGGCGCCAGTTCGCGGACCTGCGCGGCGAAGGTGTGCTCGTCGTACAGGACCGGCTCGGCGCCCAGCTCCTTGATGTGCTCCTGGCCCCCCTCGCGCGACGCGCCGATCACCCGGCAGCCGAGGTGGCGGGCGATCTGGACGGCCATGGAACCGACGCCGCCCGCCGCCGCGTGCACCAGGACCGTCTCCCCGGACCGGACGGCGAGGGCCTGGTGGAGCACCTGGTAGGCGGTGAGCCCGGCCAGCGGAAGGGCGGCGGACTCCTCGAAGCCCAAGGTGCGCGGCTTGCGGGCGAGGGTGCGGACGGGGGCCGCGACGTACTCGGCGAAGGTGCCGCGGGAGAGGAAGTCCTCGCGGACGTAGCCCATGACCTCGTCGCCGACGGTGAACTCGGTGACGGACACTCCGGGCTGGACGACGACCCCGGAGACGTCCCAGCCGGGGATGACCGGGAAGACGGCGTCCATCATCCCGTCCAGGTAGCCGGCCTGAGCCTTCCAGTCGACCGGGTTCACGGCGGCGGCCCGTACCTTCACGAGGACGTCGTCGGGGCCGACCTTCGGGTCGGGCCGCTCGCCGTACTCGAGCACCTCGGGTCCGCCGTACCGGCTGTAGCTGATCGCCTTCATACCCCGAACGATCACGTCGCCCCCCGCGCCCCGCAAGCCGGATTCCTCCGGGCGGTGTTCTCTCCCAGGACCCGTCGAGGCGCTGGGGCGGTGGTCCGCCGAGTACGGCGACGCGTTTGCCGAAGCCCCGGGACAGGACAAGGACGAGGTGGACATTTAGGACTAATCTGAGGTGGTCACACCCCCTCACAGAGGCGATGGTCATGACCGTTCTCCATCACGAGCACCCCACCCACGCGCACACCCACGGCCCGTCGTGCGGGCACACCGCCGTCACGCACCGTGACCATGTCGACTACGCCCACGACGGGCACCTGCACCGTGAACACGCCGGGCACTGGGACGAGTGCGAACCCACCGACCACATCCAGCACACCCACCCCGACCACACGCACGGGCCGGACTGCGGACACACCGCCGTCACGCACGGCGACCACATCGACTACGTACACGACGGGCACCGTCACGCGGAGCACGGCAACCACTGGGACGACCACTGACCCCACGGCCGCCGAGCTTTCCCCGGACGGGGCCCAACTGGCAGTCTTCCACCTGTCAGTTGGGCTCTCGTCTTTCTCGTCCAGGGGAACGCCTTGTCCGTCACCGACCCGTATGTCGTCGCGCTCGCGCCGCGGGTGCACGCCTTCGTCCAGCCCGACGGCGGCTGGTGCCTGAACAACGCCGGCTTCGTCGGCGACGCCCACGAGAGCCTGCTCGTGGACACGGCCGCGACGGAGCGGCGGGCGCGGCTGCTGCGCGAGGCGGTCCTCGCGGAGGGGTTGCCGCTCCCCCGCACGATCGTCTCCACGCACCACCACGGCGACCACACGTACGGCAACGGGGTCTTCCTGCCGGAGGCGCGGATCGTCGGGCACGACAACTGCCGGGCCGAGCAGCTCGCGGCCGGGCGTCAGCTCCATCTGCTGTGGCCGCAGACCGACTTCGGCGAGATCGAGGTGACGCCGCCCTCGCTCTCGTACGGCGAGCGGCTGACGCTGTACGTGGGTGACCTGGAGGTACGCGTGCTGCACCCGGGGCCCGCGCACACGACGGGCGACTCGATCGTCCATCTCCCGGAGCAGGGCGTCGTCTTCACCGGGGATCTGGTCTTCCACGGCGGGACGCCGTTCCTGCCGATGGGCTCGCTGGCGGGTTCGCTGCGGGCGTTGGACATGCTGCGCTCGCTGGACGCGCCGACGGTGGTGCCCGGACACGGCCGGGTCACCGACCCGTCGGCGTACGACGCGACGGAGCGCTACCTGCGCTGGGTCGCCGAGCTGGCGCGCGAGGGCCACGCGAAGGGCGCGACCCCGCTGGAGACGGCCCGCACGGCGGACCTCGGGGAGTTCGGGGCGTGGCGGGAGAGCGAGCGGCTGGTGGCGAACCTGCACCGGGCGTACGCGGAGCTGGACGGCCTCCCGGAGGGCTCGCCACTGGACGCGGCGGCGGTCTTCGGCGACATGGCGGCGATGAACGGGGGCGTCCCGGTGGCGTGCCACGCGTAGCGGAACGCATGCCCGCGAGACACCACCTAGGACCGTAGCCTGCGCAGCGCCGCCGCGTCGTCGCGGTCCCGGAGGGTGCCGTCGTCGTCGAGCCAGCGGCGGTGCAGGGCCGTCAGGGCGTCGCGGTCCAGTTCGACGCCGAGGCCCGGGGCGTCGGAGACCGTGAGGCGGCCGGCCCGGAAGTCGGGGCGGGTGGTGACGACGTCCTCGGTCTGCCAGGGGTAGTGGGTGTCGCAGGCGTGGTCGAGGTGCGGCAGGGTCGCGGCGACGTGGGTCATGGCGGCGAGGCTGATGCCGAGGTGCGTGTTGGAGTGCATGGAGAGCCCGACGCCGTAGGTGCGGCAGAGCGCGGCGAGCTCACGGGTGCGGTGCAGGCCGCCCCAGTAGTGGTGGTCGCAGAGCACGATCCGTACCGCGTCGCGGGCGAAGGCCTCCGGGACCTCCTCGAAGGTCGTGACGCACATGTTCGTCGCGAGCGGTACGTCCGTCCGGGCGGCGATGTCGGCCATGGCGTCCGTGCCGGTCGCCGGGTCCTCCAGGTATTCCAGGACGTCCTTCAGCTCCCGCGCCACCTCCAGCGCGGTCTCCACGGACCAGGCCCCGTTCGGGTCGAGGCGGAGCGGCCGGCCGGGGAACTCCTCGGCGAGGGCCCGGATCGCGGCGATCTCCTGCTCGGGCGGGAAGACTCCGCCCTTGAGCTTGAAGGAGCGGAAGCCGTACGTCCGGTCGAAGCGACGGGCCTGCTCGACGATCCCCGCCGGGTCGAGGGCCGCTCCCCAGTCGTCCGTCCCGTCGAACTTGTAGAAGAGATACGCGCTGTACTCGACGGAGTCGCGGACCTTGCCGCCGAGCAGGGCGTGGACGGGCAGGCCCAGGGTCTTGCCGAGGGCGTCCAGGCAGGCGACCTCGAAAGCGGAGACGACGGAGAGGCGGAGCTTGTCGGCGGTCTGCACCCCGCGCAGCCCGCCCGCGTCGACCCGCTCGTCGACGCCCAGTGAGTCGCCGCACACCTGCGCGGCCAGCGAGAACAGGCCGTTCACGTCCGTGACCGCACGGCCGGGCAGCGCTTCGGCCAGCGGCCGGGCGAGCCCCAGGTACTTCGTATCGCCGTAGGTCTCACCGAGGCCGGTGACCCCGCCCCGCGTGACCACTTCGACCACGAGCCGGGGCGTGAGGGGCTGATGGACGCCCTGGGTGTTGAGCAGAGGGGGGTCGGAGATCAGGATCGGGGTCAGCCGGACTTCCTCGACGAGCAGCTCTGGATTCATATGTGAACCATATTCACGAGCTGGACCGGTGGCCAGACCGACGACACCGCTTTCCCTCCCGAGCCCTGGACGACATACCGACTGGTCGGTCATCATGAACGCCGACCAGCCACCCTCTGGAGGTACGCACGATGAGTTCAGCTCCGCCGCCAGGTCTCGACCCCGAGCAGTTGCGCGGATTCCTCGACCGCGAACGGCCGGGGCTCGTGCGCGGCCCGCTCCACGCCCGGCTGATCGAGGGCGGCAGGTCGAACCTCACGTATGTCGTCACCGACGGCACGGCACAGTGGGTGGTCCGCAGGCCCCCGCTCGGCCACGTCCTGGCCACCGCGCACGACATGAAGCGCGAGCACCGCGTGATCCGCGCCCTGCACGGCACGGCCGTGCCCGTCCCCGAGCCCCTGCTGCTCTGCGAGGACGACACCGTGCTCGGAGCGCCGTTCTACGTCATGGAGTTCGTCGCCGGCACCCCGTACCGCTCGGCCGAACAGCTCGCCCCGCTCGGCGCCGAACGCACCCGCGAGGCGGTCCTCGGCCTGGTCGACACCCTCGTCGACCTGCATGCCGTCGACCCGGCGGAGGTGGGCCTCGCCGACTTCGGGCGGCCCGAGGGCTTCCTCGACCGGCAGCTGCGCCGCTGGGGCAAGCAGCTCGACGCCTCCCGCAACCGCGACCTGGCGGGCATCGACGAGCTGCACGCCGCTCTCGGCCGCGCGCTCCCGGCCTCCCCCGCCCCTACGGTCGTCCACGGCGACTACCGGCTGGACAACGTCCTGATCGGCGCGGACGACCGCATCAAGGCCGTCCTCGACTGGGAGATGTCCACCCTCGGCGACCCGCTGACCGACCTCGGGCTGCTCGCGATGTACAGCGCGCCGCTGGACGTCCCGCACTCCCCCGTCAGCACGACCGCCACGGCCGCCGGACACCCCACGCCCGCCGAGCTGATCGAGCGCTACGCGGCCCGCTCGGGCCGCGACACCTCCGCCATCTCCTGGTACACGGCCTTCGCCTGGTTCAAGCTCGCCGTGATCCTGGAGGGCATCCACTACCGGTACACCCTCGGCCAGACCGTCGGCGCCGGCTTCGACCGCATCGGCGAACTCGTCCCGGTCTTCATCGAGCACGGCCTCACCACCCTTCAGGAAGGCTGATCCGCCATGGACTTCGCATTCGACGCACGCACCGAGGAGCTGCGGGCGAAGCTGCTCGCCTTCATGGACGAGCACGTCTACCCCGCCGAGCAGACCGCACACGAGCAGCGGGCGCTGCTCGCCTCGCCGTGGGACACCCCGCAGATCGTCGAGGACCTGAAGGCCGAGGCCCGCCGCCAGGGTCTGTGGAACCTCTTCCTGCCCGACGCCGAGCACGGGGCGGGTCTCACCAACCTCCAGTACGCGCCGCTGGCCGAGATCACCGGCCGCAGCCCCGAGCTGGCCCCCACGGCCCTCAACTGCGCGGCCCCCGACACCGGGAACATGGAGGTGCTCGCCCAGTTCGGCGACGAGGCGCAGAAGAAGCAGTGGCTGGAGCCGCTCCTGGCCGGCGAGATCCGCTCGGCGTTCGCGATGACCGAGCCCGAGGTCGCCTCCTCCGACGCGACGAACATCGAGACCCGGATCACGCGTGAGGGCGACGAGTACGTCCTCAACGGGCGCAAGTGGTACATCTCCGGGGCGATGAACCCCAACTGCAAGATCTTCATCGTGATGGGCAAGACCGACCCGGAGGGCGCCGACGTGCGCCGCCAGCAGTCGATGATCCTCGTCCCGCGGGACACCCCCGGCGTCGAGGTGCGTCGGGCCATGCAGGTGTACGGCTACGAGGACCACTCCCACGGCGGCCACGCCGAGGTGCTGTTCCACGACGCCCGCGTCCCGGTCTCGAACCTGATCGGCGAGGAGGGCGGCGGCTTCGCCATCGCCCAGGCCCGGCTCGGCCCCGGCCGGATCCACCACTGCATGCGGCTGATCGGCATGGCCGAGCGGGCCATCGAGCTGATGTGCCGCCGGGCCGTCTCCCGTACCGCCTTCGGCAAGGCGATCGCACAGCAGGGGGTCGTGCAGAACTGGATCGCCGACGCCCGGGTGACGGTCGAGCAGCTGCGCCTGCTCGTCCTCAAGACCGCCTGGCTGATGGACACCGTCGGCAACCGGGGCGCGCACACGGAGATCCAGGCGATCAAGATCGCGACCCCGCGCGCGGTGGTCGACATCATCGACAAGGCCGTGCAGGTGCACGGCGCGGGCGGGGTCTCGCAGGACTTCCCGCTGGCCGAACTGTGGGCCGCGGCGCGGACGCTGAAGCTGGCGGACGGTCCGGACGAGGTACACCAGCGGTCGCTGGCCCGGCGGGAGCTGAAGAAGTACCTGTGACGCGGAAGGGCCCGGGGCGGACTCGCCCCGGGCCCTCCGTGCGTCGACAGCCGCAGCCGGCGCGTTACGGCCGCAGCCGGTGCCGTCACTGCCGCAGTCGGCGCGTCCAGGCGCGGTCAGCGCGTTTACGGCCGCAGCCGGTGCGCTTACGGCCGCAGCGCCCGCAGCAGCAGGTCGGCGAGTTGGTCGGCGACCTGCTGCGGGGTGAGCGGCCCGTCCGGGCGGTACCAGGTGGACAGGTGGTGGACCGAGCCGAAGTGGTAGTCCACCACCAGGTCGGCGGGGGTCGCCACGGAGAACACCCCGGCCTGCTGGCCCTCCTCGATCAGCGCCCGGAACCGCTCGTGGTAGCGCCGCCGCTCGGCGCGCACCTGCTTGTTCTTCTCCGGGCTGAGGTGGTGCATCGAGCGGAAGAAGATCGAGGCGTCGTCGAGGTTCTCGATCGTGGTGACCACGACGTCGGCGGCGGCGTCGCGCAGCCGCTGCTCGACCGGGGCGTCGGCGCCCGCGAAGGCGTCGAGCCGCTCCTGCTGGAGCCGCAGCACCCGGGAGTAGACCTCCTGGAGGAGGTCCTCCTTGGAACCGAAGTAGTGGTAGAGCGCGCCCTTGGTGACGCCCGCCGCCTCCACGATCTCCTGGACGGAGGTGCGGTCGTACCCACGCTCCGCGAAGAGCCGGGTGGCGGCGGCCAGCAGCCTCTGGGGGACGGGGGTGCCGCTCCCGTCCGTCGTCCTGGCCATGCGCCGCCGCCTTTCCCTCATGATCGTCATGCTTGATCGTCGTTACTTGGGGGAACGGAGTTCCCGCCTCAGGATCTTCCCACTTGTCGTCTTGGGCAGCTCCGCCAGGATCTCGACCTCGCGCGGGTACTTGTAGGCGGCGAGCCGCTGCTCGCAGTACGCGGAGAGTTCGGCCGGCTCGGCGGCGGCGCCCGGACGCAGGCTCACGTACGCCTTGACCGTCTCGCCCCGGTAGGCGTCGGGGACGCCGACGACGGCGGCCTCACGGACGGCCGGGTGGGTGTAGAGGACGTCCTCGACCTCGCGCGGCCAGACCTTGAAGCCGGAAGCGTTGATCATGTCCTTCTTGCGGTCGACGACGTAGAGCCAGCCGTCCGCGTCCATGAAGCCGATGTCTCCGGTGCGCAGTTCCCCGTCCGGGAAGGTCTGCTCGGTGGCCTCCGGGAGCCGCCAGTAGCCGGGGACGACCTGAGGGCCGCGCACCGCGATCTCGCCCTGCTCCCCGAAGGGCACCTCGGCGCCGGTCTCGTCGAGGATGCGGACGATCGTGTCCGGCCCGGGGACGCCGACCGAGAGGGTGCCGGAGGCGGGGTCCACCGGGGCCTCCTTCTCGGGCGGTACGGAGGCACAGGGCGCCGTGCACTCGGTGAGACCGTAGCCGTTGCGGATGTACGGGCCGAAGCCGGCGCGGAACTTCTCCACCAGGGCGGGCGGGACCGGTGCGCCGCCCGAGGAGATGACCAGGAACGAGGAGAAGTGGTCGCGGGTCGCCCCCGGGTGGGCGGCGAGCGCCATGAAGGCGGTGGAGGGGCCGACCGTGTACGCGGGACGGTGCTCCAGGAAGGCGTCGAGGACGACCCCTGCGTCGAAGCGGTAGGCGAGGACGAGGGTGCCGGCGTTGCCGAAGCAGGCGGCGAGCTCGCAGACCAGGCCGGTGATGTGGAAGAGCGGGGCGAGCGCGAAGTAGCCGGCTCCCTCGGGGACGGGGTGCCCGGTGCGCTGGCGCTCGGCGTTGTGGCTGATGCCCCGGTGCAGGTTGAGCGCGCCCTTGGGGGTGCCGCTGGTGCCGGAGGTGTAGCTGATCAGGGCCACGTCGTCGGTGGTGAGCTCCCGGTCGGCGGGCGCGGGGTGCCCGGCTCGGGCGACCGTCAGCAGGTCGTCGGCCTCGGTCGGGACGCGCTCGAAGGCGAGGACCCGGGGGTCGTCGCGGGTCTGGAGGTCGCGTTCGCAGGCGGTGAGCGCGATGCGTACGGAGGAGTCGGCCGCGGTGTCCCGCAGAAACGCGTCCCAGGCCCGGTCGGAGCAGATCAGGGCGGTGGCGCCGGAGTCCCGCAGGGCGTGCCCGACCTCGGCCGACTTGTACATCGGGTTGAGCGGGACGACCGTGGCGCCCGCCTTCCAGGCGCCGAGCAGGGCGAGGACGAAGTGCGGGCTGTTCTGGAGCATGATCGCGACCCGGTCGCCCCGCTCCAGGCCGCGCGCGGCGAGGTGTCCCGCGACCGAGTCGGAGAGGACGTCGGTCTCGCGGTAGGTCAGGCGGCCGTCGAAGTAGGCGAGGGCCGGGTGCTCGGGGGCCCGGGCGGCGGAGGCGCGGAAGGCGTGCAGCACGGTGGCCGGCGGATCTATGGGACCCCGCTGGGTCTCGGTCAGCTGGGCGAGCCACGGCTTGGCCGCGTAGACCGACTCGGTCGAGGTCATGCGCCGGCCCCTTCCCACTTGCGCTGGATGTGGTTCATGTTGCCGAGCCAGCGCTCGGGGTCGGTCGCCCTGGCCCGGTAGAACTCGGCGACCTCGGGGTGCGGGAGGACCAGGAAGCGGTCGGCCTCGATGGCGTCGAAGAGGGAGTCGGCGACGTCCTCGGGCTCGATGGCGGTGGGGGCGAGGACCAGTTCGCCAGCCGATCCGGCGGCGGTGAGCATGTCCGTACGCACGCCCTGCGGGCAGATCGCGTGGACCTTGACCCCGCGGTGGCGGTAGGTGAGGGAGAGCCATTCGGCGAAGGCGTACGCACCGTGCTTGGAGACGCTGTAGGGGGCGGCGCCGACCATGGTGAGCAGGCCGGCGGCGGAGACCGTGGAGACGAAGCGGCCGGTGCCGCGCTCCAGCCAGTCGGGCAGCAGGGCGCGGGCGGCGCGGACGTGGGCCATGACGTTGACGTCCCACGCGGCGGCCCAGACCGCCTCGTCGGCGAAGGCGTCGCCGGGTGAGGCGAGTCCGGCGTTGGCGCACCACACGTCGACGGTGCCGCCGAGGGCCTCGCGGGCCTCCTCGACGATCTCCGAGGCGTCGCCCGGTACCGCGGTGGCGCCGATCTCCTCGGCGACGGCCTTGGTGCGGCCGGGGTCGAGGTCGTTGACGACGACCCGGGCGCCCTCGGCGGCGAACCGGCGGGCCAGTGCGGCCCCGATCCCGCCGCCCGCGCCCGTGACGACCACTCCAGCGCCCTGCACCGTACTCATCGAGATCCGCCTCTCCGTCGTGACAGTCCCAGCAGACTAACCAGTCGGTATGTGGCAGGGGAAGACCTCTGGCGCACGCCTCGTTCCCTGGGGCGGTCAGGAGCGCTAGCGTGCGTGCCCATGTCCGGAAAGGCGATCAAGGAGGTTTCCGTATGAGCCTGTCGGGACTGTCCAGACGCAGCCTGCTCGCCGCGGGCGGCGCGGTGGGGTTGGGGGCCGCGGCGGCGCCCGTGGCCGTCGGGCACGACGGCGGCCACCGGGTCCGCACAGGTTTCGAGCGGCTGGCGGCCGAGGGGTACGCCTCGCTCGCCGGAGAGCGGGTCGGCGTCGTCACCAACCCGACCGGGATCACCTCGGACGTCCGCCACATCGTCGACGTCATGCACGCCGACGACCGGGTCGACCTGGTGGCCGTCTTCGGCCCCGAGCACGGCTTCCGGGGCACGGCGCAGGCGGGCGGATCCGAGGGGCGCTACGACGACCCGGCGACCGGGCTTCCCGTCTACGACACCTACCTCAAGAGCGGGCAGCCGCTCGCGGACATCTTCACCGCCTCGGGCGTGGACACGGTCGTCTTCGACATCCAGGACGTGGGGGCGCGCTTCTACACGTACATCTGGACGCTCTACGACTGCATGGTGGCGGCCTCGCTGGCGGGGAAACGGTTCGTCGTTCTCGACCGGCCGAATCCGGTCACCGGGCGGGCGGCGCTCGGTCCGGTGCTCGACCGCGCCTTCGCCACCTTCGTGGGGCGCGAGCCGATCGCGCAGGCGCACGGCATGACGGTGTCGGAGCTGGCCCGGCTGTTCAACGGGGAGTTCCTGCCCAGGCCGGTGGAGCTGACGACCGTCCGGATGTCGGGCTGGAAGCGGCGGGACTTCTTCGACGCCACCGGGCTGCCGTGGGTGCCGCCGAGCCCCAACATGCCCACGCCCGACACCGCGCTCGTCTACTCCGGCACCTGTCTCTTCGAGGGCACCAACCTCTCCGAGGGGCGGGGCACCACCCGCCCCTTCGAGCTGCTCGGCGCGGAGGGCGTCGACCGGCGTTGGGCGGAGGCGGCGAACGCCCTGGAACTGCCCGGGGTGCGCTTCCGTGAGGCGTACTTCGCCCCGACCTTCTCCAAGTTCCAGGGGAAGACGGTCGGCGGCGTGCAGGTACAGGTCCACGACCGGGACGCCTTCGACCCCGTACGGACCGGGATCGGGCTGCTCGTCAGCGCCAGGCGCTCGTGGAGCGGCTTCGCCTGGCGATCGGACAACTGGATCGACAAGCTGACCGGCTCGACGCGGGTACGGACCCTGATCGACGCCGGCGCGGACACGGACGAGGTGGTGGGGGCGTGGGGCGGGGACCTGGCCGCGTTCCGCGCCGTGCGGGAGGAGTACCTGCTCTACCGATGACCGAAGCCGATGACGGGTGGGGCAAACCCCCGTCCGGTCAGGGGTGTTGGCAGGTTGGTCACGGCGGGTCGCCGGTCGACAGTCTTGATCCATGAACACCTGGACACACCATCGGTTACCGCTGGTGGGGGCGGTCGTGGCACTCTGCCTCGCCGCCCTCGCCCCCGCCGCCGCAGGGGCGGAAGCGCCCGCGACGCGGGACCCCGCCCGTGAACTCGCCCGCAGCGCACGGCCCTTGGACGACCTGGGCCCGCTGGACCGGATGGTCGGCTCGGCGAAGGTCCTCGGGATCGGGGAGGCGACCCACAGCTCGGCCGAGTTCTTCGAGACCAAGCACCGGATCTTCGAGCACCTCGTGGAGAAGAAGGGCTTCACCACCTTCGCCCTGGAGGCCAACTGGTCCACGGGGCTGCTGATCGACGACTACGTACGGTTCGGCAAGGGCGACCCGCGGAAGATCCTGCGGGACGAGTTCCAGAACGCCTACCGCTTCTGGAACACCGAGGAGTACCTCGACCTGATCACCTGGATGCGGGAGCACAATCTGCGCCACCCCGGCCACCAGGTCCGCTTCATGGGCAACGACCTCGGCTACGCGGGACCGAACCTCTTCGACACGGTCACGGGCTATGTGGCCCGTACCTATCCGCGGCTGCTGCCACGCTTCCAGGAGCTCTACCGGGCCTCACGTCCGGTCGGCGAGGTCGACCCCTGGATGAACGCGTACCTGGCCAAGCCGTCCGAGGAACGCCGGCGGATGGCCGCGGACGTGAACCGCGCCCTCGCCCTCCTGGAGCGCCAGAAGCCGGGCCGGGACCGTACGGAACACGCCTGGATGCTCCAGCACGCCCGGGCGATCGCCCAGGTCGGCACGGAGTACGCGCACGAGATGACGACGGATGAGGGCATCGCCGACGCGATGCTCTACCGCGACCGGATCATGGCCGAGAACACCGTGTGGTGGCAGCGGCGGACCGGCGAACGGATCGTGCTGTCCGCGCACAACGGCCACGTCGGCTACGAGACGACCAAACCGGACCAATACCCGCGCCTCCAGGGCGCCTTCCTGCGCGACGCGCTCGGCCGGGACTACGTGAGCATGGGGGCCTCCTTCGGGCGCGGCTCGTTCAACGCCCACGACACCGGGACGCCGGGCGAGCCGATCCGGAGCTTCACGGTCGGCTTCCCGGGCGCGGACAGCAGCGCCGAGACCCTGGACCGGGTGTCGCCGCGCCCCTTCTACCTGGACCTGCGCACCACGACGCCCACCGCCCGGAACTGGCTGAACGTGCACCGTCCGGCCTGGCTGATCGGTACGGCGTACCCGTGGGAGGGCAACCACGCGCCGGTCCGGCTCGCCACGGCGTACGACCTCCTCGTCCACTTCCCCAAGGTCTCCGCGGCGCGTCTGCGCTGAAAACCTGGCCGTCCCTCCGTGCGCGCAGGATGCTGTCGCGGGGAGTAATTCCTCAGCAGCTTCCTCGACGCGGAGGGACGGGGCAGACATGGCCGGGATGAGTGTGGAGCCGTACCGGGAGATCACCTTCGACAAGGAGGGCGACGGGGCGGCCGGACAGCACGAGGCGCTCGCCGCGCTGGCCCGTCAGGGGGTCACGGATCTGGTGATGTTCGCCCACGGGTGGAACAACTCCCGTTCCGTGGCCACCCGTCTGTACGGCGCGTTCTTCGCCCCGTTTCCGGAGACCGTGAGGCCGGATGTGCGGGTGGGATACGTGGGGGTGGTGTGGCCGTCGATGATGTTCTCTGACGAGCCGATCCCCGACTTCGAGTCCGTGGCGGCCGTGCACCCGGGCAAGGAGGCGGTGGTGGGGCGGCTGGCCACGCTGCTGCGCGAGCAGCCGGACGACGAGGCGGCCTTCACCGAATTCGGCGACCTGCTGCGGCAGTTGACCGACACGAACGGCTCGCGCGGCTTCGCGGAGAACGGCGGCCCCGACGTGCCGGACTTTCTCCTCGGCGACCCGGTGGTCGTCTGCGCGATGTTCGCCGACGCGCTGGAGGAGGCGGCGGGGCCGGGGAGCGTGCCCACGCCGCGCGAGGCGTTCGGGGGCCGGCTGACGCGGTACTGGAAGGGCGCGCGGGAGGCCCTGCGGCAGGCCACCTACTACACGATGAAGCGGCGCTCGGGCACCGTCGGCGAGCGGGGGCTCGGCCCGCTGCTCGGCGAGCTCGCTCGCTCCGCTCCCGGGCTGCGGGTCCATCTCGTCGGGCACAGCATGGGCGCCCGGCTCGTCTCGTTCGCCCTGCGCGGGCTGCCCACCGGGGCGCGGAACGTGGCTTCGGTGACGCTTCTCCAGGGGGCCTTCTCGCACTACGCGTTCGCGGCCCGGCTGCCGCACGAACCGGGCCGCGGCGGTGCGCTGCGCGATCTGCAGCAGCGGGTCGACGGGCCCGTGGTCGCCTGCTACTCGCGCCACGACACCGCGTTGCGCGTGATCTACCCCCTGGCCTCCCGGCTGGCCCGGGACGCCGATTCGCTGCTCGGCAGCGACAAGCGCTGGTGGGCGATCGGCCACGACGGCGTCCAGGCGGTCCCCGGAACGCCCTCGCTGCCCCTGGCGGCGGCGCTGCGCAACGGCTTCCCGGCATCGGGGTGCGTGAGCGTCGACGCGGCGGAGGTGGTCGGGGAGCACAGCGACATCTGCCACGCGGAACTGGCGCGGTTGGTGGCGGCGGCGGGCCGGATCGGGAAGCGCTAGGTCACCCCGCCGGAAGGCCCCCACGGGCCGGTTCGCGGACGTGCTCATCGCCGATCTCCGCCAGCCGTTCGAACAAGCTCTCCGGCAGGGCCGGATTGTCCGCGAGCCCCAGCAGAACGTCCTGCAACAGATCTCCCCCGCGCGCCTCTGATGGGCCCCATCGAATTTTCGATGGAACACGAACGGGCGGCCGTTCGTCCATCCCATAACGTCCTTGACGCCGAAGTACCAGCGACGGAGGTGCAGAGCGATGGCGGGTTTCCGGAGTCTTGCGAGACAGGTGCGCGATCCGGGGTGCGACACGGCGCTGCGGAGGTATTCACTCCGCAAGTGCCTGGAGCGGTTCGCCCCGTACGGGCACCGCGCGACCTGGGACCATCTGTGCCGCAGGCACAGGTTCGGGCCCGAGGACCGGGATCTCGATCCTGGGCGGCTGGTGGCCGCACTGGAGGAGCTGGAGGAGGCGCGGGCGGTATGGCTCGCGTACGAGGAGGAGTTCGCGGCGCGGCGGCGGCGCGAGAAGCAGGACGGGCTGCGCCGGCCCGGCGCGCTGGACGACTGGCACCGGCGGACCTGGGGCGGCAACGGGGTGGCGCGGTGTGACGATCCGGAAGTGCATCCGTCGGAACCGCTGGCCGACGTGCTGCGGCGGCTGATCGCGGCCCTGGAGTCCGGCCCCGGGGAGCACTGCCCGGTGTGCGCGGGCCTCAGGATCGAGTGGCGGCCGGATCTGGACGACGAACCGTGGTTCGGCCCGGTGTGCGGTGACTGCGGAGTGGTGGTGCCGCGGGCGATGCTGACCTCGGGGGCGCTGGCACGGGCGCGGGGAGAGGCCTTCCCGCGGCTGGCGTCGGTGGCATGACACGGTGCTGATCCAAGTATGTCTGAACGGGGGCCACGGCCCCGGGGATTCGGCGGCTGTGCCGATGTCCCCGGGCGCGATGGCGGACGAGGCCGCGCGGGCGGTCGCGGCCGGGGCGTCGGACGTTCATGTGCACCCCAAGACTCCGTGCGGCGGGGACACGCTGTCGCCCCGGGTGCTGGCGGAGACGCTGACGGCGATCCGGGAAGCCGTGGACGTCCCGGTGGGCGTGACGACGGGCGCGTGGGCCGAGCCCGATCCGGTACGGAGAGTGGAGCGCGTCCGCGCCTGGACCGTCCTGCCCGACCACGCCTCGGTGAACTGGCATGAGCCGGGCGCCGAGGAGCTGGCGGCCGTGCTCCTCGACCGGGGTGTGGGCGTGGAGGCGGGCCTCTGGTCCGGTACGGAGGGCCCTGAGCGGTTCCTCCGCTCGCCTCTGGCTCCCCGGGTGCTGCGGATCCTGGCGGAGGTCACCGACCCGGACCCGACGACGGCCGAGTCCACGGCCCGCACGCTCCTGACCGACCTGGGCCCCGCCCACGGCCTGCCGATCCTCCTCCACGGCGAGGCCGGCGGCACCTGGCCGGTCCTCCGCCTGGCCCGCCACCTGGGCCTGTCCACCCGGATCGGCCTGGAGGACACCCTGTTCCTGCCGGACGGGAGCCCGGCACGGGACAACGCTCAGCTGGTCTCGGCCGCGGTCTCGGCGACCATCTCGGAGTAGGCGGGGCGCGACGCTACCAGAGCGCAAATCCGCTGGCCCACCCGAATTCCGCTCCCGCACAGTGTCTGGCGATGAGAGCGACACCCGAGCCACCGGAGAACCGACATGTCGACCCTGCGCGTCACCGCCGAGCCACTGACCGTCCATGAGCACCCCAACGCCGACGCACTCGAGCTGGCCCAGGTGGGCCTCTACCGAGCCGTCGTCGCCAAGGGTGCCTACCGCACCGGTGATGTCGCCGTGTACATCCCGGAGCAGGCCGTGCTGCCCACCGCGCTCGTCGACGAGCTGGGGCTGACCGGGCGGCTGGCCGGGAAGGCGTCGGACCGGGTCAAGGCGGTGCGGCTGCGGGGCGAGTTGTCGCAGGGGATCGTGTGCCGGCCCAAGGCGCTGGCGGATGTCGACCTGGCCGCCGCGGCCGCCGAGGGTACCGACTTCGCCGAACTCCTGGGCATCACCAAGTGGGTGGCGCCGATCCCGCCGACGATGAGCGGGGACGTGGAGGCCGCGCCGGATCTGCTGCCGTGGGTCGACATCGAGAACCTGCAGCGCTATCCGGGGGTGTTCGAGCCCGGCGAGCCGGTGGTCCTGACGGAGAAGCTGCACGGTTCGGCCTGCCTGGTGACGTACCTCGCCGAGGACGGCCGCGTGCAGGTCTCCTCGAAGGGCTTCGGCGCGAAGGGGCTCGCGCTCCAGGAGGACCCGCGCAATCTGTACTGGCGCGCCGTGCACGGCCATGGCGTGCCGGCGGTCGCGGCACGGCTCGCCGAGCGGCTCGGCGCACGCCGGGTCGGGCTGTTCGGTGAGGTGTACGGGGCCGGGGTGCAGGACCTCGGCTACGGCGCGAACGCCCGCGGCGAGGGCATCGGTTTCGCCGTGTTCGACGTGTCGGCCGAGATCGACGGCCAGGTGCGGTGGCTGGACCCGGCCGAGGTCCTGGAGGCCGGCGAACTGCCGCTCGTACCGCGGCTGTACACGGGGCCGTACGACCTGGAGCGGGTGCTGGAGCTGGCGAGCGGCCGGGAGACCGTGTCCGGCCGGGAGCTGCATCTGCGGGAGGGTGTCGTGATCCGGCCGGTGACGGAGCGGTACAGCCAAGTGGTCGGCGGCCGCGCGATCGCCAAGGCGGTCAGTCCGGCCTATCTGACCCGTAAGGGCGGCACCGAGTACGAGTGATCCGGCCGACCGGAACCGAGGGGCCCGTCCACGGGGGTGGCGGGCCCCTCTCCGTCATGCGTCCTTGCGTTCCGGCAACAGCCGCGAGCCCGTCATCCGCTCGCCGAACACGTCGTCGGGGTTGGACAGCACACAGTTCTGCAGCGACAGACACCCGCACCCGATGCAGTCCGTCAGGTGGTCGCGGAGCCGTCCGAGCTGCTTGATCCGCTCGTCCAGCTCCGTGCGCCAGGCCGCCGAGAGCCGCGCCCAGTCCTCGTTGGTGGGGGTGCGCTCCTCGGGGAGTTCGGCGAGCGCGTTGCGGATGGTCGCGAGCGGGATGCCGACGCGCTGCGCGGCCCGGATGAAGGCGACCCTGCGCAGGATGTCGCGACCGTAACGGCGCTGGTTGCCGCTGGTGCGGCGGCTGCTGATCAGGCCCTTGGACTCGTAGAAGTGCAGGGCGGACACGGCAGCGCCGCTGCGCGCGGACAGCTGGCCGACGGTGAGCTCGTGGATCTTCTCTGGAATCTGCGGCACTCCTCGAACCCTACTGGCTGGTCCTCGCCGACCCGTTGACAGAGCCCCCCGCCCCCAGCCAGACTAAGCAGTCGCTTAGATAGCGTCGACATCGGGGTGAGAGGCAGGGAGCTGGGACATGGCTGAGCCGAGGATCTTCACATCCGCCGAGGAGCTGCGCGCCGGCGTGGGCGAGCAACTGGGCCACAGTGACTGGCTGGAGGTCGAACAGAAGCGGATCGACCTGTTCGCCGACGCGACCGGTGACCATCAGTGGATCCACGTGGACCCGGAGCGGGCGGCCGCCGGGCCGTTCGGCAGGACGATCGCGCACGGCTATCTGACGCTGTCGCTGCTGCCGACGCTCGTCCCGCAGATCATGCGCGTCGAGGGCATGAAGATGGGCATCAACTACGGCACCAACAAGGTCCGCTTCCCCTCCCCCGTGCCGGTGGGCTCGCGGCTGCGCGCGAGCGCGGTGCTGACCGAGGTGACGGAGGCCGGCGGCGGTGTGCAGGTCACCGCGACCGTGACGGTGGAGCGCGAGGGCGGCGACAAGCCGGTCTGCGTCGCCGAGTCGGTCTCGCGCTACTACTTCTGAGCGCCGACCATCCGCAGCACGAGGTCGGCGTAGAGCGCGCCGACCTCGTCCGGCGTCCGGCGGCCCTGCGTGTTGAACCAGCGCGACACGTCGATGCAGAGGGAGAGCACCGCGACGGTGGTGCCGGGAACGTCCGGCACGTCGAACTCGCCGGCCGCCACGCCCTCGTTGATGATCCGGCGCACGGCCGCGTCGGATTCTCGGCGCAGCTCGACGATCTCCGTACGGTGCTCGGGGCCGAGCGCGTCGAGCTCGTACTGCACGACCCGCGCGGTGGTGTGCCGCTCGGCGTGCCAGCGCACGAAGGACCGCACGGCGTCGGCGAGCCGCTCCCCCGCCGTACCCTCGCCGTCGGCCGCGGCCCGGAGGATCTCCAGGGCCTTGTCGTGACCGATGCGGCTGATCCGGTGGAGCAGCTCTTCCTTGGTCTTGTAGTGGATGTAGAGCGCGGCCGGGCTCATGCCGGCCCGGCCCGCGATGTCACGGGTCGTGGTGGCGTGGTACCCGCGCTCGGCGAACGCCTCGACGGCCGCGAGGAGCAGCCGCCTGGCCGCCTCGGGCGTGACCTCGCCCCACGGCATTTCCTCGCCGCCGGGCGTCTCCTCCGCCACGCTCATCGTTCGCCCTCTCTCCAGCCGTCAGGACGAACACCATACAACGAAGGTGAGCAAGCGCTTAGAGATACGAGGTCAGAGCCACCGGAAGGCCGGCCTGCGCCACCTCCGCCTGGATACTACTGAGCGCTCAGAAGGCCGACACGCCCGTGAGCGCGCGGCCGATGATCAGCTTCTGTATCTGACTGGTGCCCTCGTACAGGGTCATCACACGGGCGTCCCGCAGCAGCTTGCCGACCGGGTACTCGTCGATGTAGCCGTAGCCCCCGAAGACCTGGAGGGCGTTGTTCGCCGCGCGGACGGCGGCCTCGGAGGCGTACAACTTGGCCTTCGACGCTGCCGTGGCGAACTCCTGGCCGCGGTCGATCAGATCGGCGACGCGCCAGGTCAGCAGCCGTGCCGCGTCCACGTCGACGGCGATGTCGCTGATCAGCTCCTGCACCAGCTGGTACGAGGCGATGGGCTTGCCGAACTGCTCGCGCTCCCCCGCGTAGCGCACGGCCGCGTCGAGTGCCGCCTGCGCGAGGCCGACACAGCCGGCCGCGACCGACATCCGCCCCTTGGCCAGGGCGGACATGGCGATGGAGAAGCCCTTGCCCTCGGGGCCCAGCATCGCGGAGGCGGGGACGCGGACGTCCTCCAGAACCAGTTCGGCGGTCGCCTGGCCGCGCAGGCCGAGCTTGCCGTGGATGGTGCGGCGGGTGAGGCCCGGGGTGTCCGTGGGCACCAGGAAGGCGGAGACGCCCTTGTGGCCGGGCGTGTCGTTGGTCCGGGCGAAGAGCAGGACGACATCGGCCCAGGTGCCGTTGGTGATGAACATCTTCGAGCCGTTGACGACGTAGGTGTCCCCGTCCCGGACGGCCTTGGTGGCGAGGTTGCCGGCGTCCGAGCCGGTGCCGGGCTCGGTCAGCCCGAAGCAGCCGATGGCCTCGCCGCCGGCGAGCCGGGGCAGCCAGGCCCGCTTCTGGTCCTCGCTGCCCCAGGAGGCGATGGTCTTGGCGACAAGGCCGAGCGAGACGGAGACGATGCCGCGCACGGAGGAGTCACCACGGCCGAGCTCCTCGGTGACGAGGCAGTAGGAGAGGTGGTCGCCGCCGGAGCCGCCGTACTCCTCCGGGATCGTGAGGCCGAGGAAGCCGACGGCGCCGAGCTTCTTGACGATCGACCGGTCGACGTTCTCGGCACGGTCCCACTCGACGACGTGCGGGGCGACCTCGCGCGCGACGAAGTCCTCGGCGAGCTGCCGCACGGCTTCCTGTTCCTCGCTCAGCTCCAGATTCACGGCGACACCCCGGGTTCCCTCAAGTTTAATTACCACTGCTAGTTTTTAGCGGGCACGCCTACTATGTGCGCCATGGCCCGACCGCGCAAGCCCCTCCTGAGCAGAGACCGCATCGTCGCCACGGCGGGGGCGCTCGTGGATGCCGAGGGCCTCGCCGCGCTCTCGACCCGGCGGCTCGCGGCCGAACTGGGGGTGAGCGGACCCTCGCTCTACAACCACTTCCGCACGAAGGACGAGATCCTCGACGCGGTGGCCGACGCGGTCAGCGCGAAGATCGACCTGACGATGTTCGAGGAGACCGACGGCCGGGACTGGCGCACGGCGCTCCACGACTGGGCGGTCTCCTACCGCGCCGCCCTCGCCGACCATCCCCACATCGTCCCGGTGCTCGCCCAGGGCCCGGGCCGCCGCCCGGCCGGTCTGAAGGTCGCCGACGCGGTCTTCGGCGCGATGGTCCGGGCCGGCTGGCCGCCCGCCCAGGCCACGTACATCGGCGCGCTGATGCGCTACTTCATCACCGGCTCCGCCCTCGGCTCCTTCGCCCGGGGCTTCGTCGACGACGAGACGGCCTACGACCCGGCCGACTACCCCCACCTCGGCCAGGCCCATCTCCTCGCGGAACGCAGGGAGAAGGTCGACGAGGGAGCCTTCGAGACGGGCCTGCGGGCGCTGCTCGACGGGCTGGCCATGCAGTACGAGGCGGGGGTACGGGGGAAGTGGGCGAGGCAGGACGCGACGAGCGGCTCGTAGCGGCGGTACGGGCGGGGGACGCGGAGGCGGTCCGCCGGCCCGGCGCGACGATCCGCGCACCGAGGAGGCGTACCGGCGGGTGGGGGAGGTCACCGGCCCGCGGTTCGAGCACGATCACCGGCCCACGCAGCTGCTCCACCACCGATGGCGCCCGCAGGATCGTTCGGCCGCCGCCGAACGATGACTGCGCCATCCTGTTCCCATGGCACCCAGAGACCTCGCCGCCCTCGCGGCGCTCTTCGCGGACGAGACCCGGGCCGCGTTCCTGCTCGCCCTGCTCGACGGGCGGGCCTGGACCGCCGGGGAGCTGGCGCGGCACGCGCGCGTGGCGCCGTCGACCACCAGTGAGCACCTCGGGAAGCTCGTCGCGGGCGGGGTGCTCGCCGAGGAGCGGCAGGGGCGGCACCGGTACGTGCGCCTCGCCGACCCCGGGATCGCCCACCTGGTCGAGGACCTGGCCGCCCGCGCCGAACCGGCGGTGAACCCGCCGCCGCGCACCTTGCGGGCGGCGAGCGCGGGGCAGGCGATGGCCAGGGGGCGCACCTGTTACGACCATCTCGCCGGGCGGCTCGGGATCGCGATCACCGAGGCGATGACCGTACGCGGACTGCTGCGCCAGGACACCGGGTTCGCGCTCACGGACGCGGGCGTGGGGTGGTTCGGGGAACTGGGCATCCCACTGGCGGCGAAGGGGCGGCGGCCCGTCGCGCGCGGCTGTCTCGACTGGACCGAGCGCAAGCCGCATCTCGCGGGGATCGCGGGCGCGGCGCTGTGCCGGCACGCGATGGACGCCGGGTGGTGCGTACGGATCGGGTCCGAGCGGGCCGTGAAGGTGACCCCCGACGGGGAGCGCGCGCTCCACGAGGCGCTGGGCATCGACCCGGCGATATTGCGGTGAGCGCCGAACGGTCCAGGGCCTACCGTCACCCCATGACCAACTCCCCCGCCACGTCTCGCCTGGCGCTCGCCGCCGCCGGTGTCACCGTCGTCCTGTGGGCCTCCGCCTTCGTCTCGATCCGCAGCGCCGGGGCCGCCTACTCCCCCGGCGCGCTCGCCCTCGGCCGGCTCCTCGCCGGAGCGCTCGTCCTCGGTGCGGTCCTGCTGATACGGCGGGAGGGGCTGCCGTCACGGGCGGCCTGGCCGGGGATCGCGGTCTCCGGACTCCTCTGGTTCGGCGCCTACATGGTGGTGCTCAACTGGGGCGAGCAGGAGGTCGACGCGGGCACGGCCGCCATGGTCGTGAACATCGGACCGATCCTGATCGCCCTGCTCGGCGCCCGGTTCCTGGGCGAGAAGCTGCCGCCCCGGCTGCTCGCCGGGATGGGCGTCTCGTTCGCGGGCGCCGTGGCCGTCGGCCTCTCGATGTCCGGCGAAGGGCACGCCTCCGTCCTCGGCGTCGTGCTCTGTCTGCTCGCCGCCGTCGCGTACGCGGGCGGGGTGGTCGCGCAGAAGCCCGCGCTCGCCCACGGAAGCGCCCTCCAGGTCACGACCTTCGGGTGCCTGGTCGGCACGGTGGCCTGTCTGCCGTTCGCCGGACAGCTGCTCGAGGAGGCGGGCCGGGCCCCGCTCTCCGCGACCCTGAACATGGTGTACCTCGGGGTGTTCCCGACCGCTCTCGCCTTCACCACCTGGGCCTACGCCCTGGCCCGTACGACCGCGGGCCGGATGGGCGCGACGACGTACGCCGTGCCGGCGCTGGTGGTCGTCATGGCCTGGGTGTTCCTGGGCGAGCTGCCGGGACTGCTGACGCTGGCGGGCGGCGTGCTCTGTCTGGCCGGTGTGGCGGTCTCGCGCTCTCGGCCGAAGCCCGGGAAGTCCGGGACATCCGGGACGTCCGGGAAGCCCGTCCAGGACTCGGCCGAGAACGCCGAAACGGCGCCGGAAGCGGTCTAGAAGACGACGAGTGCCCGGCCGCCCTTGCCCGCGAGCATGTTGTCGAAGGCGCCCGGGATGCCGTCCAGGGTGATCCGCTCGGTGACCAGTGCGCTCAGGTCGAGGCGGCCGGCCCGGATGTGCTCGGCGAGGACGGGCAGGTCCTCGGCCGGGTCGGAGTTCCCGTACACGCAGCCGGACAGCGTTCGGCCCCAGTGGAAGAGCTCCAGGGCGTTGAAGGTGACCTGCTGGTCCTTGCCACCGATGCCGACGACCGTGGTGCGCCCGCCGCGCCGGGTGGAGTCCCAGGCGGTACGGATGGTGGTGGCGCGGCCGACGCACTCGACGGCCACGTCGGCGCCCTGACCGCCCGTCAGCCTGCGGATCTCCTTCGCGGTGGTCTCGGAGGCGACGACGTACTCGGTCGCCCCGGCCGCCCGGGCCAGTGCCTCCTTCTCCGGGGAGACGTCCACCGCGATGATCGGTGCCGCGCCCGCGATACGGGCGGCCTGGAGGGTGGCCAGGCCCACGCCTCCGACGCCGAAGACGACGACGGACTCCCCCTCCCGTACCCGCGCCGAGTGATGGATCGCTCCCCAGCCGGTGAGGACGGCGCAGCCGAGGAGGGCCGCGTCGGTGAGCGGCACGCCGTCCGGGACGGGCAGGACGCAGTTCGCCGCGACCACCGTCTCCTCGGCGAAGGCGGCCACGTTGAGACCGGGGTGGAGTTCGGTGCCGTCCTCGGTCGTGGCGTACACGCTGCCGGCGCCGGTCAGGGCGTCGGCGCAGAGCCAGACCTCGCCGAGCGAGCAGGGGTGGCAGGCGCCGCAGGACGGCGCCCAGTTGAGGACGACACCGTCGCCGGGGGCGACGTGGCCGACGCCCTCGCCGACGGAGACGACCGTGCCGGCGCCCTCGTGACCGAGGACGGCGGGGACGGGCACCCTCATGGTCCCGTTGGTCAGGGACAGGTCGGAGTGGCAGACCCCGGCGGCGGCGAGGCGGACCCGGACCTGGCCGGGGCCGGGCTCGGGCAGTCGGATGCCGGTGATCTCCAGGGGAGAGCCGACGGCGGGCAGGAATGCGGCGCGGACCACGCTCATTGCTCCTCTTGCTCCTCGGCTGCTCAGAACTGGAGGGACTTGGTCTGGAGGTACTCGGCGAGGCCGTGCGCGCCCAGCTCGCGCCCCACGCCGGACTGCTTGTAGCCGCCGAACGGGGCCAGCGGGTTGAAGCGGCCGCCGTTGATGTCGACCTGGCCGGTCTCCATGCGGCGGGCGAAGGCGACGGCCGCCTCCGGCTCGCCCCAGACGGCGCCGGCCAGCCCGTACACGGTCCCGTTGGCGATGGCGAGGGCGTCCTCCTCGTCCTCGTAGCGCAGGATCGAGACGACCGGGCCGAAGATCTCCTCCTGAGCGATGGTCATGTCCGGGGTGACGTCGGCGAAAACGGTCGGGGAGACGTAGTAGCCGGTCTCCCGCGGGGCCTCGGGGCCGCCGGCGACGATCCGGGCGCCCTCGGCCACCCCCTTCTCGATGTAGCCGCGCACCCGCTGCTGCTGCTCGGCGTTGACGAGGGGGCCGACGCGCTCGCCGGGGACGTACTTCGCGACGGCCTCGGCGGCCAGCGCCACCGCCTCGTCGTACCGGTCGGCGGGGACGAGCATCCGGGTCCACGCGCTGCACGTCTGACCGGAGTTGGCCATGACGTTGGCGATGCCGACGGCGACGGCCCTGCCGAGGTCGGCGCTCGGCAGGATGACGTTGGCGGACTTGCCGCCGAGCTCCAGGGCGACCCGCTTGACGGCCCCGCCGGCGAGGGCGCCGATCCGCTTGCCGACGGCGGTCGAGCCGGTGAAGGAGACGAGATCGACGCCCTCGTGCTCGGCGAGCGCCTGGCCGGCGACCGGGCCGAGGCCGGTGACGAGGTTGAACACCCCCGCCGGAACGCCCGCCGCGTGGACCGCCTCGGCGAAGAGCTGGGCGGTGAGCGGGGTGTCCTCGGCGGGCTTGAGGACGACGGTGCAGCCGGCGGCGAGCGCGGGGGCGACCTTGGCGACGATCTGGTGGAGCGGGTAGTTCCACGGGGTGATCGCGCCGACGACGCCGACGGGCTCGGAGTAGACGGTGGAGTTGCCGACCTTCTCCTCGAAGGAGTGGGTGGCGGCGAGCTCCGCGTACGAGCCGGCGACGGCGATCGGCAGTCCGGTGTGGACGGCGGCGGCGACCTGCGGCGGGGCGCCGAGCTCCGCGGTGATCGTGGCGGCGATCTCCTCGGCGCGGGCCGCGAGGCCGTCGCGGACCGCGCCGATCAGCTTGGCCCGCTCGGTGGGCGGGGTGGCGGCCCAGCCGGGGAAGGCGGCGCGGGCGGCGCGTACGGCGGCGTCGATGTCCTCGGCGGCGCCGGCCGGGACATGGCCGATGACCTGCTCGTCCGCCGGGTTGATCACCGCGATCGTGTCGGTGGAGGAGGCAGGGCGCCACTCCCCGCCGATGTACATCGCGTCGTGGCTCTTCATCCGCTGTCTCCTCTGCACCGACCGGCCGGTTCGTCGTCCGCGACCCAAACTAGCGCTGATAGTTTTCCGGCGCCAGAGCCGCTCGGGGCGTGTGCCCCGCGTCTCAGAAGTCGGCTCGGGTCGGCTCGTCGAGCCGAGCCACGGACTCCTGCCCGAAGGCCTTCTGGTACGCCTCCCTGATCCCTTCGATCAGCGGGTCGCGGACCTTCGCCTCGGTCGCCGGGTACAGCAGGATCAGCTCGTACGAACGCTCCCGTTCGATGGTGCCGTTCTGGTCCCGCCACTGTCCACGGCCGTCCTGCACCGTCAGGCCACCGGGGAAGGCAGGGGTCACCTCCTTGTCGATGAACGCCATGAACTGGCGGTCGGTGACGGCAGGCCCGCCGTCGGGCCGTTCGGTCCCGAAGAAGAGCCTGCTCTCCACGTACGGCTTCCCTCGGGTCTGTGCCGCGGTGACGGCGGCGCCCGGCGTCTCCTCTCCGAGCGTGGCGTAGGCGGTGGGTGCGCCGACGAACAGCAGCGCCCCGGCGACGGCGACGGCCACCTTGGTCCGCGTGGTGAACGGCTTCGACGACATGCACGGGTCCTTGTGGGTGTGGGGGGCTTCCGGGAATCCCCGGAGCGACGATCACTCTGTCAGCCGGGGCGGCGCATCACCGCCGAAAGCGCGGATGACGGCCGAAACCCGCCCCAATCCGCGTGATCTCCCCGTGGCCCCGAGGGCGGGGCGACGGCCCGTATCAGCGTTGGAGGAACCACCCACAGGCATCGCAGATCCACCGCCTGGACCGCGGCCGCAATCACGGCCGCGGAACGGCGGACGGCGCCCGGGTCAGATCTTCCGGTCGACGCCCGTGAGGTGGGCGAAGACGACGACGTTCGACGCGTACCCCGTCTTGCGGTCGAACGTGCCGCCGCAGGTGAGCAGCCTGAGTTCGGGGCGGCCGGTGGAGCCGTACACCTCCTGGTCGGGGAACTGCTCCTTCGTGTAGGTGCGGACCTTGTCGACGGTGAAGACGGCGACACGGCCGTCGGCACGCGCGACACGGACGGTGTTGCCGGGGTTGAGCGCGGTGAGGTTGAGGAAGATGGCGGGCCCGGTGCGCGTGTCGCGGTGGCCGACGACGATCGCCGTACCGCGTTCGCCCGGCGCGGGGCCGTCCTTGTACCAGCCGACGATCCGGGGGTTGTCGGCCGGCGGGGTGCCGAGCTGTCCGGACCGGTCGAGTCCCAGGCCGATGACCGGGGCCTCGATGGTGATCGCCGGGATGGCGAGGCTGGTGGCGCGCGAGCGGGCCAGGGGCGCGGGCGGCGGCTGGGGCTTGGCCGGGGCCTTGGGCCGGGGCTGCGCCTTGGGCTTCTGGTCGGGGTGCTTCCCCGGTCCCGCCGGGGCGGCGGCGGAGTCCGCCACCGCCCCGTGCGCGGCCGGGGCGGCGGCGATCGGTGGGCCGGACGGTTCCTCGTCCTGGGCCCACCAGACGCCGCCGACGACCAGCGACAGGGTCACCACCACCGTCCGGGCGAGCCGGCGGAGGCGCCGCTGCCTGCGCGTGGTGCGGTGCCTACGCGGCGCCATCGGTGCGGCGACGCGACCGACGGACGAGGATCAGGCCCGCCGTGCCGGCCACGACGGCGGCGATGGCCGATCCGACCCCGAAGGCGGAGCTGTCCGACGCGAGCTCGGCACTACCGCCACCGCCGGCACCGACCGGACCGTGCGGCGGCTTGTGGGGCGGCGGCGTGCCGTTGCCGCCACCGTTCGGCGGCGGGTTGGTGATGTCGTCGAGGCAGGCGACCCTGAAGACCTTGCTCTTCTTGGCTCCCTGCTGGCCCTCGAAGGTCCACTCGACCTTGTACTGACCGTTGGCCAACCTCAGGTTCGTCAGCTCGGGAGACCTGCCGTCGCCCTCGGCGTTGAGCTGAACGGAGCCGGTCCTCACCGGGCCGTTCGTCGCCGGCTGGTGGGAGATCTCCCACTGGACCGACTGGAGGCCGTCGAAGTTGAAGGCGGCGATGTAGAACTCGCAGACCCTGGGGTGGTTGCTCTGATCGGGTTCGACGGTGCCGGCTCTGTGGATCTTGATGTCGCCGTTGTCACCGGGCGCGGCGTAGGCGGTCGGTGCGCCGGCCAGCGCGACACCGCCGAGGGCTAGTGTCGCGATGGCGGTGGACAGCAGGGGGCGGACTGCTGGAGCGGTCATGCGGGGGTTCCTCCAGTCATGAAGACGTCGGACGGATCAACCGATAATCTGACTATCTGTCATGACATGGATACGGAGGGTGGCAGCAACGCCGCGACACCCTCCGCATTCACTCCCCCAGCGGAGGATCCACCCGCCCTCCCTGCCGACGCCCTAGATGACGCCGAAGAGGATCCCCGCCCCGAGGACCACCAGCGACGTGAGCGCCGCCCACTTCACGGTGAACCTGGTGTGGTCGCCGAACTCGACCTTCGCCATGCCGACGAGGACGTACACGGCCGGGACCAGCGGGCTCGACATGTGCAGGGCCTGGCCGGCGATCGAGGCGCGGGCGATCTCCAGCGAGGACACGCCGTGGGCCGCGCCCGCTTCGGCGAGGACCGGCAGGACGCCGAAGTAGAAGCCGTCGTTCGACATGAAGTACGTCAGCGGAAGGCTGAGCACACCGGTGACCAGGGCCATGTGCGGGCCCATCCCGCCGGGGATCGCGCCCACGAGCCAGTCGGCCATGTGCTTGACCATGCCCGTGCCGGTGAGGACACCGGTGAAGACGGCCGCCGCGAAGACCATGCCGGCGACGTTGAGGACATTGTCGGCGTGGGCCGCGATGCGGGCCTTCTGGTCCGCCATGTTCGGGTAGTTGACGGTGAGCGCGAGCGCGGCGCCGAGCAGGAAGAGCACCGGGATCGGCAGCAGCTCGAGGATCATCGCGGAGAGCAGCGCGACGGTGAGACCGGCGTTGAACCAGTACAGCTTGGGGCGCAGCGTCGGGCGGTTCGGGTCGAGGCCCTGGAGGCTCTCGTCGTCGCCCTCGGGCAGCCCGGGGACGTCACCGGGGCCGCCGGGGCCACCGGACGCCTTCGGTGTGTCCGTACCGCCACCGGCCTTGACCAGGACGGTCTCGGTCTGCGGCTCCAGGACCTCGTCCAGGGTGAGGTAGCCGATGCGCTTGCGCTCACGGCGGCCGAGGACGTACGCGAGGACGAAGACGAAGAGCAGACCCACGCCGAGCGCCGGGATCATCGGGACGAAGATGTCGGCCGCGTCCACCTTGAGCGCGGTCGCGGCCCGGGCGGTGGGGCCGCCCCAGGGCAGGGTGTTCATGACGCCGTTGGCTGTGGCGGCGACACCGGTCATGACGACCAGGCTCATCCCGAGCCGCTTGTACAGCGGATACATCGCCGAGACGGTGATCATGAAGGTGGTGGAGCCGTCGCCGTCGAGCGACACGATCGCGGCGAGCACCGCCGTACCGACCACCACACGGACCGGGTCGGCCTTGCAGAAGCGCAGGATGCCCCGGACGATCGGGTCGAAGAGTCCGACGTCGATCATGACGCCGAAGTAGACGATGGCGAACATCAGCATCGCCGCGGTGGGCGCGAGCTTCTCCACGCCTTCGATGACGTAGTCGCCGAGCTGGGCTCCTTGCCCGACGGCGACACAGAACAGGGCGGGGATCAGCACGAGCGCCGCGATCGGCGACATCTTCTTCATCATGATCAGGACCAGGAAGGTCGCGATCATGGCGAAGCCGAGGACGGTCAGCATGGAGGACACCTCACGTTCACCTTTGAACTCCCACCGGGAGGACTCCCACGGTGCGGCGGTTCGGATGACGTTAGGTGCCCTCTTCAGCCGTTAACAAGATGTTGACGCGTGAGCAATACGAGCAAAACCCCAGGTCAAGGCGGTGGTCGCGACGGGGGTCACGGCAGGGGTGCCAGCTGCACGGGGAAGCCGTTGAGTACGGCGGTACCGGACAGCGGGTCCAGCCGGGTGCCGTCGAGGAGCTGGTTCACGTTGACGCCGGGACGGGCCGCGGCGACCGTGAGGCGGGTGCCCGGGCGGTCGTGGCCCCAGCCGTGCGGAAGGCTCACCACCCCGTTCCGTACGGTGTCGGTGATCTCGACCTCGACCTCCAGCTCGCCGCCCTCGGCCGTGACGCGGGCGGGCTTTCCGTCGGCGAGGCCGAGGCGGTCGGCGTCGTCCGGGTGGATCTGGAGGGTGCACCGGTTGGAGCCGCTGTTGAGCGACGGCGCGTTGTGCAGCCAGCTGTTGTTGGAGCGCAGATGGCGCCGGCCGACGAGCACGAGTCCGTCCGGGGCCGCGGTCAGGGCGGCGCGCAGCCGGGGCAGATCGGCGGCGATCGGGGCGGGCAGCAGTTCGACGCGTCCGCTGCGGGTCTTGAGGAGCGCGGGGACACGGGGCTGCAGCGGGCCGAGGTCGACTCCGTGCGGAGCCTGGAGCAGGTCGTCGAGGGTGAGGTCGTACGGGCCGAGGCGGAGCATCATGTCGAGGCGGCGTTCGGGCCCGGTGGCGCCGCCGAGTGCGGCGGCGACGGCCTGGGGGTCGGCGCCGTGGACGGGCGAGTGCTCCTGTGCGACGGCCCTGGCGAGGGTGGTGTCGACGGCGAGGTCGTCCACGGCCGAGGGCGGGGCGCCGTGCATCCCGGAGACGGCGAGGATCAGCCGGGCGTGGATCTCGCACTCGTCCATGCGTCCCTCTTCCAGAGGGACGACGGCCGGCGTGAAACGGGCCTGGTTGCGGATGGCGAAGCCGTTGAAGGCGAAGTCGAAGTGGGCGCTCTGCGACGGCGGTGGCGGGGGCAGCACGACATCGGCGTGACGGGTGGTCTCGTTGAGGTACGGGTCGACGGCGACCATGAAGTCCAGGGCGCCCAGGGCGGCGTCGAGGCGCCTTCCGTCGGGTGCGGACAGGACGGGGTTGGCGGCGACGGTGATCACCGCCCGGATGCGGCCCTCGCCCTCGGTCTCGATCTCCTCGGCGAGGGCGACCATCGGGAACTCGCCCTTGGCCTCGGGGTGTCCGGAGACACGGCTGGTCCAGCGGCCCAGCACGAAGCCCTTGCCCGGTCCGGCCGGGCGGGGCGCGGGGGCGGTGGCGGAGAGCGGGAAGAGCGCGCCGCCGGGACGGTCGAGGTTGCCGGTGAGGACGTTGAGGACGTCGACGAGCCAGTTGGCGAGGGTGCCGTACGCGACGGTGGAGCTCCCCATGCGGCCGTAGACGGCCGCCGAGGGCGCGGCGGCGAGTTCACGGGCGACGGTGCGGATGGTGTCGCCGTCGAGGTCGCAGGCGGCGGAGACGGCCTCGGGCGTGAAGTCCCGTACTGCTTCCCGTACTTCCTCGACTCCCTCGACGTGGTCGGCGAGCGCGCCGAGGTCGGTGAGGTCCTCCGCGAAGAGGGTGTGGACGAGCGCGGCGAGGAAGAGGGCGTCGGCTCCGGGGCGGATGGCGACATGACGGTCGGCGAGCCGGGCCGTGCGGGTGCGGCGCGGGTCGACGACGGTGAGGGTGCCGCCGCGCCTGCGCAGGGCCTTGAGCCTGCCGGGGAAGTCGGGGGCGGTGCAGAGGCTTCCGTTGGAGTCCAGGGGGTTGGCGCCGAGCATCAGCAGATGGTCGGTGCGGTCCAGGTCCGGGACGGGTATGGCGAAGGGGTCGCCGAAGAGCAGTCCGCTGGAGACGTGCTTGGGCATTTGGTCGAGCGTGGAGGCGGTGAAGAGGTTCCGCGTGCGCAGGGCGCCGAGCAGCAGGGGCGGGTAGAGGGCGCCGGCCATGGTGTGGACGTTCGGGTTGCCGAGGACGACACCCACCGCGTTCGGTCCGTACGTCTCGATCAGGGGCCGGATCCGGGCGGCGATGGTGTCGAAAGCATCGGCCCAGGTGGCCTCCTGGAGCGTGCCGCCCTTGCGGACGAGGGGCCCGGTCAGCCGGTCGGGGTCGGCGTCGACCTCGCCGAAGGAGGCGCCCTTGGGGCAGATGAAGCCCTCACTGAAGACGTCGTCGCGGTCCCCGCGGGCGCCGGTGACACGGCTGCCGTCGAGGGTGAGGGTCAGCCCACAGGTGGCTTCGCAGAGCGGGCAGATACGCAGGGCGGTGGGCATGACGGGCTCCCTGGGGCGGCGGCGGAGACGCGCGGGCACCAGCGAGCATACCGACCGGTACGCATGGTGGGGAGGGTCATGTCAGGGACGGCGCCAGATAGGCGTAGAGAAGCTCGCGGGTCTCGGCGACGAGCCCCGGGTCCCCGGACGGGTCCGTACGGAAGGCGAGCTGGAGCAGCGCGTCGGCAGCCTCGACGCCCACCAGGACTTTCCGGCGCAGGACGTCGTCGGCGGTCCGGCCGAGATGGATGGCGAGCAGCCCACAGAGACGGTCGGCGACGAGGTGGTTGGGGTGCTCGCCGGACCCCTCGTCAACGGGGGGCGCGGGAACGCCGAAGTCGACGAGCGCGAAGCCGGGGACGGTGCGCTTCATGGCGATGTACTCGTCCAGGACGCCGTCGATCGCGCTGTACGCGTCGACGCGTCCGGCCGCGGCGAGCCGGGTGGTGATCCGCTCGGCGTAGCGGTCCAGGTTGCGCCCGGCGAGGGCGGCGGCCATGGCGCGCTTGTTGCCGAAGAAGCGGTAGACGGATCCGATGGGGACGCCCGCACGGATCGCGACGGCGCGGGTGCTCAGCTGCTCGTAGCCGGTCTCGTCGAGGAGTTCGGCACAGGCGTCGAGGATCCGGGCGAGGCGCTCGGCGCTGCGCTGCTGGACGGGGGTGCGGCGGAGGGGAGGCTGGGGCACGGGGTCCATGATGCCGCTCCGTTCCGAATCGGGGCGGGCGATGCGCGGGGCGGGGGATGCCAGGGCGGCGCCCGCCGGGTCGGGCGGTGCAGGCTCGGGCGACGTCGGGTCGGGCGACGTCGCGTCAGGCGATGAGCAGGCCGATACCGCCGAGGGTGTACGCGATCATCAGCGCGAACAGCGGGAGCTGACCGGCCACGGCGCGGGCGGGCGGGAAGAGGCGCACGGAGCGGTCGTGGGCGGCGATGACGCCGAGGACGTGGCCGGTGACGATCGCGGTGACCTGGAGCGTGGCGAGGCCGCCGGGGCCCAGGGGTGGGGCGGGTGCGGAGGCGTTGTCAGTGCCTGCTGCCATCATGACGGTACGTGGTCCTTCGGTGACGAAGAGTGTGAAGTAGTGGGCGACGAGATAGCCGAGTGCGATCGGCAGGAGGGAGTGGGCAAAGGACGTGAGGGGGTGGGTGAGTGTGCGGGACATCAGGCGCAGGGTGCCGGCGCACAGGGCGTAGAGGGCGGCCACGAGGGCGACGGCGGCGAGCAGGCCGAGGGTGGCGGTGAGGGTCGGGCCGAGGGGGGAGGTCTGGAGGGTGGTGATCCAGCGCGGGTTGTCGGAGAGGCCGTCGTAGGCGGTGGAGCCGAGGAGGACGCAGACGGCGGCAACGAGGCCGGGGGTCTGCGGGGTGGAGTCGAGGCCGTCGAAGGGCGAGCGCAGCACGAGTCGGCCGTCGGCGCGGCGGCCGAACGGGGAGAGCCGGGCGAGGAGGGAGGAGTAGACCTCGAAGGGGTCGGCGTGGGCGAACCAGTCGGGGCCGTGGCGGGCGGCGCCGAGGAGGCCGATGGCGGTGAGGACGGCGAGGAAGGTCAGGAGGGTGGTGGTGGACGCGGGGTCGGGGGCGGCGAGTTCGAGCCAGGCGAAGAGGAGGAGTCCCGCGGCGGCGGGGCGGATGCCCAGGCCGGCCGGGATGGGGCGGGGGTCGCGGGGCGCGGGGAGCAGGGCGTGGAGGGTGCGCAGCGGGTTGAGGAGCCGCCAGACGGGGCCGAGGAGGAGGGAGGCGGGGACGAGCCCGACCCAGAGCACGACGTAGATCGCGCCGGGGGCGGGGTTGCGGTCGGGGTCGTCGGGTCCGAGGAGGAGGTGGAGCATGACGGTGAGGGCGGCCGCTGCGCCGATGAGGCGGAGAGCGGTGCGGGGGGCCGGGGCGTCGGCGAGGCGCTGGAGGGTGGCGGGCAGCGGGCGGCCGGCCCGGTCGCCGCGGAAGCGGGAGGAGGACCAGAGCAGGCCGAGGCCGAGGAAGGAGACGAAGAGCGCGGCGAACGCGCCGGCGTAGGCGTAGAAGGGCGAGAGGGGGAGGTCGTGCCGGGAGCCGACGCCGTGGGCGAGGAGGTGCGCGGGAGCGGTCATCGGACGGCGAGTTGGGTCAGCAGGAGTCCGGACCCATGGGTCTCGACCTCGAAGAGTCCGGTGCGGTCGGCGGTCAGGGTGAGCGAGGCGGGTTCGCCGGGGGCGAGGGGCAGTTCGCGGTCGTAGCCGTGGACATGGAGGGTGTCTGCGCGGTCGCTGGTGACGCGGAGGGTGAGGCGCTCGCCCTCCTTCAACTCGATGCGGGAGGGAGGTGGTTGCACGGAGGTGCCGGTGACGGTGATCTCGACGGTCCGGCCGGGGGTGGGCGTGGGCGTCGGGGCGGAGTTGCTCGTCGCGCCGAGGCGGATGGTGGCCTCGACCGGCTTGCCCGCGACCGCCCAGACGGTGTGGTCGTCCGCGTGGAGACGGACGGTCACGGTGCGGGCGCCGGGCGGGATGTGGTGCCAGGGGCCGTAGGCGCGGCCGGTCTCCTTGCCGTCGACGAGGAGCCGGGCGTGCCCCCGGCCGGGGATGGCGGCGCCGCCGATGCTCTCGGGGGTGAAGTGGAACCGCTCCACGGCGAGGTGGATGTTCCAGCCGCCCTCGGTGTCGGGCCGCGCCTCGGCCCACACGGCGGGGGCGCCCTCGGCGGGCACCTCCCGCAGCCGGTGCCCGCCCTCGTCCCGCGCCGTGAGCAGCGTGCCACTTCCGGCGCTCGCCTCCTGGTGGCCGGTGCCCGGCTTGTGGTGCGTGGTGGGCAGCCCACCGCAACCGACGGCCGACATCGCGACAGCGAGGACGCCCCCGACGAGGACGCCGACCCGGCGGCCTGCGGGGCGGACACCGATGGGCGCGGCGCCGAGGTCGGCGGACTGCCGAGGTGCGACCGTCCGCTCTGCGGTCGAACCGCCGACGCCGGGCTCGGCGGCCGACTGGACGTCGGCCGTCCGCTCTTCGACCCACCCGCTGGCGCCGCGGCCGGCGAACGGCTGGATGTCGGCCTTCCGCTCCGACACCGAACCGCTGACGCCGGGGCCGTCCGCCGGTTCGAGGGCGACTGTCCGCTCTGCGACCGAACCGCCGGCGCCGCGGCCGGCGGCCGGCTGAAGGCCAGCCGGCCGCACCGCGACCGAACCGCCAGCGCGGGGGCCAGCGAACGGCTGGATGTCGGCCTTCCGGTCCGACACCGAACCGCTGGCGCCGGGACCGCCCGTCGGCTCAAGGACGACCGTCCGCTCTGCGACCGAACCGCCGACGCGGAGGGTCGTCGGGGCGGCGGGGCGTCGTCTCACGACGCGTCTCCGTCGTTCGCACCGTGCGCGGCGGCGGTGACCGGGGCCGGGCCGGAGGTCGGGCGGGGTTCGGGGGCGCGCGCTCCCCCGGGGCGGCCGGCCGCGACCACGGCCCACAGGACCCAGACCACCGCGAGCAGCCCGCGCAGCCACGCCGGGCCGAGGGGGATCCAGGGGATCATCAGGACGCCCTTGTCGAAGGCGTCGAGGAGAGTGAGGACGCCGAGGGCGAGGGTGGTCCCGGCGAACGCGGGGCGCGCCGGGCGCAGGGCCAGGCCGAGCACCGTCCACCAGGCGCCGGTCAGGAGCAGCGCCACGGCGGGAACGGGGCCCGAGGACAGGCCGAGGGTCGAACCGGCCACGTCCAGGGCCAGGCCCGCGAGGCCCACGAGCGTCGCCGCGCCCGCGAGCCGGCTGCCGCGGAGCCTGCGCCACCACAGGACCCCGCCGACCAGGGCGAGGACCACCGCGAACGCCAGGGCGAGCTGCGTCTCGACGCGCTGGATCCCCCGCGCCCCGTACCAGTCGCAGCCGGCCGGCAGCCGCCGGGCCTGGACGTTGTAGTCGGCGCAGACGAGGAGGTGGGCCAGCTTGGCCGGTTCGCCGACGAGCCGGTCGGTGTTCCCGGAGACCTCGCCCCGCCGCGCCCCGCACTCGGGCAGTGCGCCCGGGCTGGACGCCCCGGCGTCGGCCTGCCAGCAGTTGCCGCCGCCCTGCCCGTCCCACCACACGTCCGTGCGGTTGGGCCGGGAGGCGCCGGACCGGTCGACGCCCAGGTGGTTGCCGGCGTAGCGGTTGTGGTGGGAGGTGTCGGTCTGCTTGCCCCAGGCCGACTCGCCGCGGATGAAGGCGGGGACGGCGCTCAGGAAGAAGGCGGCGCGCTGGTGGCCGTACACCCAGTTGTTCTCGTACAGGTTCCAGTTGCCGCCCGCCGTGATGATGCCGGTGCCGGGCGGCATGGAGATCTGCGGGCAGACGACGCCCTTCTCGTAGCCGCGCTCCACGGGCGGCTTGGCGCAGGTGCCGTCGGCGACGTACGGGTAGTAGTTCTGGTTGTTGTCGTGGATCAGGTTCCGCTCGAAGCGGGCGTGGTTCTGCGGCAGTCCGGGGTGGCCGGGGAAGGCGGAGTCCATCGAGGCGCCGCCCATGTTGTGGTCGAACTCGTTGTCGTGGACGTAGACCGAGTCACCTGCCGTGCCGGAGTAGCCGACCATGTTGTGGTGGCTGCGGCAGCCGGTGATCTCGATGGAGTAGCGCGGGACGTCGTAGCCGCGGCCGTCGTTGATGTCGGAGGCCGAGCCGGGGTAGATCCCGGAGTCCCCGTTGCCGTACGACTCGCAGTTCTTGTAGAGGCCGTGGTCGGAGGCGAAGGTCAGGAATCCGTACTCGTCGTTCCAGCGGGTCAGCACGTTGTCGATGACGAAGCCGTCGCCCGCGAGCACGTACAGCGAGTTGAAGGTGGTGCGCTGGGCGGTGAAGTTGCGGAAGTAGATCCCGTCGGACTCGTCGGCCCGGATGGCGTTGAGCTTCGTGTACTTGGCGTCGAAGACGACGTCCAGGCGCGAGGCGCCGGTGCCTTCGATCTGGAGGTTCTTCTTGCCCAGGATCGCGACGAGGTTCTGGTTGTGCGGGCACTGCTTCTGCTGCTCGTACGACAGGATCTGGTAGCCGAGCGCGGACTTGGGCGCCGTCAGCGAGGCGCAGGCGCCGGCCGGGGCGGGCTGCGAGGGCTCCTCCTCGTACAGGCCGGGCAGGACCGCGATGGTCATGCCGGGTCTGTCGACCGCGTCGACGGCCTGTTGGAGATGCCGGTAGCCGCCGCGTGAGCACCGCTCGAACAGGGCCAGGTTCCGGGCCTTCACATCGGCCGGGAATCCGGAGACCCGGCGGGCGAACTCGGCCCGGTCGGTCTTGCAGACCAGCAGATCGGGTTCCCCGGTGCGCAGCACCGGCACGCTGCCGGAGCCGTCGGGGAAGGTGACGGGCCGCTCCTCGTGGGCCTGGGCCCCGGGGGCGGTGACAAGGGCGGCGGCGAGCGCCGCGAGAACGACCGAGAGCGCGACAAGGAGCCTGCGGGTCCACGACATGCGCGTGAGAGTAGAGCAATGTTCATCTTTTGGAACCCCCTCTGCACGCATCACGTCGAACCGAGACCCCGTTGACGCGAGCGGTCGCGGAATCCTACGGTCATGCATAGGATTTCTTTGCGGGCTCAGGACAGGAGCGGGCGATGACCACGGAACAGGCCGGACGCGTGGCCGGACAGGCGACCGGGCAGGCGGCGGAGCAGGCCAGAAAGACGGCCGAGGCGCTGGACTACAGCACCGGCTTCGGCAACGAGCACAGCTCGGAGGCGGTGCCCGGCGCGCTGCCGCACGGCCGCAACTCGCCGCAGCGCGCTCCCCTCGGCCTGTACGCCGAGCAGCTCAGCGGCAGCGCTTTCACCGAGCCGCGCGCGCACAACCGCCGCTCGTGGCTCTACCGCATCCGCCCCTCGGCCGCGCACCCGCCGTTCACCCGCATCGACAACGGCGCCGTACGGTCCGCGCCCTTCACCGAGACGGTCCCCGACCCCAACCGGCTGCGCTGGAATCCGCTGCCCGACCCGGCGCCGGGCACGGACTGGCTCGCCGGCCTGTGGACGCTCGGCGGCAACGGGGACACCACGCAGCGCACCGGCATGGCCGTGCACCTGTACCACGCCAACGCCTCCATGGACCGGGTCTTCAGCGACGCCGACGGCGAGCTGCTGATCGTCCCCGAGCGCGGCGGACTCCTGCTCCGCACCGAGCTGGGCCTGCTCGCCGCCCGCCCCGGCGAGGTCGCCCTGATCCCGCGCGGCGTCCGCTTCCGCGTCGAGCTCCTCGACGAGACCGCCCGCGGATACGTCTGCGAGAACTACGGGGCGCCCTTCCAGCTCCCCGACCTCGGCCCGATCGGCGCCAACGGTCTCGCCAACGCCCGTGACTTCCGCGCGCCCGTCGCCGCCTACGAGGACGTCGAGGGCCCGGTCGAGGTCGTCAACAAGTACTGCGGCAACCTCTGGTCGGCGACGTACGGCCACTCCCCGCTCGATGTCGTCGCCTGGCACGGCAACCACACCCCGTACGTCTACGACCTGCACCGTTTCAACGTCATCGGGACGATCTCGTACGACCACCCGGACCCGTCGATCTTCACGGTCCTGACCTCACCGTCCGACACCCCGGGCCTCGCCGGCGTCGACTTCGTGGTCTTCGCGCCGCGCTGGCTGGTCGGCGAGGACACCTTCCGGCCGCCGTACTTCCACCGCAACGTGATGAGCGAGTACATGGGCCTGATCGAGGGCGCCTACGACGCGAAGGCGGAAGGCTTCGTGCCCGGCGGCGGCTCCCTGCACAACATGATGTCCGCGCACGGACCCGACCGGGAGACCTTCGACAAGGCCAGCGCCGCCGAGCTGAAGCCGCAGAAGATCGACGACGGTCTGGCCTTCATGTTCGAGACGCGCTGGCCCGTCACCGCCACCGGCCAGGCCGCCGGAGCGGACCATCTGCAGAGGGGCTACGACGACGTATGGCAGGGTCTGGAGCGCCACTTCCGGCCGTAGGGTCTCGAAGCCGTCGAGACCCGTGGCCGCCCGAGTCTCGTAGTCGTCGAGTCTCGTAGTCGTCGTACGGAGAACGCCGTGACCGCCTTCGCTCCCGACTCGCTGGTCCTGAACCGCAAGCTGCCCCTCTGGTATCAGGTCTCGCAGTCGCTGCGCGCCTCCATACTGGGCCGCACGCCCGACGCCTCGCTGCGACTGCCCACCGAGGAGCAGCTCGCCGCGCACTACGGCGTGAGCGTGCTGACCATGCGCCAGGCCCTCAAGGAGCTGGAGGAGGAGGGCCTGATCAGCAGACACCGGCGGCGCGGGACGTTCATCGAGCCGGGCGCCCGGCGGTCCACCCCGCGCCGGCTGCTCGGCTCGATCGACGCGATCGTGGCCCAGCAGTCCGGCGAGCGGACCACCGTCCTCGGCCACGGCACCGAGCCGGTGCCGGGCGAGCTGGCCGAGTACTTCCCCGATGTGTCGGAGGTGGTCGCGTACCGGCGACTGCGGCGCGACGGGGAGAGCGGCGAGCCGACCAACTGGGCGCAGAACGCGGTGCGCCCGGAGATCGCGGCCGGCCTCGACCCGGCCGATCTGGAGCGCTGGCCGATGACGAAGGTGCTGCGGGACGTGATCGGGGTCCGCATCAGCCGGATCACGGACACCGTCGAGGCCCGGCTCGCCGACCCGGAGACGGCGGCGCTCCTGGAGGTGCCGCTGCTCTCGCCGATCCTCCACTACACGGGCGTGACCTACGACGAGGACGGCCGGGTGGTGGACGTGGCCCGGATCCGCTACCGGGGCGACCGGTTCTCGTTCACCGTGACGGTGGAGGCGCACTGAGCCCGCTCGCTAGCATCCGGGGCGTGACCGAAGACGTACCGCTGGACGACGCGCCCCTCCTGGACGAGCTGATGCCGTGGTCCGTCGCACCGCTGCGGCTCGGCAGGTCCTGGATCGTGGCGCCCGACATCCGTACGCTGCGCGCCCGCTGGAGTCGGCTGATCGAGGCGGAGGGGGCCGAGCGCGAGGAGCTGTTCCGGCCCAGCCGGGCGCGTACGCCGTCGAGTTCGGTGGCCGCGCTGCCGGGCCGGCGGACCGGTACGGTCCGGTTCGCCCGTGAGTCCGGGCCATGTCCGGAGCCGGTACGGCTGGCCAACGGCCCGTTCGACGAGCAGTGGCTGCTCCCCGATCACCGGCTCATCGACACCGCCCGCCCCGAGCTGTGGCGGGTCGCCGACGAGCGGCAGCTCTTCGCCGTGGAACAGGGATATGTGCCGGGGGCGGCCGGTCCCGCCCTCCTGGTGACCGCGGCGCTGCCCGCCGGACGTTCCCCCGCCGGGCGCCCGGGCCGGATCCGTCCGCTGTTCCGCCGCCCCGGGGGCGAGGAGCCGAACATCGCGCCCGGCCTGCTGCCCGTGCTGAGCGAGCGGTACGGACGCCGGGTCACCGCCCCCGACGTACTGGCCTGGGCCGTGGCGGCCGCCCGCCCCTCCCCCGCCGGATGCCGCGTTCCGCTCCCGGCGGACCCGGACGTCTGGGCCACGGGTTTGGAGCTCGGCCGGCGGCTCACGGAGATCCAGCTGCGGGGCGCCCGCGGCGGCGAACGGCCCCGCCTGCCCGGTGGCCGGCGCCCCTATGTGCGGGCGCCGATCCCGGCCCGGCCGACCGCGCTCGCGTACGAGCCCGAGGAGGAGACCCTCACCCTGGACGAGGGCCGGATCTCCCCCGTGCCGCCCGAGGCGTGGGATTTCCAGGTCAGCGGCGTACGGATGCTGGAGCAGTGGTTCGCGCACCGGACGGCTCAGGCCGAGCCGGGCACCCTGGAGGCGATCGGACCGGCGGCCTGGCCGCAGGAGTGGACCTCGGAACTCCTTGAGCTGATCACCGTTCTCGCGCTGCTCGCCGAGCGGGGCCGGGAGTGCGCGGCGCTCGCCGAGGGCCCCCTGCTGACCCGGGCCGCGCTGCGGGAGGCGGGCGTGCCGCCCGTACCCGACGCGGCCCGTCGCCCCGCCTCCGTACTGGACCACCAGGAGGAGGGCCCGGAGGGCCAGTTCGCGCTGCTCTAGGGGCTACCGGCGGAGAGGGGCTGCCCGGCGGGTAGGGGCTGCCCGCCGGCGAGGGCCTAGCCCCGGACGAACGAGTCGAGCACCCTCCCCAGCGTCCGGTCGAAGATCTCCTCGGGGTCGAGGCGTTCGACGCCGGCCTCGCCGAACACCGCGGCCAGTCTGGGGTAGGCGCCGCCCACGAGCTGCCCCATCAGATAGGCCCCGCGCACGGCCTGCTCCTGCTCCTCGGACCAGGGCAGTCCCCGGGCCCGCTCGGCGAGGGCGAGTTCGTTGGCGACGAGCGTCATCACCGTGCCGTTGACCGTCGCGATCAGCTCCATCTTGGTGCCGCCCGGCAGGTCGAGGCCGTCCAGGCAGGCCAGGCATCCTTCGAGGAAGCGCAGCGCGTTGGGGCCGAAGGCGTACCCGGTCGTCATCAGCCTGATCACCCAGGGGTGGCGGCGCAGGATGCCCCGGGCCTCGCGCGCCACATGGAGCATGTCCGCGCGCCAGTCCCCGCTCGGAGGGTCGGGGAGGTCGTACTCGCCGCTGACGGCATCGACCATCAGCTCGTACAGATCCTCCTTGCGCGGGACGTAGTTGTAGAGCGACATCGTGCCGCAGCCGATGTCGGCCGCGATCCGGCGCATCGAGAGCGCGTCGATCCCGTCGGCGTCGGCGAGGCGCACCGCGGCGGCCACGATGTCGGCCCTGCTGTACGCCGGTTTCGGGCCACGGCCCGCACGCTCGGGGCGCGCCCAGATCACTTCCGGTTCGGCCGCTCGGCCCGCCATTGATCATCACCTCCCCACCATCCTAGTTACGTACAGCGTACGTAGTGGGGTATGGTCGGGCCATGACTACTACGTACGCTGTACTTAGTGAAGGTCTGCAGAAGCGGTATGCCGAGGTCCACGCCCTGCGCGGGCTCGATCTCGCCGTCCCGGAGGGCACGGTCTGCGGCATCCTCGGCCCGAACGGCGCGGGCAAGACGACCGCCGTCCGGGTCCTCACCACACTGGTCGCCCCGGACGCCGGCAGCGCCCGGGTCGCGGGCCACGACGTGGTGCGCGACCCGGCGGGGGTGCGGAAGCGGATCGCGGTCACCGGGCAGTACGCCTCGGTCGACGGGGATCTCACCGGCGCCGAGAACCTGCGGCTCTTCGCCAGGCTGCTGCGCGCCCCGCGCGCCCGCGCCGACGAACTCCTGGACCGGTTCGGACTCACGGAGGCGGCCGGGCGGCCCGCCCGGACCTACTCGGGCGGGATGCGGCGCCGACTCGATCTCGCGGCGAGCCTGCTCGTACCGCCGCGGGTCCTCTTCCTCGACGAGCCGACGACCGGACTCGACCCGCACAGCCGGAACGAAATCTGGGACGCCGTACGGGGGTTGGCGTCCCAGGGCACGACCGTGCTGCTGACCACGCAGTACCTGGAGGAGGCCGACCAGCTCGCCGACGACATCGTGCTGATCGACGAGGGCCGGGCCGCGCACCGCGGCACACCGGCGGAACTCAAGGCGATGCTCGGCAGTTGGGCGGAGGTGGTCGTCGCCGACCCGGCGCTGCTGGACGCCGCGGCGGCCGTACTGGACCAGCTGACCGGCTCCGCGCCCGCGCTGGACGCCGAGCGGCGCACGGTCGGCGCGGTGACCACGGACACCACGCTCACTCTCCCCCGGATCGTCCGCGAGATCGACGCGGCCGGGGTCCACATCGTCGACGCGTCCCTGCGTCCGCCCACCCTCGACGAGGTGTTCCTGCGCCTCACCGACCGCAAGGAGCTCGTCGCATGAGCGCACTCGTCCATGACGAAAGGGAAGGTGCGCGCCGAGCGCCCTCTGCAAGGGTGGTGGGAGACGGGTGGGCAGTGCTCGGCCGTCATCTGCGGAAGGTCCGGCACGCCCCGGCGATCGTCGTCATGACGCAGACGATGCCGATCGTCTTCCTGCTGTTCTTCGGGTACGTCTTCGGCAGCGCGCTCGCGATGCCGGGCGCCGAGTACCGGGCGTATCTGGTGCCCGGTCTGCTCGTGGCGACGGCGGCGGGCGGGCTGATGACGGGGATGTTCCAGGCCGCCCAGGACTCGCACCGGGGCGTGATGGACCGCTTCCGGACCATGCCGATCAGCCGGTCCGCCGTTCCGATGGGGCAGGCGCTCGCCGACCTGGTGACGAGCGCGGTCGGCATGGTCCCGATGATCCTGGTCGGGCTCGCCATGGGCTGGCGGATCGAGGGGACGGCCGCGGAGGCGCTGGGCGCCTTCGGGCTGCTGCTGCTCTTCCGCTTCGCCATGACCTGGGTGGGCATCCTGCTCGGTCTCGCCTCGCAGAGCGAGGAGGCGGCCGGCCAGCTGGGCAGCGCCACGTTCATGCTGCCGCTGCTCTCCAACGCGTACATCCCGACCGAGAACATGGCCCCCTGGCTGCGGACGGTCGCCGAGTGGAACCCGATCTCGGCGGTCACGACGGCCGTACGGGAGCTCTTCGGCAACGCGACCGTGCCGGCGGACGCCGCCTGGCCGGTGGCGCACCCGGTGGCCGGGGCGCTGCTCTGGTCGCTGGTACTCATCGCGGTCTTCGCCCCGCTCGCCGTGCGGCGCTACACGCGCGGGTGACGAGGGCGACGGTGACAAGGCGCCGCCCGCAGGGTAGGCAGGGCTGTCATGAGCACTCAGCCACTCCCCCTGGAGGGGATCACGGTCATCGCCGTCGAACAGGCCGTCGCCGCCCCCTTCGCCACCCGCCAGCTCGCCGATCTGGGCGCCCGCGTCATCAAGATCGAGCGCCCGGACGGCGGTGACTTCGCGCGCGGGTACGACACGGCGGCGCGGGGCCTGGCCTCGCACTTCGTGTGGTGCAACCGCGGCAAGGAGTCGGTGGCCGTCGATCTCAAGGACGGGCGGGGGCTCGACCTGGTGCGGCGGCTGGTGGCCGGCGCCGACGTCTTCGTCCAGAACCTGGCCCAGGGCGCGGCGGCCCGCCTCGGCCTGGACGCGGCCACGCTCTGCGCCGCGCATCCGCGACTGATCGCGGTGGACGTCTCGGGGTACGGGCCCGGCGGGCCGTACGCGCACAAGCGGGCCTACGACATGCTCGTGCAGTGCGAGGCCGGTCTGGTGTCGGTGACCGGGACGGAGGAGCAACCGGTCAAGTCGGGGATCCCCGCCGCCGACATCGCGGCGGGGATGTACGCGTACACGGGCGTCCTCGCCGCGCTGGTGCGGCGAGGGACGACCGGGCGGGGCGGGCCGGTGGAGGTGTCGCTGCTCGACTCGCTGGCCGAGTGGATGGGGCATCCGCTGCACCACGGGATGCACGGGGGCACTTCCCCGGCGCGCACAGGCCTGGCGCACGCCGTCATCGCGCCGTACGACGCCTATCCGACCGCCGACGGAAGCCTGGTACTGCTGTCGGTCCAGAACGACCGCGAGTGGCGGCGGCTCGCCGAACAGGTCCTGGACCGGCCGGACCTGGCGGACGACCCGGCCTTCGCCACGAACACGGCCCGGGTGGCCGGGCGGGCGAAGACGGACGCGGTGGTGGCCGACGCGCTGGCGCCGCTGACGGCGGCGGAGGCGCTGGCACGGCTGGACGCGGCGGGGGTGGCGTGCGCGCGGCTGAACACGGTCGCGGATCTGGCGGAGCATCCGCAGCTGACGGCGCGGGACCGGTGGCGGTTCGTCGACTCGCCGACGGGACCACTGCGCACGCTGCTGCCGCCGGTCACGTTCCCGGACGGGCCCGAAGCACGGATGGGGCGCATCCCGGCGTTGGGGGAGGACACGGATGCGGTGCTCACGGAACTCGGGGTGGGGCCGGCGGAGCTGGAGACGCTACGGGTGGACACTGTCGTGGCCTGACGGGCCACGGCGTGAGCGGGGACGCCTGAGCGCCGTCGTCGGGGTTGTGCCCACCCTCCCCCAGGGCTTCGCCTGGGGGGATCCCCAGCCCTGCGGAACGTATGGCCCACAACCCTTCCCGGTGGGCGACTAGCCCCTACTGCCGAAGAGGGAGCGGCGCAGGCGGCGCAGGGGGGCGAAGAGCGAGACGCGTGCGCTCTTGCTGCGGCGGCTGTGCGCGACGTCGCGCGATGTCAGCTCCCGCATCAGAAGCGTCGCCTCGGCCGCCTCGCGCTGCGGCACGACGGGGCCGCCGAGCACCGCGAGATGACGGTCGAGCCGCGAACTGGTCGCACTGCTCCCGCACGTGATGGCAGGCACTCGCGGCCTGCTGCGCATTGCTATCTGTTCCATGTCACTCCCCACCCTAACGAGGGCACCCGGCCCGGGCAGGCTAACCCTATCGCTCCGCTGTGACACCCGTGTATCCCGGCGGCAGGATTCACCGCACTCGTACGGGGGTTGACGGCTACTGTCCGAATCCATCTGATTCCAGGGTGAGTTGGACAGCGCTCGAACACCTGGCGAACCGTCACGAACCATCCTGCACACAAGGTCGACAGTCGTGGACATCTGACGGTGTGTGATCTGCGACACCAAGATCACCGCGGGCTCGCGGGGAGGTGTTCGAAGTGCCCGGGTCGGGGGCAGGAATGCTCCACCGGTGGACGAGAAATGGGGACGCGCCATGACCGTGATCGCGGGGCGGTACCGACTCCTCGACGTCCTGGGCCAGGGCGGCATGGGCACCGTCTGGCGGGCCAGGGACGAGGTCCTGGGCCGCGAGGTCGCCGTCAAGGAGGTCCGCGCCCCGGCGGGGATCGCCGGTGAGGACGAGCGCCGGCTCTACGCACGCCTGGAGCGGGAGGCATGGGCGGCCGCCCGGATCTCGCACCGCAACGTGGTGACGGTGTACGACGTGGCCACCGAGGACGACCGGCCCTGGATCGTCATGGAGCTGATCCGCGGGCTCACCCTCTCGGACGTCCTGGACGCGGAGGGCCCGATGCCGCCGCAGCGCGCCGCGCTCATCGGCGCCGAGGTGCTGGCCGCGCTGCGCGCCGCGCACGAGGCGGGGGTGCTGCACCGGGACGTGAAGCCGGGCAATGTGCTGCTCGCCAACGACGGGCGGGTCGTCCTGACCGACTTCGGCATCGCGGCGGTGGAGGGGACCTCCAACCTCACGATGACCGGCGAGCTGGTCGGTTCACCCGAATTCCTCGCCCCGGAGCGGGCGTTGGGTCGCACGCCGGGACCCGCGTCGGACCTGTGGTCGCTCGGCGTGCTCCTCTACGCGGCGGTGGAGGGCAGCTCGCCCTTCCGTCAGGACACTCCGCTGAGCACCCTGCGGGCCGTGGTGGACGAGGAGCTTCCGCCGCCCCGCAGGGCCGGGCCACTGACTCCCGTGCTCGAAGGGCTGCTGCGCAAGGAGCCGCAGGAGCGGATTTCGGCGGCCGAGGCGGAGCGGCAGTTGAGACTCGTGGGCGCGGGCGGGACGCCGCGGTCGGGGCCGGTGCATGCCGAGCCGCACGGACCCGAGCGCGCGACCGTGACCACCGAGCCCACTCCCCCGATGCCCCTCCCCCACGCCCCGCTCCCGCAGACCCCGCCGCCCGGGAGCCCGCGGCCCGAGGACCGCCGGGGCCGGGCCGGCACCGTGCTCGCCGCCGGGATCGCCCTCCTGCTGCTTGCGGTGGGCGGACTGACGTACGCGTTGCTGCGGAACCAGGACGGCGACAGGGGACCGGGCGGCGGGCCCACGAGCAGCGCGCCGGCCACGAGCGCGCCGGCGACGAACACTCCGTCGACGACACCCGCCACCACCGCCACGACGACAAGCCCTCCCGCGACGCACACCACACCGCCGCCCGCGCAGAAGGTCCTGGTGCACGCGCGGGCCCTGCGCGGCAGTTACAGCGGGCCCTGTCCGCCGCCGGAGTCCTCGGCTCCCTCCTTCGCCGCGGCGGTCACCGTGGGGCGTACGCCCGTCTCGGTGGAGTACCGCTGGGTGACGGAGAGCGGCGAGAGCTCGGCGGCGGACTGGCAGACGCTGGAGTTCCGTGCGGACGGCCCGCGGGAGAAGAGGGTCGAGCACACCGAACTGACGTACCGGGCGGACGACACGCGTCGCGACCGGATCCGGTTGGAGGTGCGCGCCCCGGTCGAGGCGCGCTCGAACTGGGTGGCGTTCTCGCTGACCTGCGAGCAGGCGACCCCGACGGACGGGGCCACCTCCCCGAGCGGGTCGGCTACGCCGCAGAGTTGAAGGTGGGCAGGTAGCCGCCGGACTGTCCGCCGGCGGTGGGGTGGTAGGACTCGCCGATGTTGAGCCAGTTGACACTGTGCAGCCAGGACGAGCCCGAGCAGATCTCGTGTCCGGTGAAGGCCGGGACGACGCTCGCGAAGGTGTAGCCGTGGTCGGCCGCGCGCTTGGCGGTGGCGGCGTTGAGGTAGTCGGATCCGTCGTTGATGGCGCGACGCTCGTTCTCGCTCAGGCCGGCGACACAGCTGCCGCCGAGCTTGTAGAAGCGGGGGTATCCGAGGACGACGACACGGGCGTTCGGAGCCTTGGCTCTGATGGCCGAATACACCGCGTCGAGCTTGCCGGGCAGCGTGGTGTCGACGTAGGCCTTGGCCTGATTCACTCGGTTGATACAGGTGGCTTCCGACTGGAGTACGCAGGTGGTCATGACGTCCGCGAAGCCGGCGTCGTTGCCGCCGATGGTGATGGACACCAGGTCGGTGGCGGTGGAGAGGGGTCCGAGCTGACCGCTCGTGACATCACCCGTTCGGGCGCCCGAGCACGCCGTGAAAGCGAACGACGAGGGTGAGTTCGCGTTCTTCCAGAGGACGGGGAAGGCCTTGGTGGAGCGCTTGCAGTCGCCGCTGGCGCCGTCGTAACTCCCCGCACCCACACCCGAGGAGTACGAGTCACCCAGCGCCACGTAGTCGAGGGCGGCGGTTTCGGCGGCCTGCGCGGCTCCCGCCCCGGTGAGGGCGAGGACGGAGCCGAGCAGGAGCGAGGACGAGAAAGCCGCGAATCGGGACAGTTTCATGGAACCTCCCTGTAGCAGGATCTCTGCGTTACTTGGTAGTAGCAGCGCATCGGCCCTGCTGGAAGTGTCCATGCCAAGAAGATTTGGCGAGAAGGTGCCGACACACCGTCAGCGACCGTCGAAATCAAGCCAGCTGATGGATCATGCGATCGAAATTAATTCGCACGGGAATTACCAGGAGTTTCATCTGACCCCAAAGGCAACTCCCGACAAACGGATTGTGAAAATCCGATCGGGACGGTTCCGTATCCGACCGCAGAAGGCTCGCCAATTAGCAGAAAGGGGAGTCGCCGATCCAGGACTTGCCATACAGTCGCATTCATCAATACCGTCGTACATCTCACCCGCATCGGTCCATCATGCAAAGCGGCTCAGGGGAGGGCTCTAGCGTCGCGATGGTCCCGGAGCGGGGCGCGGTAGGGGGGTGCTGTGCTCGGCGTTCGCATGCGTGTCGCCGAGTCGCGTGCCGCGCGGCTTGAGATGCCAACTCACCCATGCCCTGCGGCGATTGCTGCCGCGCGGACGGGGTGAGTACCCCCCTTTCGAACCGGACAGACCACCGGACAGCCCGGGGGCGGGCGGTCCACCGGACGAGAGGGAAACACCAGTCATGAGCTCATTCCTGCGCCCGGCCGTCACCGGCCACGAAACCGCGGACCAGAGCCTGATAGCCGCTCAATACAAGGCGATCACCTCGCATTTGGCGATCACTCCGCCGGTGAGTGTGGTCATCCCCGCGATGAACGAAGCGGAAAATCTTCCTTACGTCTTCAAGACGCTTCCGGACTGGATCCACGAAGTCGTTCTCGTCGACGGAAACTCCACCGACGACACCGTCCGTGTCGCCCGCGAACTGTGGCCCGACGTCAAGGTGGTCAAGCAGGTCGGCAAAGGCAAGGGCGACGCCCTCATCAGCGGATTCGCCGCCTGCACCGGCGACATCATCGTGATGGTCGACGCGGACGGCTCGGCCGACGGCCAGGAGATCGTCTCCTACGTCTCCGCCCTGGTCGGCGGCGCCGACTTCGCCAAGGGATCCCGCTTCGCCAACGGCGGCGGCACGGACGACATGACGCCGATCCGCCGGCTCGGCAACTGGGCGCTGTGCGCCCTGGTCAACCGGAAGTTCGGCGCCCGCTACACCGATCTCTGCTACGGCTACAACGCCTTCTGGCGCCGCTGCCTCGACGAGGTCACCCTGGACTGCACCGGCTTCGAGATCGAGACCCTGATCAACATCCGGGTCGTCAAGGCCGGCCTGAAGGTCCAGGAGGTGCCGAGCCACGAGTACCTGCGCATCCACGGCGTCAGCAACCTCAACGCCGTCCGCGACGGCATCCGGGTGCTGAAGGTCATCCTCAAGGAGAAGGGCGTGAGACGTGCGGCGCGCCGCCGACCCACCGCCTTCTCCGTCAACATCCCCCGAGGAGAGGCGTCTTGAGCGACCGCCGGTTCTCGGTCGTGATCTGCGTCTACACGGAGGAGCGCTGGGAGGACATCCTCGCGGCGGTCGACTCCGTACGGACGCAGTCGCATCCGGCGCTGGAGATCCTGCTCGTGGTCGACCACAACGAGCGGCTCCTCGCCCGGCTGGCCGAGGAGTTCCAGGACGAGGCGGTACGTGAGGAGGTGCGGGTGCTCGCCAACGCGGGCCCCCGCGGCCTCTCCTCCGGCCGCAACACCGGAATCGCCGCGTCACGCGGCGAGTTCGTGGCCTTCCTCGACGACGACGCCGTGGCCGAGCGCGACTGGCTGCGGTACTTCGCCGAGGGCTACGACGACCCGGGCGTGATGGCCGTCGGCGGCCGGACCCTGCCCTCCTGGGCGTCGGGCCGGCGGCCGGTCTGGTTCCCCGAGGAGTTCGACTGGGTCGTCGGCTGTACGTACCGCGGCCTGCCGCCGGGGCGGGTCCGGGTACGCAATGTGCTGGGGGGCAACGCCTCCTTCCGGCGTACGGCCTTCGACGTGGCGGGCGGCTTCGCCACCGGCATCGGGCGGGACGGCGACAAGCGGCCGCTCGGCTGCGAGGAGACGGAGCTGTGCATTCGGCTCTCCCAGGCGCTCCCCGAGGCGGTGCTGCTGATCGACGACCGGTCCGTCATCCACCACAAGGTTCCGGCCGCCCGCGAGCGGTTCGGCTACTTCCGCAGCCGGACGTACGCCGAGGGGCTCTCCAAGGCGCTGGTGTCCCGGAGCGTCGGGGCCGGCGAGGGTCTGGAGGCCGAACGGCGTTACACCACCCGGGTGTTGCCGGTCGGTGTGGCACGCGGACTGCGCGACGCCCTGCTCGGTCGCCCCGGCGGCGCGGGCCGGGCGGGCGCGATCGTGACGGGCGTGGCGGTGGCGGCCGCGGGCTTGGTGCGGGGCGCGTGGCAGGCGCGCGGGGGCGGGGCGACGTTCTCGTCGGGCCCGATCCCCTCCTGGTCGGAGGCCACGCCGACAAGGACGCCGGCAGAGACGCCGACAACCACGCAGGCGACGGCGGGGACGGCGGCCGCTCCGGAGGTGGCCGCGTGACCGCACCCGTACCGATCCTGATGTATCACGCGGTCGACCGGCGGCCGGCCCCGGCCACCCACCGGCTCTCCGTCACGCCCGAGGCGTTCGCCGAACAGATGGCGGTGGTGGCCGACCGCGGCCTCACCCCGCTCACCACCGCCGAACTGGCCACGGCCTGGCGCACGGGCGGGCCCCTGCCCGCGCGCCCGGTCCTGATCACCTTCGACGACGGATACGAGGGGGTGCACCGGCACGCGCTGCCGGTGCTGACCAAGCACGGCTTCTCCTCGACGCTCTTCGTCTCCACGGGCTGGCTGCGCGGTGCGTACGACGAGGGCGGGGCCCTGGACACCATGCTCGACTGGGAGCAGGTGCGCGAACTGACCGAATCCGGTACGGAGATCGGCGGGCACACCCACACCCATCCGCAGCTCGACCAGGTCGACGACCGGCGGCTCTGGTACGAGACCCTGCGGTGCAGGGAGATCCTCCGGGAGGAACTGGGCCGGGCGCCGGTGTCCTTCGCGTACCCGTACGGCTACTCCGACCGGCGCGTCCGGCGGACGGTCCGGGCGGCCGGGTACGCCCAGGCCCTCGCCGTCGGCAACGCGACGGCGCGGCGCAGCCAGGGGCCGTACGCCCTGGAGCGGGTGACCGTGCGGCGGTCCACCGGCATCGAGGAGTTCGAACGGCTCGTGGAGGGCCGGGCGATCGGGCGCACCTTCGCCGCGGACCGGGTGCTGACCAAGGGGTACGCGGTGGTGCGCCGGGCTCGGGGGGCTCTGCGGGCGGTCGGCCGGTACGGGCTCTGATCCCGCGGGTCGCGGTGGCCGCCACCACCGCGACCCGCGGGATCGTCCCGTTCAAAACACCGTGCACGGAATGCCCGATTGCCGGATCATGGTCGCCATGTCAGCCACGCCATCCGAGGGGCCCTCGCCGTCCGAGCCGCAGCAGGCACTGCCGATGCGGCTCACCGTCGACGACAGCGACTCGCCCGCCGACGTCGTCGACGCGCTGTTCCTCGGCCGCTTCGCGACCGGCGAGCAGCCGCACTCGCACAGCACCACCCTGGACCGGGTGAAGCCCGCCGCGACGCTTCTTCCGTCCGGCGCGAAGGTGCTGCGCGCGGCCAAGGACGACGACCGCAGCGCCGTGCTCGCCGAGGGCGAGGGCTGGACCCTGCTGGTCTCCCGCTGGAACCGGGGCGCGGACGTCACCGTCACGGCGACCGGGGCGGAGCTGGCGGAGAAGATCCTCAAGGAGGCGACGGACGGGGCGAAGGACGACCCCGAGCCGCAGCCCGAGAACGTGACCATGGGTTTCTGGTACGTGTCGCCGCGGCGCGGCCCGCACCGTACGACCCGTCAGATCAGCGCGGGGACGTGGGAGGAGATCCGGCCCAACTACACGGCGCCGGTCGCCGACGCGATGGACCGGCTGATGAAGGTCACGCCGGACGACATCGCGGGGCGGCTGCTGCTGCTCCACGGGCCGCCGGGGACGGGCAAGACGTCCGCGCTGCGCACACTCGCCCGGTCGTGGCGGGACTGGTGCCAGGTGGACTGCGTCCTGGACCCGGAGCGGCTCTTCAACGACGTCGGGTATCTGATGGACATCGCGATCGGCGAGGACGAGGGCACGGCGAAGGGGCGGTGGCGGCTGCTGCTCCTGGAGGACTGCGACGAGCTGATCCGGGGCGAGGCGAAGCACACGGCGGGGCAGGCGCTGTCCCGGCTCCTGAACCTGACGGACGGGCTGCTCGGCCAGGGCCGCAACGTCCTCGTCGGCGTCACGACCAACGAGGACCTGGAGCGGCTGCACCCGGCGGTGGTCCGGCCCGGCCGGTGCCTGGCGCGGATCGAGGTGGGCGGGCTGACGCGGAACGAGGCGGTGGGGTGGCTGGGCACGGAGGAGGGGGTGGGCCGTGACGGCGCGACGCTGGCGGAGCTGTTCGCCTTGCGCCGCGGCACGTCCCCGGCGGGCATCCCGGAATCCCGCACCCCCGAGGCGGGCCTGTACCTGTAGGCCCTCCGGCCGCGGCGCGCGCGGATCAACCGCCGTACGTCGCCCGCAGCGCGTCCGCCACCGCCGAGTCCGCGGCTTCGCGGGTCAGGCCCAGGCGCCGCGCCTCGGCCGCGTAGGTCGCCGCCGCGCTCGCCGCCAGGCGGGTCGCCGCGTCGCCCGCCGCCGCCACGAACGTGCCGTGGCGGCCGCGCGTCTCGATCACCCCGTCCGCCTCCAGCGACTTGTACGCCTTGGCGACCGTGTTCGCCGCGAGGCCCAGCTCCTCCGCCAGGCCGCGTACCGTCGGCAGCTTGTAGCCGACCGGCAGAGCACCTGAGCGGGCGCGCTCCGAGATCTGGGCGCGCAGTTGTTCGTACGGGGCGGTCGACGAGTCCGTGTCCACGGTGATTCGCAATGTCACGGCCCGATTCTGCCTCCGACCCCCGGGAAAATGGGAGGCGGCCGCGCCACTTCGGCCCGTACCGTGCGAGACCATGACTGTGATCGTCCGTGATGTGCGACCTGAGGACGCCGAGGGCTTCGCCCGCGTCCGGCGCGCCGCGCTCCCGTTCATGTTGGCGAACGCCGCCCAGGTGGCCTTCGACTGGGCCCACTCCCATCCCGACGCGCACGAGCGTCCGCTGGTCGCCGAGATCGACGGGGAGATCGTCGGCACCTCCCAGCTCCGTATCGCGCACGACGCGCCCGAGGCCGGTGTCGGATCGGTCAACGTCTACGTCGACCCGGAGAAGCGCGGGCTCGGTGCCGGCACACTGCTGGTGCGGGCCTCCGAGGAGCACCTCGCACACCACGGGGCGACCACCCTCTACAGCTGGGTGCTCGACGAGCCGGCGTTCCGTGCCTTCGCCGAGCGCCACGGGTACGCCGCGCGCCGCTCCGCGCACTTCCTCCGTCTCGACCTCACCTCCGCCGAGCTGCCGCCGCTCCCGGAGGCCCCGACCGGTGTCGAGCTGCGGAGCGCCGCCGAGTTCGGCGCCGATCCCCGTCCGCTGTTCGTGCTCGACGCGCTGACCACGGCCGACGAGCCCGGCGACGTCGGCACCCGGCTGACGGACTACGAGCACTGGCTGGCGACCACGTGGAACCACCCGCTGTTCGACCGCGAACTGACCACCGTCGCGGTCGTCGACGGCCGGCCCGCCGCGTTCACCGCCGCCCAGACCGACGGCCTGGGACGCTACAACTCCGGGATGACCGGCACCGACCCGGCCTTCCGCGGACGCGGTCTCGCCAAGCTCGCGAAGACCCACTCCCTGCACCGGGCCCGCGCGGCCGGCTGCACGGAGGCGTTCACCGGCAACGACGCCGGCAACGAACCGATGTTGGCGATCAACAAGTGGTTCGGATACGAGATCTGCGCGACGGAGGTACGTCATGCCCGCACGCTCGGTTGAGGTCGTGCTCATGAAGGCGGGGCGCACGAAGATCCGCTACCCCGCCGAGGTCGTCGCCGACGACGGCACGCGGCTGTCGGTCCGCGCTCCGTGGGCGGCCGAGGGCGTACGGGACTTCGGCTTCGTACGGTTCGAGTCGGGTGATGTGTTCGTCGAGCACTACTGGCGCGACCGCTGGTACGCGGTGAAGGAGGTCCGTTCCGCCGACGGGACGCTCAAGGGCTGGTACTGCGATGTCACGCGGCCGGCCGCGATCGACGGCGCGGAGGTCGTGGTCGAGGATCTGGACCTGGATCTGTGGGTGTCGGCGGACGGCAGCGAGGTGCTGCGGCTCGACGAGGACGAGTTCGAGGCGAGCGGCCTGGCCGCCTCCGACCCGGAGGCGGCGGCCTGCGCGGTCGCGGCCCTCGACGAGCTCGAGGTGTACGGCAGGGAGGGGCTGGCCACGCTGCTCAGCGCAGCGTGACGTCCGACTCCTCCATGGCGAGGAAGCCGGGCATCGGCAGACCCATCGGCCCGGTGTTCGTGAGCTGCATGAGGGTGGCCTTCACCCGTGCGGTGCCCGCGCGGTAGTGCGGCTCCTTCACGACGCCCGCGTTGGACCAGGTGCGCTCCCGGCCGTCGCAGACGGCCCGGGTGCCGCCGATCCCGGCGGAGTGCTCCTCCTGGACGAGCGTGCTGCTCACGAAGACCGGGCCGGAGCTGTCGTCCAGGCAGCGGTAGGTGCCGGAGACGGTGACCGTGCCGTCGGCGGCGACGGTTCCGTAGCTGTCGACGGAGAGCTGGTCGCCGGGGCCGGCGTGGGCGGCGGTCGCGGTGGCGGCGACCAGGAGGGTGCCGGCGGCGAGGGCGAGACGGAGTCGCATCGGGGATGTCCCTTCGGGCGGTGGGGGGTGGTGTCGTCCGCAAGGGATATCGGATCAAGCCGCCGACTGTCCGAAACTCACCCTATCGGCGGCGAGTTGAGAAGCTTGCGGTAATGAATACGGTCGTACGGTCCGTCCATCCGCCGCTCGACGACCTCGTAGCCGTAGCGCTCGTACAGCTTCTGGTTCTCCCACATCATCGCGTTGGTGAGCAGCCGGACCTCGGGGAGACCGAGCTCGCGTGCGCGGGATTCCACGAAGGCCAGCAGGCGGCGGCCGAGCCCCGTGCCCTGGGCGTCGGGGTGCACGGCGATGTTGTCGAGATAGAGGTGGTCGGCCTCGGTCCTGAGGACCACGAGGCCGACCACCGGGTCGCCGGCGACGAACACCCTCCCCGCGGCCACGTCCGCCGCGTGGTCCGCCTCCATCGGGGCCGGCACGAGACCGATCCGTTCGATGTAGTGGTGGTAGGCCGCGTCGGTCACGGCCTTCACCCGGAGGACGTCGGGGGTCAGGGCGAGGGGGTCCCCCCACGCCGCAGGGCGTAGGGGGCGGATGTCCTGTGTCATGCCGACACGTTACGACGGCGGACGATCACCTTCTTAAGCAGCGGCCAGGCCAGCAGGATCGCGATCACGGTGTAGACCGTCACCGAGAAGGGCGTGTTCACCAGGCCGGCCAGCGAGCCGTCGCTGATCTGCAGGGCGCGGCGCAGCTGCTGTTCGGCGGCCGGGCCGAGGATGACGCCGATGACGGCGGGCAGCACCGGGAGGCCGTAGCGGCGCATACCGAAGCCGATCAGGCCGATGATCAGCAGGAGGATCAGGTCCAGCGCCTCGCCGCCCACCGCGTACGCGCCGACGGCGGCGAAGAAGAGGATGCCGGCGTAGAGGTACGGGCGCGGGATGCGCAGAAGCTTGGCCCAGACCGGGGCGAGCGGCAGGTTGAGCGCGAGCAGCAGGACCATGCCGACGAAGAGCGAGGCGATCAGGCCCCAGACCAGGTCGGGTTCGCGTTCGAAGAGCAGCGGCCCGGGCTGGATGCCGTACTGCTGGAAGGCCGCGAGCATGACGGCGGCGACGGCCGTCGTCGGCAGGCCCAGGGTGAGCATGGAGACGAGCGTGCCGGCGGCGGAGGCGGAGGCGGCGGACTCGGGTCCGGCGACGCCTTCGATGGCGCCCTTGCCGAACTGGTCCTTGTGCTTGGAGAGCCGCTTCTCGGTGACGTACGACAGGAAGGTCGGGATCTCCGCGCCGCCGGCCGGGATCGCGCCGAACGGGAAGCCGATGACGGGGCCGCGCAGCCAGGACTTCCAGGTGCGCCGCACGTCGTCCTTGCCCAGCCACGGACGTCCGACCGGGATGGCCTCGCCGGCGCTCCGGCGCAGATGGGCGGCGACCCACAGGGCCTCGCCGATGGCGAAGAGGCCGACCGCGACGATCACGACGTCGATGCCGTCGGCGAGCTGGAGCGAGCCGAAGGTGAGGCGCTGCTGGCCGGTCATCTGGTCGAGGCCGACCAGGCCGAGGGTGAGGCCGATGAGGAGTGAGGCGAGCCCGCGGATGCGGGAGGAGCCGAGGACGGAGGTCACCGCGATGAACGCGAGGACCATGATGGCGAAGTAGTCGGGCGCGCCGATGTCGACGGCGAGCGCGGCGACGGTCGGGGCGAGCGCGACGAGCAGGAGCGTGCCGATCATGCCGCCGGCGAAGTGGCCGATGGCGGCGGCCGCGAGCGCCTGTGCGCCGCGGCCGGCCTTGGCCATGGGGTTGCCCTCCATGGCGGCGACGACGGCCGCGCTCTCACCGGGGGTGTTGAGCAGGATCGAGGTGGTGGAGCCGCCGAACATGGCTCCGTAGTAGATACCGGCGAACATGATGAAGGCGCCGGTCGGTTCGAGTCCGTACGTCACCGGCAGCAGCAGCGCGACCGCCATGGCGGGACCGATGCCGGGCAGAACGCCGATGGCGGTGCCGAGGAGCACGCCGATGGCCGCCCAGAGCAGGTTCATCGGGGTCAGGGCGGTGCCGAAACCGTCGATCAGGGAGTTCAGTGAGTCCATGGTCAGAGCACTCCCATCAGCGGGCCGCCGGGCAGCGGAACTCCGAGCAGGTTGTTGAAGACGACATAGGTGAGGAGGGAGAGTCCGGCGGCGATCAGCGGATCGCGGTGGAGGTGGCGGCTGCCGAGGGCGTAGGCCGCGCCCCAGAAGAGCAGGGCTCCGGCGACGGGGAAGCCGACCGGTCCGATGAGGACGGCGAAGGCGAGGAAGACTCCGGCGAGGAGCAGGACCGTGCGCCAGTCGCTCGGTTCGGAGAGGTCGATGTCCTCGCCGCCCTCGGACTCGCCGCGGCCGCCGCGCAGGACGTCGATCGCGAGAAGGACGGCGACGACGAGGAGACCTGCGCCGACGACGACCGGGACGGTCTTGGGGCCGACGGGGCCGCGCTGGGCGATGTCGACGGTCATGGTGAGGGCGTCGGTGAGGACGAGGACACCGATGAGGAGCAGCAGGGCGCTGACCCCGAGTTCGGAGTGCTCCCGCAGCCATGACTTCTTCGCTGTCGGTGTGGTCGTGGTCGTGGTCGTGGTCGTCACAGTCCCAGCTCCTTCAGAACCGAGCCGACCCGCTTGTCCTGCTCGGTGAGGAAGGCGCCGAACTCCTCGCCGGGCAGGAAGGCGTCGTTCCAGTTGTTCTTCTTCAGCGACTCGCGCCACTGCGGGGAGTCGTGCAGCTTCGTCACCAGGCCGACGAGCTTCTCGCGCTCGGCGTCGGAGAGGCCGGGCGGGGCGACGATCCCGCGCCAGTTGATGAACTCGGTGTGGAGTCCGGCCTCGCGCAGGGTGGGGGCGTCCAGGCCGGGGACCCGCTCGGCGCCGGTGACGGCGAGGAGCCGCAGCTCACCGGAGTTGATCTGGTCGAGGTACTCGCCGACGCCCGAGACGCCGAAGGCGACCTTGTTGCCGAGGATGGAGGCGAGGAGTTCGCCGCCGCCGTCGAAGGGGATGTAGTTGACGCTCTTCGGCGCGATGCCGGCGGCCTGGGCCATCAGCATGGGGGCGAGGTGGTCGGGTCCGCCGGGCGAGGAGCCGCCGCCGACGGGCAGCTTGCCGGGGTCCTTCTTCCAGGCGGCGAGCAGGTCCTGGATGGTCTTGTACGGGGAGTTCTTGCCGACCACGACGATGTCCTGCTCCATGGTGAGCCGGGCGATCGGGGTGGTGTCGGCGAGGGTCTTCGGGGTCTTGTTGGTGTGGACCGCTCCGACGACGCCGAGACCCATGGACATCGCGACCCGGCCGTTGCCGTGCTCGCCGACGAGCCGGGTCAGGCCGACGGTGCCGCCGGCGCCGGGCAGGTTGAAGACCTCGATGTCGGTGGTGAGACCGGCGTCCTCGGCGTTCTTGGCCGCGGTGCGGGCGGTGATGTCGTACCCGCCGCCGGGTGTGTTGGGGACCATGAACCGCAGTCCCGGTATCTGTGTGCCGGTGTCGGAGCCGCTGCCGGTGGAGAGCAGGGGCGGCCCCACCAACACCAGCAGCGCGGCCCCGAGCAGGGCGAGGGGGGTGCGCAGACGCACGTGTGCCGCCTCTCGATAGGGATGATGTGAAGTGGCCCACATGTTGCCTGCGCGTTAAGAAGCTGTCTCTCTTCCGCAATCAACGGACGTTGTGGTCCTTGTGGTCGCGACCTAGCGTGTCGACGTGACAAAGGTGCTGGTGGTGGACGACGACTTCATGGTCGCCAAGCTGCACAGCCGTTATGTGTCGACTGTGGACGGTTTCTCCGTCGTCGGGGTCGCGCACAGCGGCGCGGAGGCGCTGCGCCTGGCAGACCGGCTGCGCCCGGATCTGGTGCTGCTCGACATCTTCCTGCCCGACATGGACGGGATCAGCGTGCTGCGCGAGCTGCGCGGGACCGGTCTCGCCGTCGACGCCCTGTTCATCACGGCGGCGCGGGACGCCGGCATGATCCGCTCGGCACTCCGGGCGGGGGCGCTGCACTATCTGATCAAGCCCTTCAACCAGGCCGCCCTGCAGGAGCAGCTGCGGCACGTGGCCTCACTGCGCACGCGCCTGGACACCTTGGACGAGGCCCGCCAGGAGGACGTGGACCAGATCTTCGGCACCCGCCCGCCGGGCTCGCGCGAACTCCCGAAGGGCCTCGCCGCGCCCACGGCGGAGCTGGTGGACGGCATCCTGCGGGCGCACCCGGAGGGCCTGTCGGCGACGGAGTGCGCGGAGGCGGGCTCCCTGTCCCGGGTGAGCGCCCGGCGCTATCTGGAGTACTTCGCGGAGACGGGCCGCGCGGAGATCACACTGCGGTACGGCGGGACGGGGCGCCCGGAGCGGCGCTACCGGCGGCTGGGGTAGGGCGCCCCCGTCCCAGGGCCGGTTCGACGACGAATCCGGCGATCCGCGATGTCCAGCGGCCCTGCCGGAAGTCGGTGGCGTCCAGGCCGTCGGCGGCTTCGGGGCCTGTTCCTCAGGCACCTCTTACCTCCGCCTTAAAGGCATCCTAAGGATCGCCGTCTCCCCCTCTCCACCGGCTTTTTCGCGGCTTCCGGCGGCTAGCTTGCAGGGCAACCCCACGCATCCCCCCTCGAAGGAGTTGCCCACCATGACTGTTCGCCGTACGGCCGCCACCGTTCTCACTCTCGGAATCGCGCCGCTCGCGCTCGCCGGGCTGGCCGCCGCGCCGGCCGTCGCGCACGGGTCGATGACGGATCCGGTGAGCCGGGTCTCGGCCTGTTACGCGGAGGGGCCGGAGAGCCCGAAGTCGGCGGCGTGCAAGGCGGCGGTGGCGGCGAGCGGGACGCAGGCGTTCTACGACTGGAACGCGGTGAACATCGCCAACGCCGCGGGGAAGCACCGCGAGCTGATCCCGGACGGCAAGCTGTGCAGCGCCGGCAACGACAAGTACCGGGGGCTCGACCTGGCCCGCGGTGACTGGCCGGCCGGCAAGCTGAACTCCGGTGCGCACACCTTCCGTTACAAGGGGACCGCCCCGCACAAGGGCTCCTTCGAGCTGTACGTCACCAAGGACGGCTACGACCCGTCGAAGCCGCTGAAGTGGTCGGACCTGGAGGCGAAGCCGTTCGCGACGGTGACCGACCCGCGGATGGAGAACGGCGACTACGTCTTCGACGGGACCGTGCCGAACAAGTCCGGCCGCCACCTGATCTACTCGATCTGGCAGCGTTCCGACTCCCCCGAGGCGTTCTACACCTGCTCCGACGTCGTCTTCGGGAAGGACAGCGCCGGTACGGCGGCCCCGACGGCGTCCGCGCCGACCGACGAGGAGATCAAGGACGGGGAGGACAAGTCCTCCGTCGAGCACGGCGGGCACGGCGACGACAAGGCCGACACCGGGGCGAAGGAGACGGCGGCCGCACCGGCCGCCACGACGGCGCCCGCGCCCGCGTCCTCGGAGCCGGCCGCGCCCAACGAGCCCGCCGCCGCCGGTTCCGGTTCGGGCGAGAGCCTCGCCGAGACCGGAGGCGACGCCGCGACCCCGTACATCGCGGTCGGCGGCGCCGCCGTCCTGGCGCTCGGTGCGTCGGTGCTGTTCGCGGCCGTTCGCCGCAGGTCGGTGCCCGCGGGCCGGCACAGCCGCTGACCCGTGCCCCCTGGCGTCAGCCGATCACGGACGCGCAGGTGGTCGGGGTCGCGTGAGCCGGATCGAGGGCGTTGGTCACCTCGTGGAACGTGATCCGGTCCACCGTCCCGATCGCCACGTGCTCCGAGAGGTCCAGGGCGCACTTGTCCTGGATGACGACGTTGGTGACGTTCGGACCGTCGAGGAACCCCGAGCGGTACGGGGTGACGACCTCGTCGTACTTGGTCGCGATGACCGTGTACGTGACACCCGGGACCGTGTCCCCGCCCTCGTTCAGCTTGGTGATGAACGGGGAGCCGGCCACCTGGTCGGCGAGTCCCGGGGTCTTCTCGTCGACGAACTTCTCGACGCCGGGGAAGTACGGCAGGAGCTTGGTGAGGCCGAGGAGGGTCGTGCCGTGGTTGTCGGGGGCGATCCCGACGAGCGCGTTGACCTTCTCGGCCCCGCCGAGGAACTTCAGGTAGTAGCGGGGCATCATGCCGCCCTGCGAGTGCCCGACGAGGTCGGCCTCGGCCGCCCCGGTGGCGGCGAGGACCTTGTCCACGTAGGCGTCGAGCTGCTCGGCCGACTTGTCGACCGGGCCGAGTCCGTGGAAGAAGGGCACGCTCGGCAGCTGGCCGTAGTCGAGCGAGAAGACGCAGTAGCCACGGTTGACCAGGTAGGGCGCGAGGGCCAGCCAGTTGTCCACGGAGTTGCCGAAGGTGCCGTGGACGAGGACGACCGGGCGCGGGTGGGCGGCGGAGGGCTTGCAGGAGAAGTCGTTCCAGCCCCGGCTGGGGGCGGTGTCGGCCTGGGCGGAAGCCGTGGGGGCGAGGGTGGCGGCGGCGGTCAGCAGCAGGACCGAGAGGGCTCTGAGCGCGTGTTTCCAGGGCAGCATCGTGCGATCTCCTTGCGGCTCAAGGGAAATCTGTGTCGAACGACGGCAGTAAGCCCTGCGGCCCGGACCACAAGTGGGGATGCTCTGCTTCCAGCCAAGCTACGCACGGGTAGCCTCGACTGGGAAGTTACGTGCCGGTAAAAAGTGACTCCTCGTCAATAAGGAGTACGCCACCTGGAGTACGGGGCGAATGTCAGGCCGCCAGCGAGCCCGGCACGATCGCCCCCGGGCCGAACTTCTCCCGCGCCCGGTCCGCCACCGCTTCGATCCGGCGGGCCTTCTCGTCCGCGGGATCGAAGGTCAGCTGATGCGCGGCCCCCTCCGCGGGCGCGAGCCCCTCCATCCGCAGCGCGATGCCCCGCACCCGGGCCCGCTGCAGCCCGAACGAGGCATGGATCGCGTACGCGAGAGCGGTGAGCGCCGCCGAGTGGGCGGTCGGCTCGGGCAGCGTGCGGGTACGGGTGGTGGTGGACCGGTCCGCGTACCGCACGGTCACCGTCAGGGAACGGCACACCTGCTTCTCCGCACGCATCCGGGCACCCAGCTCCCCGGCGAGCGCGAGCAGCGCCCTGCGATGCGCCGAGTGGTCCAACTCGTCCTGGGCAAAGGACTGTTCGGCCGCCATCGAGCGGGAGAGCGCGTTCGGTACGACGGCGGTGCGGTCGATCCCCCGTGCCCGCTCCACCAGTTCACGGCCGGCCTTCGCACCGACGAGCCGCTGGAGCACGGCGAGCGGCGCGTCCGCGACCCGGCCGATGGAGTCGAGTCCGTACGCGCAGAGGGTACGGGCGGTGGCGCGGCCGACCCCGTCGAGCGCGACGACCGGGCGTTCCCGCAGGAAGGCTGCCGGATCCTCGACGACCAGGGTGGCGCCGGGGCGGGCCTCGCGGGCCGCCATCCGGGCCAGCATCGGGTTCGGGCCCGCCCCGATGACGCAGTCGACTCCGTACAGGGCGAGCGCCCTGACCCGTACCACCGAGGCCAGTTCGACCGGGCTCCAGCCGAAGTAGCGCAGCGCGCCGCGCACGTCGGCGAGCAGGGTGTCGGGCGGGGCGGCCTCGACGACCGGGGTGAACTCGCCGAGCAGAGCGACCAGTTGAGGGAGAAGCGTCTCCCACATGGGTTCCAGCCGGAACCGTACACAGAGGATCATCCCGCGCTCCCCGGACTCTGGTGCCACAGTTTCCGCGCAGGCGTCGCCGCGCCCTCGCCCGCCGGCTGGAGGTCCGCCCAGGGGTTCATCTCGTATCCCGTGGACATCCGGATCCGCCGCCCGCTGTCGGCCTTCTCGGGCTTCTCGGCCCCCTCGGGCTTCTCGGCACCCTCGGCCTTCTCGGCGCCCTCGGCCTTCTCGGCCTCAGCCGGAGCCGGCCGTTCGGCGAGCCGCTCCCCCACCGCCTCCAGGCCCCCGGCCGCCCGCAGTTCGACCAGCTCGGCGAGGTTCCAGGCCGCGGACCCGACCACACTGAGGCTGCGCGGGCCGCGCCGCTGCACCACGCCGCGGACGAGGAGCAGCCAGGAGTGGAAGACGGTGTGGGCGCAGGCCTCGTGGGAGTCGTCGAAGAAGGCGAGGTCGACCAGGCCCGTACCGTCGTCGAGCGTGGTGAAGATGACCCGCCTGCCGGAGCGGATCGGCGGGGTCTGGGTGGCCGCCTTGGCGCCCGCGACCAGCACGGTCTGCCCGTGCGGGGCCTCGCGCAGCCGCTTGGCGGAGACCACGCCGAGTTCGCGCAGGAAGGCGTGGTGGTCACCCATGAGATGGCGCGAGGCGTCCATGCCGAGGACACCCAGCTCGGCGCTGAGCCGCTCCGACTCGTCGAGGTCGGGCAGACCGATGGGGGCGGTCTTCCGGCCCTGGGCGAGCGGGAGTTGGCCGCCGTAGGAGGCGGCTCCACGCTGGGTGCGGTGGAGTTCGGTCAAGTGCAGAAGCAGGTCACGGCGGTTGGCGCCGAAGGCGTCCAACGCACCGACCTGCGCCAGTCGTTCGGCGACCGGCTTGCGCGGACGGGCCCGCTCCCAGAAGTCGAGCAGCGAGGCGTACGGCTGACCGGCCTCGATCCGCGCGCTCTCCGCCTCGCTGATGCCGTGGACGTCGGCGAGGGCGAGCCGCAGCCCCCACCGTTCCGGTGGACCGGACACCAGTTCGATTCGGTGAGTGGACGCGGACCGGTTCACGTCCAGCGGCAGCACCGGCACCCCGCGCCGCCGCGCGTCCGCGAGCAGCAGCCGCTTCGGGTACATCCCCGGGTCATGGGTGAGCAGTCCGGCGTAGAAGGCCGCCGGGTGGTGCGCCTTGAGCCAGGCCGACTGGTAGGTGGGGACGGCGAAGGCGACCGCGTGCGCCTTGCAGAAGCCGTACGAACCGAAGGCCTCCACGATCTCCCAGGTGCGGGCGACGACCTCGTGGTCGTACCCGCGCCGCTCCGCCTGCTGGGCGAACCAGACCTTGATCCGCCCCTGCGACTCGGGGTGCGAGAGCCCGCGCCGCACCTGGTCGGCCTCGCCCCGACCGCAGCCGGTCATGATCCGCACGATCTCGATGATCTGCTCGTGGAAGACGACGACACCGTAGGTCTCCTTCAGCGCCCCCTCCAGGTCCGGGTGCGGGTAGCGGACGGGGGCCCGGCCGTGGCGGGCCTCGATGAACGGACGGACCATGTCGGCGGCGACCGGCCCCGGCCGGAAGAGCGAGATGTCGACGACGAGGTCGTGGAAGGTGCTGGGCTGCAGCCGGCCGACCAGGTCCCGCTGGCCCGGCGACTCGATCTGGAAGCAGCCGAGGGTCTCGGTGGACTGGATGAGCCGGTACGTCGCGGGATCGGCGGGCGGGAGCGCGTCGATGTCCGGCCGCGTGCCGGTGACCCGCTCCACCTCCGCGACGGCATGGGCCATCGCGGACTGCATCCGCACCCCGAGGACGTCGAGTTTGAGCAGCCCCAGGTCCTCCACGTCCTCCTTGTCGAACTGGGCCATGGGGAATCCCTCGCCGCTGGTGGGCATGACGGGGGTACGAGTGAGCAGCGAGGCGTCCGAGAGCAGCACCCCGCACGGGTGCATGGCGATCCCGCGCGGCAGCGCGTCGAGGGCTTCGACCAGCTCCCAGAGCTTGCCGTACTTCTGTTTCTCGCCGGCGAGTTCGCGCAGCTCGGGCAGTTCGTCGAGGGCGGCGAGCGCGTCCCGGGCCCGGATGTGGGGGAACGCCTTGGCGATCCGGTCGATCTCGGCCGGGTCCAGGGACAGGGCGGCGCCCACGTCCCGTACCGCGTGACGGACCCGGTAGGTCTCGGGCATGGCGACGGTGGCGACCCGCTCGGTGCCGAAGCGGTCCATGATCGCGCGGTAGACCTCCAGGCGGCGGGCGGACTCCACGTCGATGTCGATGTCGGGGAGTGCGGTGCGGTTCTTGGAGAGGAAGCGCTCCATCAGGAGTCCGTGCTCGACCGGGTCGGCGTGCGCGATGCCGAGGAGGTGGTTGACGAGCGAGCCGGCGCCGGAGCCGCGCGCGGCGACCCTGATCCCCATGCCCTTCACGTCGTCGACGACCTGGGCGACCGTCAGGAAGTAGGTGGCGAAGCCGTGGTGGGCGATGATGTCGAGCTCGCGGTGCATCCGGTCCCAGTACGCGCGCCGGTCGGGACGGCGGTCGTACCCCCGCAGCACCATGCCGGCGGAGGCCCGGGAGGCCAGCACCCGCTGGGCGGTGCGGTGCGCGGCGCCCACGAGGTACGGCTCGGGGAAGTGGGCGGAGCCCATGCCGAGGTCGTCCTGGGGGTCGACCACGCAGTCGGCGGCGGCCGAGAGGGTCTGGTCGAGCAGCCGGTGTGCGGCGTCCCGTCGGAAGCCCGCCGCCTCGACGATCCGCTCGGCGGTGGCCAGCATGTCGCCGGCGTCCTTGAGCCAGGCCTCGCCGCTGTCGAGCTCCTTGCGGGGGTCGACGGGGACCAGGCGGCGGGCGGAGTCGAGGACGTCGGCGACGGGGCCCTGGCCGGGGTCCGCGTAGCGGACGGCGTTGGTGAGGACGGGGCGGACGCCCTGCTCGGCGGCGAGCCCGACGGTACGGGCGGCGAGCCGGAGCGAGCCGGGGCCGACCCCGGAGCGGCCGTGGTGGACGGCCTCCAGACGCAGGGCGTCGCCGTACCGCTCGCGCCAGGGGACGAGGAGACGGGCGGCCCGGTCGGGGCGGCCGGCGGCGAGGGCCCGGCCGACGTCGGACGCGGGGCCGAGCAGCACGGTCAGGTCGTCGCCGTGGTTGGCGTCCCAGGGCAGCACGGCCTGTTCGCCCTCCGCGTGGGCGGCGCTGATCATCCGGCAGAGCGCGGCCCAGCCGGCCGCGGAGCGGGCGAGGAAGACGACGCGGTGCGCGGACTCGTCGACGAAGGCGCCGCCCCGGACGGGCACGCGCCGTGCGGAGGTCCCGGACCCGTTCACGGCGTACCCGCGCCCACCGTCGGCGTCCCGCCCGCGCTCCGCCGGCGGGGGCGGGGTCTCGATCGCGAGGTTCACGCCGAACAGGGGACGCACCCCCTCCTCCGCGCAGGCCTTCGCGAAGCGGACCACGCCCGCGACCGTGTCCCGGTCCGTGAGGGCGAGGGCGTCCATGCCCCGCTCGGCTGCGCGCCTGGCCAGCCGGTCGGGGTGCGAGGCGCCGTAGCGCAGGGAGAAACCCGATGCGGTGTGCAGATGCGCGAACCCCGGCATGTGCACCTCCCGCATAGATTCGTACGTATGTTCCCACCCCCTCTTTCTCACCCTAACCCATTTCGAACGCGCGTACGATACGCCGCGCGCATCATCCGTTCGGCCCCATCCCACCTGCGCAAACACCCCCGGCCCCGGAGCGTGGGGGGCATGAGCCTCGCCGCCGAACTGAAGAGTGCCGTCACCCCGCGAGCCGCCCTGCTCGTCGTCGGCGTCTTCGCCCTCCAGCTGCTGTTCATCACCTCGTACGTCGGGGCCCTGCACGACCCGACGCCGAAGGACGTGCCCTTCGGCGTGGTCGCACCGCAGCAGGTCTCCGCCCAGCTCGTCGGACAGCTGGAGAGACTCCCCGGCGAGCCGCTCGACCCACGGACGGTGACGGACGAGGCCGAGGCCCGGAAGCAGATCCTGAACCGGGACATCGACGGCGCGCTGGTGGTGAACCCGGCCGGGACCACCGACACCCTGCTCGTCGCCTCCGGCGGCGGCACCGTGCTCTCCTCCGCCCTGGACACGCTCTTCACCAGGGTCGAGGGCGCCAACCAGCGCACGCTCAGGACCGTCGACGTGGCACCCGCCTCGCCCCAGGACTTCGACGGCCTCTCGGCGTTCTACCTCGTCGTCGGCTGGTGCGTCGGCGGCTACATCTGCGCCGCGATCCTCGCGATCAGCGCGGGCTCGAGGCCCGCCAACCGCGAGCGCGCGATCATCCGGCTCGGGGTGCTCGCGATCTACGCGATCCTCGGCGGCCTCGGCGGCGCGGTCATCGTCGGCCCGATCCTCGGCGCCCTGCCGGGCAGCGTCGCGGCCCTGTGGGGTCTGGGCGCGCTCGTCGTCTTCGCGGTCGGCGCGGCGACCCTGGCCCTGCAGTCGCTCTTCGGCATCGTCGGCATCGGCCTGGCGATCCTGCTGATCGTGGTCGCGGGCAACCCGAGCGCCGGTGGCGCCTTCCCGCTGCCGATGCTGCCTCCGTTCTGGAAGGCGATCGGCCCGGCCCTGCCCCCCGGCGCCGGCACCTGGGCGGCGCGCTCGATCGCGTACTTCAAGGGCAACGACCTCACCGGCTCCCTGCTGGTGCTCTCCGCCTGGGCGGTCGTCGGCAGTGCGATCACGCTGGTGATGTCCTCGCTGAAGCGCAAGCCGGAGCCGGAGCCGATCGCCGAGGAGGTCGGCGCGGCGACGACGCGGTGAGCAAAAGCCCTGGCCCCCCGGCCGACGGGCCGTTAGGTTCGCGAGGCAGATCCGATCGCCCCCGAACCGACAAGGCTCTCCGTGACATTCGTCCGCCCCGCCCGTCCCGACGAACTCCCCGCCCTGGTGGAACACCCCGGCGACACCGAGCGCAACGCCGCCACCCGCGCGTACCTCACCCAGCTCCTCGACAGCGCCTGCACCCGGCCCGAGTGGTGCCTGGTCGCCGAGGACGGCGACGGGCGGCTCACCGGCAGCGTCGTGCTGTGGACCATACCGGGGCACGAGGTCCCGCTCGCCGTGGTGCTGTTCGAGGCCCCGGCGGACTCGCCGGAGACCGGCACCGCACTGCTCGAGGCGGCGGCCGCCAAGGCCGCGGAGCTGGGCGCGACCGATCTGGAGCATGTCGTCGACTCCCCCGCCCAGGCGCCGCAGTTCCAGCGGGACCCGGAGCGCCGGGGCGAACTGCTGCGGACGGCCGGATTCGAAGTGGTCCGCGACGGGCGGCGGTTCAGCCTCCAGAACCCCGGTGGAACCGGTGACCTGCCCGCCGACGATCCGCGGCTGACCTTCCGCTCGCTCGCCGAGCTCGGCCCCGACCCCTTCGTCACCGTCCTCGCGGAGCTGCTCGCGGACACCGCGGACGCCCGGCTCGCGGCCGACGTACGGCGGCACGGGGCGCGGCGCGCGGCCGAGCTGCTCTTCGAGGAGACGGCCGAGCTGAAGCACGAGCCCGAGTGGTGGGAGCTCGGTCACGACGCGGACGGCACCGTCGCCGTGATCAGCCTGCCGGCCGAGAACCCCAGCGTTCCGGTGATCGGTTTCGTCGGTGTCGCGCCGGCCCACCGCGGCAAGGGGTACGCCACCTCGGTCGTGATCCGGGGCACCCGCGTCCTGGCCGCCGCCGGTGCCACGGAGATCCGCGGGGACTGCGACGCGGCCAACGTGGCGATGGCCAGGGCCTTCGAGCGGGCCGGATACGTGAACTTCGCCGACCGTCTGGAGTACGCCCGCACCCTCTGAGACGGGCCTGCGGGAGGTGCCCCGGCCGTACGCCGCGAGGCCATGGGAAGCATGTGCGCACCGACGACGGCCGCCTGCTGCCGGCCGAGGAATGGGGAACCCCTCGGGAACCCCCGTACTGCTTCCGCACGGGGGACCGGCTGCGGGCTCAGGAGGACGGCGGTTTGTAGCCGCTCGACCGCGCCCCCTCGAGACAGTTCATGATCCGCTCATGGCTGTCGCCCACCGTGTCCACGACCCGCACCCGGATGTAGAACGCGTCGACCTCGGCGACGAAGCGCCGGGAGAACGCCCCAACCGTCAGGGTGTCGTAACTTCCCGTGCCCACCAGCGGGAAGCGGCCGAAGGAGACGATCTGGAAGTCCTCGCCGACGGTCAGTCCGGCCGTGGTCAGCACGTCCACCGCCCCGGCGACATCGGTCCACGAGGCGGGGACGGACTCCCCGGGAAGGACGACCCCGCACTCGTACCGCTCGATCACGGCGGTGTGCTGCCCTCCGTTCAGCAGCCCGACCAGCCACCCGTCCGTGCCGCTCCGCAGATGCCCGCTCGCCCAGTCGGCCCGGAGGCCGAGGTAGGGCCGTACGGTACGGGCGTACTGCGCCCGCCCCAGAACCGCGGCCGCGGCGACCGCGAGCAGGCTGCCCAGCGGCTCCATGTCCAGCAGCTGCAGCCGCCAGGGCCAGTCGGTCCTGGCCTCCTCCGTCATGTTGGCGCGGACGATCTCCCAGCCGAGGACGGTGGTGAGGAGCACGAGCAGCACGATCGGCGCCGTGTAGAGCAGCGGACTGCGCCGGACACGGCGCTGGACGCGTGAGGCGTGTACCGCTCCGGGCCGTAAGGTCACGTGCTCTCCCCCACCACGAGTCCATGCGTCGGGTCCCCCGGCCTCGACACGGCCGGGGGACCCGAACTGCGATCGGATCATCGTGCTACGGAGGCGCCGCCTCCGGCTAGTGCACGCCTAGTACACGCTGACCCCGTACGCGCTCAGCGCCTCGGTGACCGGCTGGAAGAAGGTCGTACCGCCCGAGGAGCAGTTGCCGCTGCCGCCGGAGGTGAGGCCGATGGCACGGCTGCCCGAGTAGAGCGGGCCGCCGGAGTCGCCGGGCTCGGCACACACGTTGGTGCGGATCATGCCGTACACGATGTCGCCGCCGCCGTAGTTGACCGTGGCGTTGAGGCCGGTCACGGAGCCGCTGTGGGTGCCCGTGGTGGAGCCGCGACGCGTCACGGACATGCCTACGGTGGCGTTGGCGGCGCTGGTGATGTCGACGCCGCCGACCGTGCCGGACTTGGTGACGGAGCTGTTGGTGTACCGGACGATGCCGTAGTCGTTGGTCGGGAAGCTGGATCCCGCCGTGGAGCCGAGCACGGTGGTCCGGCCGGAGTTGGAGTACCAGGTGCCCGCGCCGTCGGTGCAGTGCCCGGCGGTCAGGAAGTAGTAGGCGCCCGCGCTGTCACGGACGTTGAAGCCGAGGGAGCAGCGCCAGCTGGTGGCGTAGATCGCGTCACCGCCGGAGATCAGCTTGTTGAACTTCCCGGGGGTGCGCTCGACGCGGATCGCGCCGGCGTTGGCACCCGCCTGACGCTTGATCTTGGCGATCTCCGCCTGCGAGACGGTGGAGTCGGCGGTCACGACCAGGGTGTTGGTGGCCTGGTCGACGTGCCAGGCGGTGCCGGCCACGTCGGCGGCGAGCACTGCGTCGCCCGCGGCGGCGAGCTGCGACGCGCCGAAGGTCTGCGCCGTGTCGGCGTTGGCGGCGGGGACGGCCACCGCTGCCGCGGCCGCGAGGCCGGTGGCGACGGCGAGCAGCCGGATGGTTCTCGTGGGGGTGGTGCGCTTGATCCTCACTTCGCGTTCCTCCAGAGGGGAATCGGGGACCCGGACGTGGGGTGTCGGGCCCGTGAGGCGCGGCCTGGGGCCGGCGCTGTGGGGGAGTCTCGGGCCGCCCGGGGCGGCGCCGCAAGGGCGCCTTTCGGCCGTACGACGCTCAACTACCGGGCGGTCCAAGGGATTTGGCGCGCGATCAGCAGAGGTCAGCGGCTCAGTAGAGGCTGACCCTGTACTTGGCGAGGGCCTCGGGGACCGGCTGGTAGAAGGTCGTGCCACCCGTGGAGCAGTTGCCGCTGCCGCCGGAGGTGAGGCCGAGGGCCTTGGTCCCGTCGTAGAGCGCACCGCCGGAGTCGCCGGGCTCGGCGCAGACATTGGTCTGGATCATGCCCCGCACGGTGCCGCCGCCGGAGTAGTGGACCGTGGCGTTCAGGCCGGTGACGGTGCCGCTGCGGGTGCCGGTGGTGGAGCCGGAGCGCTTGACGGACTCGCCGACGTAGGCGTCGGCGGCGGTGAAGCCGCCGGGGTGGGCGAGGGAGGTGTTGTCGTAGCGGACCAGCGCGTAGTCGTTGCCGGGGAAGCTGGACCCGGTGGTGGCGCCGATCAGCGTGGACTGGGCCGAGTTGGCGTACCAGGTCTTGACCACGTTGCCGCAGTGGCCGGCGGTGAGGAAGTAGTACGTGCTGCCGCTGCGCACGTTGAAGCCGAGCGAACAGCGGTAGCCGCTGCCGTAGATGGCGTCGCCCGCCCCGAGCAGCGGCTTGAAGACGCCGGGGGTGCGCTCGACGGTGAGCGCACCGGCGTCGGCGCCCGCGGTCTTCCGGATCGTGGCGATCTCGGCGTCGGAGACGGTGGCGTCGGCGGTGACGACGACCCGGCCGGCGGCCCGGTCGACGTACCAGGCGGTGCCTCCGACGTCGGCCTTGAGCACGGCGGCGTCGGCGCGGGCGAGCTGGGCCGCTCCCGCGGGCCCGGGGACGGGGGCCGCGTGCGCGCCGGGCAGGGCGAGGGCGGTGGCGGCGGCCAGGCCGGCCGCGACGGCGAGCATGCGGGTGCGCTTGATCCTCACTGGTCTCACGTGTCTCCTCATGGGAAAGCGGAGGGGCCCGTGGATGGCGGGCCCGTGAGGCGCGCGTCAGGATGATGTGTCCCTGACATGCACCGCCTGCGATAGTGGCGCCCTTCGGTTCGGCGCACAAGGGCGCGCACAGCGAAGGGCGTCCGCGACCGTGCGGCCGCGGACGCCCTGCCCCGGGAAACGTCAGATCAGCCCTCGACCAGCCGCCGCTCGCCGGCCGGCACCGCGGTGTCGAGGGTGTTTCCCGGCGGGGGGAACGGGCAGATGAAGTGGTCCACGAAGGCGCACGGCGGCAGCAGCGCGCGGTTGAAGTCGACCGTCACCGAGCCGTCCGCCGCCGGGGCCGCGGGGCGCAGGAAGCGGAACCGGTAGCTGTCCCGGCCACTGGTGGCGTCCGCGAAGACCGCCCACAGCGTGCCGTCGTCCTCCACGGCGACCTGGAGGGTGTGCTCGGCGCCATGCAGCTCGAAGGAGAGCTCACCGGCGAGCCCCAGCCCGCGCTCCTTCCCGTCCGCGTTCCGCACCCGGACGCTGCGGGACTCCTCGTACGCCCGGAACGTGCCGGGCACCACCCAGCGCTCGTCGTACGGCGTCGCCTCGATGCCCCGGAAGGTGCGGCGCGCCCGCGACTCGGGGTCGAAGTCCCGCACCGCCCACAGCCCTTCGCGGCGCAGCACGACAAGACGGCGCCCGGCGGACTCGACCCGGGACTCGTGGATCGGCGCGTGGTCCGCCGTGAGCCGGACGCTGCCGATCAGGGGCTTACCGTCGACGGTGATCGCGTCCTCGGCGTCCGCCGTCAGGACCACCTCGTCGCCGTCCTCGCGCCACCGCCCGGGAACGGCCGGAATTCGACCCTCCGGGTAGTCGGAGAGCCAGTACGTACCGGTGAGGGAGAGCGGACCGTACGACGAGGAGACCGCCGCCGTGCGCTGCTCGTGCCAGTGCTGCCAGTCCTGCTGGGCGCCCTGCTGGGGATCCGTGCTCATGGTGTTCCACCTTTCCACAGGGCGTCAGCTCTTGGTGCGGGGCAGGCCGGGCGGGTTGATCTCCGACGTCGGTGCTGGCGCGGCCTGTTTCGTGGTGTCGACGGGCGGATCGCTGGTCAGGGTCATGGCGGTTCCTTGGGAAGGGGTACGGAGACGGGGGCGCCGGCCGGGCGACGCCTTTGAGTCCTCGGGCGCTCAGGGCTCGAGCCCTCGGGCGCGCAAAGGCTCAGGCGCTCGGGCCCACCGGGACTCGGGCGCTCAGCGGGGCGCGACAGGACAGGTCGCGCAGGAACGCGAGGACGGTCCGCGCGGTCGCGTCGTTCTGCCGGAAGGCGACACCACCGGTGCGCGGGCGGGTGAAAGCGGCGCCGGCCCGGGCGGTGGTGTGCGGGCCAAGCGCGAAGCGGCGCGGGTGCGGCCGGCCGCCGCGCTCCAGGATCCGCCCGTCGACGGGGTCGACGGCGAGCAACCCCGCCGCAGTGGCCTGGGCGCCGTCCTCGTGGAGGGCGCGGAGCAGCGGGCTGCCGGTGTGCTCCAGGGTGGGGTCGGGAAGCCGGGCCTCGACCAGGGCGCGGGCCTCGGTCCACTCCCCCGGCACGCTGACGGAGTGGGCCCGGAAGACCCCGCGCTCCTCGTCGGCCTCCACGGTCGTGCCGGCGCCGAGAAAGCGGACGATCCCCGCGCGGGAGAGCGCGAGCATCTGGCGGAGCCGGGGGCCGGGCGGTCCGGAGGCGAGGAAGCTGAAGAAGCCGTGCCACCAGTGGCGCGGATCGCCGGTGTCGCCGAGCCGGACGAGCTGCCCGTAGACCGAGAGCAGCGCGGTGAAGACCGCCAGGTCCGGGCTGTGTTCCGGGTCGTGGCGCCGGGCCAGGTCGTCGGCGATGTGGCGGCGCACCCCGTCCTGGAGTGCGTCGGACGAGTCGAAGCGCACCCCGTCCAGGGGGTGGTCGAGGGCGTCCGGGTCGAACCGGTCGGCGGGGTCGGGCACGGCGGAGGCGACGAGGGCGTCCAGCTCCGCGCCGCCGGGCGGGGCGGCCGCGTACTTCTCCTCGAAGGCGCTCCACGCGGCGGTGGTCCGCTCGGGGTGCGCGGTGAAGAGCCGGTGGTAGTGGGCCCAGCCGAGCTCCTTGTCGAGGAGGGGCCACACGTCGCGGCGGAAGTCGAGCGGCCCGGGCCGCTTCAGCAGCTCGTCGACCTGGGCCGGACCGAAGAAGCGGGGCAGCGGTGGCCGTTCGCCCTCCAGCGTGTACCCGATCTTGGAGTGGTACGGCACCCCGCGCCGGGACCCGACGTACAGGACCGGCTCGCGGCCCGAGGGCACGTACGTCTCGCCCTCGTACCGCCCGCCGCGCCCCTCGGTGAGCAGCACCATCAGATCGACGAAGGCGAGGCCGAAGCCGCGCACGAGCACCGGTTCGCCGGCGGGCAGGGCGGACAGGTCGGTGTCGGCGGTGAAGTCGGGTGGGAGGTGGAGCAGCCCATGGCGTTTCGCGAAGTCGGCCAGCTCCCGCTGCTCCGCGTCGGGTTCGGCGTCGAGATGGCCGAGGGTGAGCACGACGAGGTCGGCGAGGAGCGGTACGGCGCGTCCCTCCAGCCAGACCCGCTGACGGCCTTCGCGCGGCCCGCTCACCCGGACCGCGCGGGTGCGGTGCTCGCGGACGACGACCGACGCGGGCAGCGCGGCTCGGGCTCCCTCGTACACCCAGCGCAGATAGGCACCCTGCTGGGGGCGGCTGGGGAAGGTACGGCCGTCCAGTCCGGCCCACTCGGCGAACGTCGGTCCCGGCCGCACCGGGCCCTCGATGTCCACCGTCTCGTCGGTGAACATGGTGACGTCCTCGGCCTGCGAGTTCATCCAGAGCAGCGGTGACTGCTCGGTGCGCCAGATGCGTCCGCCGCCGGCCGGATGCGGGTCGACGAGATGGATGTCCAGGGGCCGGTCCCCGTACAGCTCCGGCAGATTGGCGGCGAGCCGCTCCAGGAAGCCGGTCCCCCGCGGCCCGGCGCCCACGATGACGACGGACGTGTTCCGGCCGGTGCGGCGCGCGGGGACGGCAGGGAGGGGTGCGGCCGACGGGGCCGTGGAGGGGGTCTTGGTGAGGGTCGCGGACATGCGAAGGCTCCGTGGATTCCAGAGACGGATCGAACACGGGGGTGCGCCTTCACGCGCGGCGAGCACGGATCCGAGCCCCTCAGCTCGATCCGCCCCTTGAGGCTACGGCGACGGAGCGCCCATCTGTCAAGGCTGTCCGAACTATGAGCCTTACGTCTCACCGTGGTTGACGGACAAACGGATGCCTGTTCCACTTGGGCCATGCATTCGCGGCAGTGGCTGGTCACGCGCTCCCACATCGACTTCGGTCGCGTGTGGTCCTCTTCCTGTTGAGCCGACCTCCTGCGTCCTGCCCGCCCGCACTGTCGTGCGCGGCGCCTTCACACCTGCGGTTCTGAGCTCAACTCCCCTCGCTCTGCCCTGCTTTCCTTCCTTTTCGAAGGACACGCATGACCTTCACGCCCAGCCGTGGATCCGCGGTGTCCGTGCGCCGGACCACGGTCGACGACCCTTTGGCGCGTCCGCTCCTCGACGAGCCGGCGCACGAGTACCTCACCCGCCACTGCTCCGCCGAAGACCTCGAACGGTTCGGGAGCGGGGCGGGCGGTGGGGCTCAGCAGCCGCAGTCGCACCCGCAGTCGCAGCCGTCGCAGCAACCCCCGTCGCCTCCCTCGCCACCCCCGCAGCCGCTGCAGCAGTTGCTGCAGCAGTCACAGCAGTCGCAGCAGTTGCCGATGTCGTTGCAGAGCCCCTCACGGCGCTCGCGGCTCCAGGGATCCTCGTGTCCGCAGCACAGCTGGCACGTACAGGCCAGGCCCATCCAGACCGCGCAACCGGCTATCAGGCCGCGGCGCCGGTTCGGCGGCTCGGGCGGCAGCGGGCCTCCCGGCCCGCCGGGGCCGCCAGGGCCCGGGGCGTACGGATTGCCCGGCACGGGACCGGGGGCGTACGGCCCGGGCTGGTACGGGCCCGGCTGGTACGGCCCGGGCTGGTGCGCTCCCCCGGGAGCACCCACCCCGTGCGCACAGCTCGTCGTGCCGAACGCCCGGTCCACCGAGACGCGCAGCTCGTGTGCGAGCAGCACGTGTGCCAGCTTTCCGTTCTCGAACTGCGCGTCCCGCAGCGCCAGCCGGATCCCGTGCAGCGCGTCGTCCGCGAGCCGGCGCGCCTCCTCCATCGAGGTCCCCGTCGCGGTGAGCGGGTTCCACGCACCCGACGCGGCATCGGCCTCCCGGTCCTCCACGGCGTCCAGCAGATGCGCGAGCCGCCCGAAGAGCCGGCCCGCCTCGGCCAGCGGCTCCACGTTCTCGGGCCGGCCGGCCAGGAGGGCGGTGTGGGCGAAGGCCGCCGCCGTCGCCGTCTCGGTCGGTTCGGTCACCACGAGGAGCGGTGTGCCGGGCCCGGCGAGCGCCTCGATCCCGGTCTGCCGGTCGACGGCGTCCACCAGGACCGCCGTGTCGAAGCCGAGCTCGCGTCCGGTCCGCGCACCCGCCCGGTCCCAGGACCTGGCGACCCGGCGGGCCGCCGCGGCGACCGGCCTGCGGGCCAACAGCCCGTCCCGGTCCACCACGTGGTCCCGTACCTTCGCCGAGGCGAGGACCAGGGAGACCGCGGCGGCGAGGCGGGCGCCCTCGCCCTGGGCGACCGGCGCGCTCTTCATCTGGCGCAGCGGGCAGGGTCCTGCGGTGCGCCGTCCGCCGGGCACCGTGCCGGTCTGAGCCTCCGTCAGAACGGAGACGATCAAGCCGTCATAGTTGGTGACCACCCGGGCGAACTGCCCGTGGTCGGCCCGAAGTGCCAGGCAGAGGCCGCAGAGATGGGCCATCCACTCGGCCTTGAGACCATCCGTGAGCCGGTGCGTGCAGGGCCTGACGATTCCGAACAAGAGACTCCCCCGTGAGTCGCGCGCACGTGCGGCAGCGCTGTGCCAGGCATCGTATCGAGCCCGCCCGTTCACCCGGACGCTCCGGCCGTCACCCTTCTGGCCCGACTTTCATATTTTAAGTTGCACACCCCCTGCGGAACCTCCGTCAGGCCCCGTATACCGCAAGATTCCTGACGAATCGCCAGAAAACAGCCCTCACGTTCTGCACCAGTACCGTCACGAAACCCGCGCGCGCCGACTATCCACTTGGCGCGCGATCCGCATCATGGACGACGATAGGGATTGCGGAACCACAAGTGACCGCGCTGAAAGGAGGCGTCCATGGGATCGGTGCGCAAGGCGAGTGCCTGGCTGGGACTCGTCGAGGACAACGACGAGCGTTACTACGACGACGAGTACGCCGAGGGTGCCGAGAGCGGCGACGCCTGGGTGACGGACCCCCGGGTCCGGGTGGCGTCCGACACGGCGCAGGAGCAGGGCCGCCGGATCGCGACCGTCTCCCCGGACGGATTCCGGGACGCCCGGGGCATCGGCGAGCTCTTCCGGGACGGCGTCCCGGTCATCGTGAACCTCACGGCCATGGAGCCCTCCGACGCCAAGCGCGTGGTGGACTTCGCCGCCGGTCTCGCCTTCGGTCTTCGTGGCTCGATCGAGCGTGTGGCGACGCGGGTCTTCCTCCTGACCCCCGCCGACACGCAGATCATCAGTGGAGACCCCGCGGGCCGCGCGCAGGACGGTTTCTTCAACCAGAGCTGAGCAGGGGGCTCCCAGCGGCAGCGCTGGGGGAGCTTGCCGGCCGCCACCGGTGAGCGCTTCGCCCACCTGCGGCGCATGGCTCAGTGCGCCGTGCGTCCGGAACCGGCCGGCTCGATCGGCTCACGGGTGGCGGGCACCCGCAGCTCCTCGCGGGCCGGGGCCACCAGGTCCTCCGGGGCCACGAGGTCCTGCCGGTCGTCCAGGTCCTGCCGGTCCGCCAGGTCCTCAGGATCCACCGTGCACTCCATCACCCGCGGCAGCCGCAGCGCCATCAGCGCGCCGAGGAGCAGCAGGCCCGCGCTGACGAACAGCGTCACATGCAGTCCGTCCACGAAGGCGTGCCGGGCCGCGTGGTACAGCGCCGTGCCGGCCGCGCCGCCGAGCTGGTCGGCCACCTGGTACGCCTCCCCCAGCGAGTTCGTGGCGGCCCGGCCGGCGGCGTCCGGGACACCGGGGACGGCGGAGAGCCCGGGGGCGTACGCCGCGTTCATCACGCTGCCGAGCAGCGCGATGCCCATGCCCGCGCCGAGCTGGTACGAGGTCTCGCCGATGGCCGCCGCGCCGCCCGCGCTCTCCGGCGGGGCCTCGCTGAGCATGGACTCGTAGGCGGAGAACAGCGTCGTCTGCAGCCCGAAGCCGAGCAGCACGAAGCCGCAGGTCAGCAGGAGCGGCCGGTCGTGCTGACCCATGAGGACCAGGAGCAGCACGGCGGCGGCGGTGAGCACGAAGCCCCAGCCGACCATCCGGCGCGGGCCGATCCGGCGCAGCGTGTACGAGCCGGTGGCGCCGGCCGCCATGGCGGCGAAGGTGAGCGGCAGCAGCCGGAGGCCGGTCTCCAGCGGGCTGAGCCCGAGGACCAGCTGCAGATACTGGACGGCGATCAGCTCCAGGCCGACCAGGGCCAGCATGGCGAGCACGATGCAGCCGACGGAGGTGGTGAACGCGGCCCGGGAGAAGAGCCGCATGTCGATCAGCGGGTGGGCCCGCCGCTTCTGCCGCCGTACGAAGAGGATCAGCAGCGCCGCCCCGATGAGCAGCGGTCCGGCGGTCGGGTACGTGAAGAGGTCCTCGCCGGCCCCGATCCGCTTCACTCCGAGGACCACCCCCAGCACTCCGGCCGCGGCCATCAGCGCGCCGAGCACGTCCCAGGGGCCGTCGGCCCGCCCCTTGGACTCGGGGAGCAGCCAGCGGCCGAGCGGCAGGATCAGCGCCATCAGCGGGATGTTGATCAGGAAGACCGAGCCCCACCAGTAGTGCTCGACCAGGAAGCCGCCGAGCACGGGCCCGGTGGCGGCGCCGACGGCGGCGACGGCCGTCCAGATGCCGATGGCGGTGGCCCGCTCGCGCCGGTCGGGGAAGACCGCCCGGAGGATCGAGAGGGTGGCCGGCATGATCATCGCGCCGCCGACCCCGAGCAGGGCGCGGGCGGCGATCAGGACCTCGGGGGCGGTGGCGAGGGCGGCGACCGCGGAGGCGATGCCGAACAGCGCGTAACCGAGGAGCAGCACCCGCCGCCGTCCGACCCGGTCACCGAGCGTGCCGAAGAGGATCAGCAGCGAGGCGCAGATCAGTGGATAGGCGTCGACGATCCACAGCAGCGCGGTGGAGCTGGGACGCAGGTCCTCGGTGAGAGAGGGGACGGCGACATGGAGCACGGTCGCGTCCAGCGCGACCAGCAGCAGGCTGATACAGAGGACGACGAGGACGACCCAGCGGTTGGCTCCGCCGCCGGCGGCGCGGAGCCGTGCTCCGGCCGTGATCGTCCGCTGCATGTACGTACCTCCCAATGGATCCCTCGCGCTCGGCGGGCGCCGGCCGGGGCGCGGGGCCTCGGGGCGGCCCGGCATCGACGGGCGAGTGAGCCGTCAGCGTACGCGAGTTCACGGCCCGAGCGCGTGGTGCAGCTCTCACCCCGGCGGGCCGTGGAGTGTGGCGTACGCCACTCCACCGACGCCGCGCGTCGCATGGAATTCCATACGCACAAGCGTTTGAAGTATTTCCGTGGCGTACAAACAGACTTCCGGAAAGTCACCCGCCGGCAATAGGGCAGAAGGTCATCGGATTCTCAGACGTACGCCATGAATAAACACCCGACTGAGACCTACTCCACATCACATCGTCATCACGAAGACACCGGAACGACCAAGGTCGCTACTCACTCCCTGTAACGTCGATTGGGTGCGAACCGACATCTTTGCCCGGCTGGACCGGGAGCCGGAACCGCCGAAGATAGAGGTCCCGGGGATGACCCGCACGCGTCTCGCCCTCTTCGGCGGGACGCTGGCGTTCTATCTCGCCATCGTCGTGGCCGTGCTCCTGTCGACCTGGCTGGTGACCCTCGACTGGAAGATCATGCTCTTCCGGCCGTACCAGCAGTGGCCGGAGATCCACGGCTTCCTCGACTACTACGTCGTCCTCGGCCAGCGCGGTCCGACCGCGGTGATGGTGGCGGCCTGGCTGGGCTGGCGCTCCTGGCGCCAGCACACCCTGCGCCCCCTGCTGACCCTCGGCGCCGCGCTGCTTCTGCTGAACGTGACGGTCGGTGCGGTCAAGCTGGGACTCGGTCGTCTCGGTCCCCACTACGCGACGCAGATCGGCTCGGCCGAGCTCTTCGCGGGCGGCGATATATTTCCGTCCGGACACACCGCCAACGCGGTCGTGACCTGGGGCATCCTGGCCTATCTGGCGACCACGCCGCGGGCCCGGCGCTATCTGTCGGCCCTCTCGGCCGTGGTCGCGCTCGGCGTCGGCCTCACCACCGTCTACATCGGTACGCACTGGCTGAGCGATGTACTGCTCGGCTGGGCCGCGGGTCTCCTCATCCTGCTCGCCCTGCCGTGGTGCGAGTCGCCGATCGCCCGGGCCGAGGCGCTGATCCTGAGCCTGCGCGACCGCCTGCGCGAGCAGCTTCGGGCCCGCCGCCGGCTGGTGCCCTCGCTGCCCGTCGCGACCGGTGGACCGCGCCCCACGGTGTTCCCGCAGCGTCCGGCGGAGGCCGAGGAGCCGGTCCGGGAGATCGTCGGCGCACGGAGCGGGCGGTCCGCCGGGCGCGGCGAGGGCCGGCTGGCCCCGCCGCTCACCGCCCGCGCGCACAGCACGCACTCCGCCCACACCGTGCGCTCCGAGCGGACACCGGTCTCCCCGGCCGGCAGCCGCCGCCCGCCGCACTCGCGGCCGCTCACCGGCGGCTGAGCCCCCGTCACGACCGCATGAGGCAGGGCCCCGGCGCGTACGCCGGGGCCCTGCCTCGTACGGACCGGAGGAGTTCGGCTAACCGAGCCAGCATCGGGTGACGGTGCCCTCCGTCACCTCGAAGTTGATGCGCCCCTCCAGGTACTCCATGGTGATGATCGAGCCGGGCGGCAGGGATCGGACCACGCTCCAGCCGTGGTCCCGGGCGAGCCGTTCGGCCTGCTCCCGGTCGAGCCCCACATAGTCTTCCGGCGGTACGGGAGAGCTCTGCTTCGGTGTCATGCAACTCACGTTAGTCCCTTACCGGTCACGCTTGTGTCACAGCTTCTCGACATATGTTTGACACGAGCTCCGTCACCCGGGAGGGCAGTTTCCAGCCGAATATCCGGCAATTACACGCCCTCTCGAAGCATGCGCACAAGGCCCTCCGGAATTCCTTCCCGGCCGCCACCCAGGGGAATTGAGGGGACCGGACATGGCCATCCGGTATTCACGCTTTCCCCGCACGACGCACACACGTTCCGCCGACCGGACGAGCCCACCGGCCCGCCTCCCGTGCGGCCGTACCGGGGGCGCGCATCATGACCGGACGATCGGACCACCGGAAGGCAGGGATGGGCACCGAGACCGCGCACGCGGCTGTCGAATCAGCGCCGAAACGGCATGGACGGGTCCTGATCGACTGGCTCACCACCACGGACCACAAGAAGATCGGGCACCTCTACCTGGTCACGTCGTTCGTCTTCTTCCTGGCCGCCGGGGTCATGGCGATGCTGATGCGGGCCGAGCTGGCCCGCCCCGGGCAGCAGCTGATCGACAACCAGCAGTTCAACCAGGCGTTCACCCTGCACGGCACGATCATGCTGCTGCTCTTCGCGACGCCGACCTTCGCCGGCTTCGCCAACGAGCTGGTGCCGCTCCAGATCGGCTCCCCCGACGTCGCCTTCCCGCGGCTGAACATGTTCTCGTACTGGCTTTTCCTCTTCGGCGGCCTGATGGTGCTCGCCTCCCTCACCGTGCCGAGCGGGCCACCCGCCTTCGGCTGGACCGCCTACGCCCCGCTCAACAGCCTGGAGCGCATGCCAGGCATCGGCGCCGACCTGTGGATCATGGGGCTCGCGTTCTCCGGCTTCGGCACGATCCTCACCTCGGTGAACTTCCTGGCGACGATCATCGGGATGCGCGCGCCGGGCATGACCATGTTCCGGATGCCGATCTTCACCTGGAACATCCTCTTCACCACGGTCCTGGTGCTGATGGCCTTCCCCGTGCTCGCCGCCGCGCTGCTCGTCCTGGAGTCGGACCGGCGGTTCGGCTCGCTCGTCTTCCAGCCCGAGAACGGCGGGGCGCTGCTGTGGCAGCACCTCTTCTGGTTCTTCGGCCATCCCGAGGTCTACATCATCGCCCTGCCGTTCTTCGGCATCATCAGCGAGATCATCCCGGTCTTCGCCCGCAAGCCGATCTTCGGCTACGCGACACTGATCGCCGCCACCATGGCGATCACCGGGCTCTCGGTGGTGGTGTGGGCGCACCACATGTTCGTCACGGGTGCCGTGCTGCTGCCCTTCTTCTCCCTGCTGTCGTTCCTCATCGCCGTGCCGACCGGCGTGAAGTTCTTCAACTGGACGGGCACGATGCTCAAGGGTTCGCTCTCCTTCGAGACCCCGATGCTGTGGTCGGTCGGCTTCCTGGTGTCGTTCCTCTTCGGCGGGCTGACCGGCATCATCCTCGCCTCGCCGCCAATGGACTTCCAGGTCACCGACTCGTACTTCGTCGTGGCCCACTTCCACTACACGGTCTTCGGCACGGTCGTCTTCGCGATGTTCGCCGGGTTCTACTTCTGGTGGCCCAAGTTCACCGGCAAGCTGCTCGACGAGCGCCTGGGCAAGATCCACTTCTGGACCCTCTTCGTGGGCTTCCACCTCACGTTCCTGGTGCAGCACTGGCTCGGCGCGGAGGGCATGCCGCGGCGGTACGCCGACTATCTGGACGCCGACGGCTTCACCGCGCTGAACACCGTCTCGTCCATCGGCGCGTTCCTGCTCGGCATCTCCACGCTGCCGTTCCTCTACAACGTCTGGCAGACCACCCGGTACGGGGCGAAGGTCGACGTGGACGACCCGTGGGGGTACGGCCGCTCGCTGGAGTGGGCGACCTCCTGCCCGCCGCCCCGCCACAACTTCGACGCCGTTCCGCGGATCCGCTCCGAGTCCCCGGCGTTCGATCTCCACCACCCGGAGTTCGTGGCCTTCGAGCGGGACCGGCTCGAGCAGCTCAACGCGCCGAGCGATCCAGGGCGCGAGAAAGCCGGTCCCTGACCGTACGGATCCAGTCGTCCAGTTCGCGCGGCGCGACGACCTCGAACTCGAGGCCCAGCATCATCACGTGGACCACGAGGTACTCCAGGCTCCCCGCGCCCGTGCGCAGCAGGCAGGAGTCGTCCCCGTCCGCCTCGAGGACGCCGTCCATGGGCCCGATGATCCGTTCGGCCTCGGCGAGCGGGACATGCAGCCGGATCGTCGCCTCCGCCGCGTAGGCCGCTGTCGAGACGCCCTCCGAGACATAGGCGGCCAGGTCCTCGGCGGGCGGCTCGCGGGGCGGGAAGTGGGGGCCGTGCGGCGGCTTCGGGTCGATCCGGTCGGCCCGGAACGTACGCCAGTCGGCGCGGTCGAGGTCCCAGGCGACCAGGTACCAGCGGCGTTCGGTGCACACGAGGCGGTGGGGTTCGACGGTGCGGCGGGTGGCGGTGCCGGCGTGGTCGCGGTACTCGAAGCGGAGCCGCTCGCTGTCCCGGCAGGCGTTCGCGAGCTCGGTCAGGACGGCGGGGTCGATCTGCGCCTGCGGGGTTCGGAGCATCGGCACGGTGTAGGCGTTGAGCGTGCCGACCCGGCGCCGCAGCCGGGCCGGCAGCACCTGCTCCAGCTTGGCCAGGGCGCGTACCGACGTCTCGCCGATGCCCTCGATGCCCTGGCCGGCCGCCGTGCGCAGCCCGACCGCGACGGCGACGGCCTCCTCGTCGTCGAGCAGCAGCGGCGGCAGCTCGGCCCCGGCGCCGAGCTGGTACCCGCCACCGGTGCCGGGGCTGGCGTTGACGGGATAGCCGAGCTCGCGCAGCCGGTCGACGTCCCGCCGTACGGTCCGCGCAGTGACCCCGAGCCGCTCGGCGAGATCGGCCCCGGACCACTCGCGGTGGGCCTGCAGCAGCGAGAGCAGGCGCAGCAGTCGTGCGGAGGTCTCCAACATGGGTCCGAGTCTGCCAGCCGTCGAGGACAGGTACGGTCCTCGACGATCGCCTCAGCGGAACCGGCGGACGAGGACTCCGACCCGGCGCTTCAGCTCGTAGACGGCGTCGATCGCACCGCCGACGGCCCGGTGGACGGCGTCGCCGACACCGCCGTGGGTGCGGCGGCTCGCGCCCCGTGCGACGAGCTCGGTCCAGATCTCCTCGTGGCGGGCGGCGATGCGCACCGGGTCGAAGCGTTCTGACGCCATCAGCGCGGCGCGCGCGGTCTTGGCGCGCAGCTCGTCGTCCTCGATGAGTTCGAGCAGGGCCCGGGCGATCGCGGCCACGTCGTCGACGGGCACCAGCCGTCCGTCGACCCCGTCCTCGATGATCTCGCGGGGGCCGTGACAGTCGGTGGAGACGACCGGGAGGCCGCATCGCATCGCCTCGACGATGGTCATGCCGAAGGACTCGCGCAGCGAGGTGACCGCGGCGATCGAGCCCTTCGCCCACTCCGGCTCCATCGGGTTGGCCCAGCCCATGAGGAACACGTTCTCCTCGAGGCCGCGGTCCTTGATGCGCCGGGCGAGCGCGCCCTTCGTGTCGTCGACCGCGTCCCCGGTGCCGTAGATCCGCAGCTTCCAGTCCGGGCGCGCCGCGGCCACTTCGGCGAACGCGTCGATCAGTACGTCGTACCGCTTGACCCGGGTCAGCCGGCCCGCGGCGACGACGACCTTCGCGGCGGGGTCGGCGGGCGGCACGCTCGGCGCGGGCACGCTGTTGGGCACCGCGTCGATCCGTACGCCCGGGAGCCGCAGCCGGGACCGGTAGGCACGGGCGTCGGCCTCGGTGACCGTGGTGACGGCGTCCAGGAGCGCGTACTGGTGGCGGATCTCGCGGCGGAGCCGGAAGGTGTGTCCGGCCAGCACCAGATGCTCCTGGCCGACCAGGACCGGGCCGCGGCGGGCCTGCTCGGCGAGATGGACGTTGAGTCCGGGGCGGGTGGCGACCAGAACGTCGGCCTCGACGGCCGCCAGATGCTCGCCGATACGGGCGTCGGTGAGCGCGCTGTACTGCTTCCACCGGCCGTCGCCGCGCGGGAAGACCCGGGCGGGCCGGGCGAAGTCGGGGTGCTCGCCGTCGTAGCCGGGGCTGTCCTTCCGCAGGTCGACGAGGTGACGCAGGGTCACTCCGGCGGGGAGGCCCAGGATCGGCTCGTCGCGGTGCCGGAAGACGGAGACGATCTCCACCTCATGACGTTCCGCCAGGACCTGGGCCAGGGTGAACGTCGTCCGGATGGTTCCGCCGATGTGGTAGGCGTTGTGGAGCAGAAAGGAGATGCGCATCGGGCTGCCGGTTCCCCCCGGTCAAGTGGTCGGTCGGTGGCGACTGTACTGCCCGCCCGGCTCTCGGTTCACGGTCGGTAGCCGAGCTGGGGGACGGTGGCGCAGTTCGTGGTCATGTCTCCCTGGGAGACCCAGCCCCGCCCGTCCTGCCAACGGGCCACCGACAGACAGGTGTGAAGGGTCTTCGGCGGCTCGGCGAGTTTCTCGAAGCGGACGGGGAGGAGCAAGCCGCGGGCGGTGTACGGCTCCGGCCGGTTGACGAACTCCTCGACGCAGTCACGGGTGAGCCGGTCCCCGCAGGACAGCGCCGCGTCCGTGAACCACATGGCGGCGGCCCAGCCCTCCAACTGCCACTGGGAGAGCGGCCGGTCCCCCATCGCCGCCCGGAACTCCCGTACCGCCGGATGCCCGGTGTCCTGGTAGTTGCGGCTGGAGCCGGTCACGAAGAGCGCCTCGCGGCAGACGGGTGACTTGGCGTAGTCGCGGGGCACGGTCGAGGACCAGTTCTGCACGTTGGTCACCTTGGCGGTGACCCGGACGCCCAGTGTGTCCATCGCCTCGCAGAGCTGGGCGTTGCCGTGCGTGTCCATGGCGTCGAAGACGAGGTCGGCGCCCTGTGCCTTCAGATCGGCGGCCACGGCGCGGAAGTTGGGCAGGACGAAGTCCACCTGTTCGTCGACGACCCGGTAGCCCTCGGCCCGCAGGCCCTCGGAGATCAGCCGGGCGTAGGCCGTCGAGGCGGCCTGGTTGTAGGCGACGACCGCGGCGGTACGGGCTCCGTGCTCGTGCTTGAACCAGCGGTAGACCTCGGTCCCGCCGTACAACACCCCGTCCCAGCCGGGTGCCTTGCCGGTGCGCGGGGCGGAACTGCCGTAGATCCCGTACAGATGCGGATAGGTGTCGTACGCCGGGGTGAGCGGCTGGCCCCCGATGTCCGGGACGCCGGCCTTCGCGACGAGCGGGGCTCCGGCGTAGTCGAGCGCGGTGGTGGCGACGAGGGCGAACACCTTCCGTTCGTCGAGCAGCCGGTGCACGCACTCGTTGTTGCCGACGCCGCTGCCGCCGTCGTCGCAGGTGACGACCTCGACCCGGCGTCCGTTCAGCCCGCCGCGGGCGTTGAGGGCGTCGAACCAGGCGCGCGCGCCGTCGCGCGGACCGGTGAACGTGTCGCCGCCGACGGGGCTGGTGGCGCTGGAGATGACGCCGATCCGGAGCGGCTCACCGCCGGAGGGGAAAGTGGCGGTGGGCCGCGTCTCGAACGCGCGCTCCGGGAGCCGGCTGCCGCACGCCGCGGTGAGGGCGAGCAGCGCGGTGAGGAGCAGCGCCGCACCGGCCTCAGCAGCCCGGAACGGTCGCACCGCTGATCTGCACCAGGCCGCAGAGGGTCTTCACGGACACCTTCCAGGTGTCGTCCTGGAGGACGGCCGTGCCCTTGGAGTCGGGCAGGGCGGGCGCCCCGCCGACCAGCAGGTCCCAGGTGACGTTCGCGTCGTTCGGCGAGGTGAACTCGATGCCCTTGACCTTCGCGGAGGTCATGGCCGCGTTCGGGTCGCCGGCGAACGCGCTGAGGACGGGCTGCATCTGCTCGCCGTTCTCGAGCAGATTCACCTTCTCGGCCGTGGGTGTCTTCGGGTCGAAGAAGGCCGTCCAGTTCTTGGTGATCTCCGCCTTGGCGGCGGCCGGGTCCACCGGCTCGTTCGTCACGGCCGGCGGGGTCGGCGAGGGCGCATCGGCGGTGTCGTCGTCGCCGCAGCCCGCGAGAACCGGCCCGAGCACCAGAACCGACGCGGCCGCCAGAGCCGCGAGAGGAGAGCGAGGGCGTCCACCGTGTCGCTTGAGAACCATCTGGCTCACCACCGGGTGTCCGTCGAGGCCGGGCGGCCTGATGATTCCAGGGTGTGCCGGTTCGGGGCATAGTGCAAGGAAGAGCTCGCCGTCGCGAGGGAGGTCCCGTGCCGACATCCCGGGTACTGCTGTGGGGCGGGCTCGCGGCGGCCGCCGGGGGCGCGGTGCTCTGCGTCCTCGGGTGGTACGGGATCTCAGGCGAGCGCTTCGCGGAGCGGCAGCTGCCCTATCTCGCCTCGTGCACGGTGCCGGGGGCGGCGCTGATCGTGGCCGGGGCGGTCCTGGTCGGGGCGGCGGGCCGGATTCCGGTGCGCCGCCCCGCGCCTGCTCCCGAGGCCGCGGAGGACACGGCCCCGCCCTCGTCGGACGAGCCTCCGGTCCGGGTGCCGGGCGGGACGCTCGCGCACCGGCCGGACTGCCCACTGGTGGCGGGCCGGGCTGATGCCGAACCGGCGGGGGACGCCGAGCTCGACCCCTGTCCGGTGTGTGAGCCGTGGCCTCGCTGACGTACGACCTCACGCTCGCCGGTCTCGCGGTCGGCAGCGCTGCCGCGCTCACCGGCATCGGGCTGATCGTCACGTACCGCGCGACCGGCGTGCTCAATCTGGCGCACGGCGCGATCGCCATGGTCTGCGCGTACGTGCTGCGGCAGCTGGTGGTGGAGTGGGGCTGGCCCCTGCCGCTCGGCGCGCTCCTGACCCTGCTGGTGGTGGCTCCTGGGATCGGCCTGGTCCTCGACCGGGCCGTCTTCCGGCCGCTGGCGCTCGTCGGCGCCGGTCCGGCGCAGACCCTGGTGGCGTCCATCGGGGTCTTCGTGCTGCTCGTGGGCGGGGCTGCGCTGGTGTGGGGCGGCGGGGCGCGGGCGGACGCGCCGGTGCTGCTCGGCGACGATCCGTGGACCCAGCTCGCGGCGGTCGTGCTGCTGGCCGCGGCGGTCGGGGCCGTGACGCGGTGGACCCGGTTCGGGCGGGAGCTGCGGGCCGTGGTCGACAACCGGCCGCTGGCCATGCTGGGCGGGATCGACGCGGACCGGGTGTCGGCGGTCGGCTGGGCGTTCGGCGCGTTCACCGCGGGTCTCACGGGGGTGCTGCTCGCGCCCCACGTACGGCTCGATCCGTACGGGATGCCGCTGCTCGTCGTCGAGGTGATCGCGGTCGCGGTCGTGGCCAGGATGCGGAGCCTGCCGGTCGCGATCGTGACGGCGCTCGCGATCGGCGTCGCCCAGGCACAGCTGACCCGCTTCCACCCGGAGGGCTGGGCGGGGCCGCTGGTGCAGGCGGTCGGGGCGAACCTCTTCGTGGTGGCCCTGCTGGTGGCGGCGCTGGTCCTGCCGGGGGTCGGGGGCCGGGGCCGGGACGCGCTGCCGCCGCCGTCGGGGCGGCCACAGGTGCCGCCCGGCGCGTGGCTCACAGCGGGTGTGCTCTTCCTGCTCCCCCTGGGCTTCGCGGGCACGGACCTGCACACCTCGATCCAGGTACCGGCCCTCGCGATCGTGCTGCTGTCGCTGGTGGTGGTGACCGGCCGGGGAGGGCAGATCGCGCTGGGGCAGGCGGCGTACGCGGGTCTGGGCGCCCTGTTCACGGCGCTCCTCGCGGCCGGGGGCCTGCCGGAGCTGGTGGCGCTGGGGTTCGCGGTGCTGCTGGTGGCACCGCTGGGCCTGGTCACGGGGTGGCCGGCGATCCGCCGGCACGGGCTGGCGCTGGCGCTGGCGACGCTGGCCGTCGGGGTGGCGGTGAGCCGGTTCGTCTTCGCGCAGCCGTACGCGACGGCCGGCCTGGAGCTCGGCCGGCCGGCGGGCTTCTCGGACGACCGCCGCTACTACGCCCTGGAGCTGGTGGTCCTGGCGGCCTGTCTGCTGCTGGTCGCGGCGCTGCGCCGGGGCCGTACGGGCCGGGCGCTCGCCGCACTGCGCGACCACGAGGCGGGCGCGGAGGCGGCCGGGGTGCGGGTGAGCCTCCTCAAGCTCCTGGCCTTCGTCCTGGGCGCGGCCCTGGCCGCCCTGGGCGGCGGCCTGCTGGGCATGGGCCTGCGCGCCTTCGACCCGGAGGCCTACGACCCGGTACGCGGCCTCCTCTGGTTCGCCGCGATCATCGTCCTGGGCGCCGACAGCCTCCTCTCCCCGCTGGCCGCCGCGGCCCTCCTGGTCGGCCTGGACGCGGGCACGAGGGGCGGCGTGGCAGCGGCCGCGATCGGCATCCTGGCAGCCCTGGTGGGCCGGGTGCCTCCCCTGACGTCCTGGCTGCCGGTCCGGCGTACGGCGCCACCGGAAGCCGTGGCCGCGCCCGGTAGACGCACCGCAGCGGCGCCACCGGGCGAGCACCCGGTGTCCAAGGGACCCACGGCGGTCGTATCTCCCCCTCCGGCCTCGCCCGTGGCCGCCGACGCCGGGCCACCACCCACAGGTGGACCCGTGTCTCTGTCGACACGTGGAGCGGGTGGGCTTCCCGGCCCGGCCGCAGGCCGAACGCGCCCCCACCGGCCGGCACCGGCACCGCCCCCCGCACGGCTGCGCGCTCACCACCTCACCCTCACCTACCCCGGTGGCCTCACCGCCCTCACCGACGTCAGCATCGACCTCACCCCCGGCCGCGTCACCGCCCTCGTCGGCCCCAACGGCGCCGGCAAGAGCACCCTCTTCGACTGCCTCGCCGGAACCCTCCGCCCCACCCGCGGCCGCGTCACCCTCGACGGCGCGGACATCACCGCCCGCCCCGCCCACGCCCGCACCCGGCTCGGCGTCGCCCGCTCCTTCCAGCAGCTCGCCGTCTTCCCCTCGCTCACCGTCGAGGACAACGTCCGCCTCGGAGCAGAGCAGGGCCACGCCCACACCGACACCCGCACCCTCGAACAGACCCTCCGTCTCCTCGGCCTCTCCGGAGCCGTCCGCCACCGCCCCGCCGCCGACCTCCCCACCGGCACCCTGCGTCGGGTCGAACTGGCCCGCGCGCTCGCCGGCGGCCCGCACACCCTCCTCCTGGACGAGCCCGCCGCCGGGCTCGACGCCACGGAGACCGCCGCCCTCGCCCGGGTCCTCGCCGCACTCGCCGCGGACGGCCTCACCCTCCTCGTCGTCGAGCACGACCCGGACCTCGTCGCCGGCATCGCCCACACCGTGCACACCATGGAGGGAGGCCGGATCGTGTCATGAGCGTCGAGATCGCCCTGCGCTCCGCCCGCGTCCGCTACGGCCCCCTGGAGGCCCTGCACGGCCTCGACCTGCCCGTCCCGCCCGCCACCGTCACCGTCCTCGTCGGCCGCAACGGCTCCGGCCGTACGACCGCCCTGCGCGCCCTCGCCGGGACCGTGCCCCTGGCCTCCGGCACGGTCGTCTGGCGAGGCGCGGACGTCACCCGCCTCCACGCGCACGACCGGGCCCGGCGCGGCCTCTGCTTCGTACCGGATCTCCGTGCGGTGTTCGCGACGCTGACCGTCGCCGAGAACCTGGAGCTGGCCGCCGGGGACCGGGATCGGGCCCTGGCGGCGTACCCCGAACTCGCGCGCCTCCTCACGCACCCGGCCGGCACCCTCTCCGGCGGCGAGCGCCGGATGCTCGCGCTCGCCCGGGCCCTGCTGACCCCCGCCCGCGTGGTCCTGGTCGACGAGCCGTCCCTCGGCCTGTCCCCCGAGGCCTCCTCCCGTACGTACGGGCTGCTCGCCGCCCTCGCCCGGCCGGGCGGGGCCGCCGTGGTGCTCGCCGAGCAGCGCCCCCCGCCCGGGCTGCCGCCCGGCACGCTGCTGCACGAACTGCGGCGCGGCTCCCTCGCGTTCAGCGGGGAGGCCGCCGAGTTCACCGCAGGACGGTGAGGGGCGAGATGCGCAGCATCGTCCCGGTCATGAGCCGGTCCGGGTCCGGCCCGATCAGGCTCCGGTTCGCCGCGTACAGCGCCTGCCAGCCGCCGGCGATCCCGAAGCGGCGGGCGATCGAGCTGAGGGTGTCGCCCCGCTGCACGACATGGGCCCGCCCGCTCAGCCCGTACCGCTTCGAGCAGACCGGCCACGCCTTCCACCCCTGGGTGCGCAGGACCTCCTCCGCGACGGCGATCTGCTGCTGACGGGTCGCCAGGTCGGCGCGCCGGGCGTAACGCAGGCCGCCGTGCTCGACCCAGGTCGGCTGCCAGAACTGGAGTCCGCCGTAGAAGCCGTTGCCGGTGTTGATGTGCCAGCGGCCGCTGCTCTCGCACTCGGCGACGCAGCCCCACGGCCACTGGTCCTTGGCGCAGGCGTAGGCGGGGGCGGCGGGGACGTGCGGCGCCTGTGCCTGAGCCGGCGCCGGGACGAGGGCCAGCAGCGCGGCGGCGGACGCCCCGGCTGCCCACAATAGGATCTTCGACATCGCGGCAGGCTAGACAGCACACCCGCCTGCCGGCGCCGTGCCGCGCGGGGCGGCCCGCATCCCCCACCCGGTCGGAGTCACACAAGTTGCCGTACCGGGACGCGTGACCCCGGCCGAGCCTTCCCCGTTGAACTCGTCATGAGACGAGCCGGGATCCGCCCGGCGTCGCACGTACCGAGTCCAGGGAGCCCCCCGTGCCGCGCATGCTCGACGTCAGCGAGGACGTACGCGCCGAGATCGGCGACGAAGAAGCGGACCGGCTGCTCGCCGGCGACAACGCCCCGGGCAGCTACGACTGCACCTCCTGCCGCACGCCGGGCGACTCCGACCAGGAGCGTACGAGCACGGTGCTGTTCGTCGGCGAGGAGACCGCCGTACTGGCGTTCGCCCACGCCAGCTGCATTCCGTCCCAGGTCGTCCAGGTCGCCGAGGAGCAGCTCCAGGGCGCCGTCCGCTCCATCGCCGCGACGGACGCGGCGGACGCGCTCGGCGCGGCCCACCCCGAGCAGGCCGTCCTCGGCGTGACGAGCGGTCTCGTGCTGATCGACGGCGAGCTGCACCCGGCGCTGGTCGTCGAACCGACCGCGCCGGTCGCCCGCCCGGGCTCGGACGGGCTGAGCGACGAGTTCCTGCCGCTCCTGATCGAGCAGGGCTTCCAGCCGATCGGCGATGTGAACCAGAAGCCGGGCGTCCTGCCCGGCTGGTCCGTGCTCGTCGCCATGGGCCAGCTGCACTCCGTGCTCCAGCCGGGTACGGGCGGCAGCGGCCAGGTCGCCTGGTGGCAGGCGCACCAGCCGCTCCAGGTCACCGAGGGCTGGCGTGCGGCGGCCAACAAGTCGCACACGGTCCTGGTCTTCGCCGCCCCGGTCGGCTCGATCGGTCAGCAGCCGCGCGAGGACCTGCTCCGCGACGCCCTGGAGAAGGCCGCGGCCAACGGCCGGCTGGTCGCTGCCGCGATGCCGCTGGCCGGCACGTGAGGGAGCACGGACGCACGGGCATAAGGCCACTGGGGCCCGGCCCGTGGGTTCCGACCGTCCCCCGCCCCCGGCGGCCTCCGGTTTCCGAGAGCCGCCCGCATCCGACGGACCACGAGGTCGTTGGCACATACGTGCACACATACGACCCACTCCGCCAGCCGTATCCGAGTCAGATCCCCTCCATGCGCCCCGCGCAGGACGTCACGTCGGGCCAGTCGGCCACGCCGATCTACGACGCTCTGTACTCGGAGTACCGCCGGTCGTTCCGGGCGCTGCCGGGTGACCGCAGCGGCGAGGACGATCTGGGCTTCCGGGCCTTCGGTACGCCGCTGAGCGCGGGGCTCCACAGTCCGGGGTCCGGGCACGGGAGCCGGTACGGGGCGTATCCGGCGGCGTGGTCGGCGCAGCACCACCCCACGCAGGCGGCGCTGCCACCGGCGCCCCGCAGGGGGCTGTAGGACGGAGCACGGTACGGCGGAGGGCCGGGGCGCATCGCCCCGGCCCTCCGCCGTACTCACTCCACGACTACTTCTTGCGGCCGCGCTTCTCGCGGACACGCACCGAGATGTGGATCGGGGTGCCCTCGAAGCCGAACTCCTCGCGCAGCCGACGCTCCACGAAGCGCCGGTAGCCGGCCTCCAGGAAGCCGGAGGCGAAGAGCACGAAGCGGGGCGGCTTGGTGCCCGCCTGCGTACCGAAGAGGATGCGGGGCTGCTTGCCGCCGCGGATCGGGTGCGGGTGGGCCGCGACCAGCTCGCCGAGGAAGGCGTTCAGACGGCCGGTGGGGACGCGGGTCTCCCAGCCGGCGAGCGCGGTCTCGATGGCCGGGACGAGCTTGTCCATGTGACGGCCGGTCTTGGCGGAGACGTTGACCCGGGGCGCCCAGGAGACCTGCTGCATCTCGGTCTCGATCTCGCGCTCCAGGTAGTAGCGCCGCTCCTCGTCGAGCTCGTCCCACTTGTTGTAGGCGATGACGAGCGCGCGGCCCGACTCGACCGCCATGGTGATGATGCGCTGGTCCTGGACCGAGATGTTGTCGGTGGTGTCGATCAGGACGACGGCGACCTCGGCCTTCTCGACCGCGGCGGCGGTGCGCAGGGAGGCGTAGTAGTCCGCGCCCTCCTGGAGGTGGACCTTCTTGCGGATACCGGCGGTGTCGACGAACTTCCAGGTCTTGCCGCCGAGTTCGATCAGCTCGTCGACCGGGTCGCGGGTGGTGCCGGCCAGCTCGTTGACGACGACGCGGTCCTCGTTGGCGACCTTGTTCAGGAGCGAGGACTTGCCGACGTTCGGGCGGCCGATGAGGGCGATGCGGCGCGGGCCGCCGACCACGTTGCCGAAGCGCTGGGCAGGGGCCTCGGGCAGCGCCTCGAGGACGGCGTCGAGCATGTCGCCCGTACCGCGGCCGTGCAGCGAGGAGACCGGGTAGGGCTCGCCGAGGCCGAGCGACCACAGGGCGGTGGCGTCGGCCTCGCCGGAGGGGCCGTCCACCTTGTTGGCGCAGAGGACGACCGGCTTTCCGGCGCGGCGCAGCAGCTTGACGACGGCCTCGTCGGTGTCGGTGGCGCCGACGGTGGCGTCCACGACGAAGACACAGGCGTCGGCCGCCTCGATGGCGTACTCGGCCTGGGCGGCGACGGAGGCGTCGATGCCGAGGACGTCCTGCTCCCAGCCGCCGGTGTCGACGACCTTGAAGCGGCGGCCGGCCCATTCGGCCTCGTACGTGACGCGGTCGCGGGTGACGCCGGGCTTGTCCTCGACGACGGCCTCGCGGCGGCCGATGATCCGGTTCACCAGGGTCGATTTGCCGACATTGGGGCGGCCGACGACGGCGAGGACGGGGAGCGGGCCGTGCCCGGCCTCCTCGATCGCACCCTCGACCTCCTCGATGTCGAAGCCCTCTTCCGCGGCGAGCTCCATGAACTCCGCGTACTCGGCGTCGCCAAGTGCCCCGTGGTCGTGCTGGTCGTTCATGAAGTCCGTTCCTTGATCATTCGTGGTCGGTGGGTGCGAACCCACTACTCAGAGTCTCACTCAGCGCCCGGTGAGGCGCCTGGCGTTTTTCAGGTGGGCGGTGAGCCGGTCCTGAATCCGTACGGTGGCGTCGTCCAGCGCCTTGCGGGTGCGCCGGCCACTGCCGTCGCCTGCCTCGAAGGCGTCGCCGAAGACGACGTCGACGCGGCTGCGCAGCGGAGGCAGCGCCTTGATCAACCGTCCGCGGCGATCGGAGCTTCCCAAGACAGCCACCGGGACGATCGGGGCGCCACTGCGGACGGCGAAGTAGGCGAGGCCGGCGCGCAGGGAGGCGAAGTCGCCCTCACCGCGGGTGCCCTCGGGGAAGATCCCGAGGACGCCGCCGTGGTCCAGGACCGCGAGGGCGTTGCCGATGGCGTTCCGGTCCGTGCTCTCGCGGTCCACCTTGACCTGCCCGATGCCCTCCAGGAAGGGCCCGAGGGGCCCGACGAACGCTTCCTTCTTGATCAGGAAGTGCACGGGGCGGGGTGCGGTGCCCATGAGCATGGGGCCGTCGATGTTGTGCGCGTGGTTGACGGCGAGGATGACGGGGCCGGAGGCCGGCACCCGCCAGGCGCCGAGGACGCGCGGCTTCCACAGGCCGTACATCAGCCCGATGCCGATGCCGCGCCCGACGGCGGCGCCCCGCTCGGAGGGCTGGGTCACTTCGCGGCCGTCCTCTTCTCCTCCACCAGGGTCACGACGCACTCGATGACCTGGTCCAGCGTGAGGTCCGTGGTGTCGACCTCGACGGCGTCGTCGGCCTTGGCGAGCGGGGAGGTCTTACGGCTGGAGTCGGCCGCGTCCCGCTTGATCAGGGCCTGCTGGGTGGCGGCCACGTCGGCGCCCTTGAGCTCGCCGGAGCGGCGGGCGGCGCGGGCCTCGGGGGACGCGGTGAGGAAGATCTTGAGGTCGGCGTCCGGCAGGACCGTGGTACCGATGTCGCGCCCCTCGACGACGATGCCGCCCTCGGCGTTCTTGGCGATGGTCCGCTGGAGCTCGGTGATCCGGGCCCGCACCTCGGGGACGGCGCTGACGGCGCTGACCTTGGAGGTGACCTCTTCGGTGCGGATGGGTCCGGCGGCGTCGGCGCCGTCGACGGTGATCGTCGGGCGGGCCGGGTCGGTGCCGGAGACGATGTCGGGCTTGGCGGAGGCGTTGGCGACGGCATCGGCGTCGTTGACGTCGACGCCGTTGCTGATCATCCACCAGGTGATCGCCCGGTACTGCGCCCCGGTGTCCAGGTAGCTCAGCCCCAGCTTGGCGGCAACCGCCTTCGAGGTGCTCGACTTGCCCGTGCCGGAGGGCCCGTCGATGGCGACGATCACGGTTTCCACGGTGGGGAACACCTTCCTGGGGTGAGCGGTGAGGCCTCGCGGACATGCGCGGCCCCCACAAGGTTACCGAGTCCCAGCCACCCGTCCGGCCGAACGGGCCTCCGAGCGCTCGTCACCCCGCGCGCAGCGCCCAGCCCCGTTCCTTCAGCGCCTCTCCGAGGACCGGCGCCGCCGAGGGGGTCACCATCAGCTGGACCAGACCCGCCTGCTGACCGGTCGCGTGTTCGATGCGGACGTCTTCGATGTTGACGCCCGCCCGGCCCGCGTCCGCGAAGATGCGGGCGAGCTCGCCGGGCTGGTCGCTGATGAGGACGGCGACGGTCTCGTACTGCGCCGGCGCGGCACCGTGCTTGCCCGGGACCCGCGCGCGGCCCGCGTTGCCGCGGCGCAGGACGTCCTCGACGCCGCTCGTGCCCTCCCGCCGCTTCTCCTCGTCCGTGGACTGGAGGGAGCGGAGCGCGCGGACCGTCTCGTCCAGGTCGGCGGCGACACCGGCGAGGACGTCCGCGACGGGCCCGGGGTTCGCCGTGAGGATCTCGACCCACATGCGGGGGTCGGAGGCCGCGATCCGGGTGACGTCGCGGATGCCCTGTCCGCACAGCCGTACGGCCGTCTCGTCCGCCTCCTCCAGGCGCGCGGCGACCATCGACGACACCAGCTGAGGGGTGTGCGAGACGAGGGCGACCGCGCGGTCGTGCGCGTCCGCGTCCATGACGACCGGGACGGCGCGGCAGAGCGCGACCAGCTCCAGGGCCAGGTTCAGGACCTCGGTGTCGGTGTCGCGGCCGGGCGTCAGCACCCACGGGCGCCCCTCGAAGAGGTCCGCCGTCGCCGCCAGCGGTCCCGAGCGCTCCTTGCCGGACATCGGATGCGTCCCGATGTACGTGGTGAGGTCGAGCCCCAGCTCCTCCAGCTCGCGCTTCGGCCCGCCCTTCACGCTCGCCACGTCCAGGTAGCCGCGCGCGAGCCCGTCACTCATGGCCGTGGCGAGCGTGGTCGCCACGTGCGCCGGGGGTACGGCGATGATCGCGAGGTCGACGGGGCCCTCGGGCGCCTCGTCCGTACCGGCGCCGAGCGCCGCCGCCGTCCGGGCGCGGGCGGGGTCGTGGTCGCGGAGGTGGACGGCGATGCCGCGCCCCGCGAGGGCGAGCGCCGCCGAGGTGCCGATCAGGCCGGTTCCGATGACGAGCGCGGTTCTCACTGGGCGGGCTCCTTGACCTGCTCGTGCATGTGTCCGACCTCGTCCCTCTCCTGCTGGACGGTGCCTCGGGCGGTTCGTACCGCCACGTGGTGCTCCTCGTCCGACCCGACCTCTGCTCCGATCAGCCTAGTCAGCCGGGCGGACGCACCGTCGCGGCGACCGCCCACCGAGACACCGGGGCCCAGCTTTCGTCCGGTACGGAACACGGCCAATGTCACCCGAGCCGGACCGTGCCGCCACTCGGCGTATCCGGGGGTGTGCGGAGCCGACGGCCGTGCGAGGGAGCCGGCGCCCCGGGTCCAGGCGTGTTGCGGGCCACCGGCGGGGGGCGCCATCAAGCTGTACGGCATGAATCCAGATGCCACGCCCCGCCGTACCGTGCTGCTGGCCGGTGCGGGTTCGGTCGCCGCCCTGACCACCGGCTGCGGCTCGGACGGCGACAACGGCGGAACGACCGCCTCGCCGACGCCCCCGGGCACCACCGCAGCCGAGACGCCGGCGCCCGCGACGCCGGCGACGACCTCGGCGCCCGCGACCGAGCCGCCCCCTCCCCCGCCCCCCGGGGACGCTCTCGCCGAGACCTCCGAGATCCCGGTCGGCGGTGGCACGATCTTCAAGGAGGAGAAGGTCGTCGTCACCCAGCCCACGGCCGGCGAGTTCAAGGCGTTCTCCGCGATCTGCACCCACCAGGGCTGCACGGTCGGCAAGGTCGAGAACGGCACGATCGACTGCCCCTGTCACGGCTCCAAGTTCCGTATCGCGGACGGCTCGGTGGCCGCGGGACCTGCGACGCGCCCGCTTCCGGCCGAAGAGATCACCGTGTCGGGGGACAGCATCACCCTCGCGTAGCCTGTCGCACATGACTTCGACGGACCTGGTGCGCGACCACACGATCTACTCCTGTGTCATGGGGTCGCGCGCTTTCGGTCTGGACACCGAGGGCAGCGACACCGACCGCCGGGGCGTCTTCCTCGCCCCGACGCCGCTCTTCTGGCGCTTCGACAAGCCGCCGGCGCATGTCGAGGGGCCGGGCGAGGAGCAGTTCAGCTGGGAGCTGGAACGCTTCTGCGAGCTGGCCCTGCGCGCCAACCCCAACGTTCTGGAGTGTCTGCACTCCCCCGTCGTCGAGCACATCGACGACATCGGCCGCGAACTGGTCGCGCTGCGCGAGGCGTTCCTCTCCCGCCAGGCGCACCAGACCTTCGTACGGTACGCGGGCGGCCAGCGCAGGAAGCTCGACGCGGACGTCCGCCAGTACGGGGAGCCGCGCTGGAAGCACGCCATGCACCTGCTGCGCCTGCTCATGAGCTGCCGCGACCTGCTGCGGACCGGTGAGCTGACGATCCACGTCGGCGACGAGCGCGAACGGCTCCTCGCGGTGAAGCGCGGCGAGGTCCCCTGGCCCGAGGTCGAGTCCTGGATGACCCGCCTCACGGAGGAGGCGGACTCGGCCGCCACCGGCTCGCCCCTCCCCTCGGCCCCGGACCACCGCCGCGTCGAGGACTTCCTGATCCGCGCCCGCCGGACCTCAGCTCGGAGCGCGCTCTAGCCGGGTCCGTACGACGAAGTCGTGCAGGGCGTCGTGGGCCCCCGGGGCGTCCCCGAGCCCCGAGGCGGCCTGGGCCGCGTCCAGCGCGCCGTGCAGGGCCTCCACATCACGACGGACGCGCCCGAGGTCGACCTCCGCGGCTCCGTGCTCGGCCGCCTCCTTAGCGGCGATCAGCTCGGCCGTGTACGCGGGCGCCTCGGGCACCTCCCCGACGAGCGTGGGCAGATGCGCCTGGACCTCGCCCGCGCGCATGAGATGGATCCCGGTGAGCAGCGCGCGGAAGGTGTAGAGCAGCGGCTTCAGCTCCTCGGTCTTCTCGAACAGCCGCCATTGCGTACCGGCGAACCCGCGGTAGTGATGCACGTGATGGTGGGTGAGCACCTGCGGAGCCAGGGAGACGAGCTCGGCGTGGGCGTCCGAGGTGTGCGCCACCAGCGGGGAGAGCAGCTGCTCCAGTACGTAGCCGTTGCGGCGCAGCATCAGCCGGACGAACTTCCGCAGATCGTGCGTGACGAGGTCCATCTCCACGCCGTCCCTGTCCCACATCCGGGACCGGGTCTCCTCGGGCTCGCGCAGCCCGATCAGTCCCTCCACCGGCAGCAGATGCGCCCCGCGCAGGTCCACGTCCGAGTCACGGGACGGGAATCCGTACAGGTGCGCGCCGGAGACGGTCGCGAAGATCAGGGGGTCGGCCTGTTCCGCCACGACCGCGGAGAGGTCGACGTCGGGTATGAGAGCTACGGTCATGGATCAAGCGTCCCAGAGCGCCCCGAACGTCAACAGCTCGCTGCGGTACTCGATCCGCTCCTCCCACTCCTTCGGCCACGCGCCCGCGCCCAGGTGGGCGCCCGCGAACGCGCCCGTCAGGCAGGCGATCGAGTCCGAGTCCCCGCGGGTGCAGGCGGCGCGGCGGAGGGCCGTGAGGGGGGCTTCGGGGAAGAGCAGGAAGCAGAGGAGGCCGGTGGCCAGGGCCTCTTCGGCGATCCAGCCGTCGCCGGTGTACTCACAGGGGTCGAGCTCCGGGTCCGCCGTGCGCTGGACGGCGTCCAGCCTCTCCAGGACGGCCAGGCACTCGTCCCAGCCGCGCTCGATGAAGTGCCGGGCCGAGGGGTCCTGGGAGCGGGTCCACAGGTCGCCGAGCCAGGTGTCGCGGTAGACGGAGCGGTTCTCGTAGGCGTACGAGCGCAGGTGGCCCACCAGCCCCGTCGGTTCGACGCCCTGGGCGAGCAGGTGCACCGCGCGGGCCGTCAGGTCGGAGGCGGCCAGCGCCGTGGGGTGCCCGTGGGTGAGGGCCGACTGGAGCTGGGCCGCGCCGGCCCGCTGCTCGTCGCTCAGGCCGGGCACGAGCCCGAGCGGCGCCACGCGCATGTTGGCGCCACAGCCCTTGGAGTGGATCTGGCTGGCGTCCTGCCACGCACGGTCGCTGTCGAGGAGCATGCACGCGCGCAGACATGTGTTTCCCGGCGCGCGGTTGTTCTCCGGGGAGTGGTACCAGTCGACGAACTCCTCCCGGACCGGCCGCGCCAGCCGCAGCGGGGCGAGCACGCCGCGGTCCATGGCGGTCCTGATGCCCCGCGCGAGGGCCAGGGTCATCTGCGTGTCGTCCGTGACGTACGCCTTCCCCTGCGGCTTCCCCGGCAGCTCCATCCCGCGCCAGGGACCGAACTTCGCGAGGATCGACGGCACGTCGTTGAACTCGGTCGGGAAGCCGAGGGCGTCCCCGAGGGCCAGCCCGATCAGGGAGCCGGTGGCGGCCTGCTTCGTCATGTGGAGCGTCCTTCCGGTCGCAGCAGCGGCGGGTGGAGAGCCGTGGCCTCTCCCGCCCGGTAGAGAGCGGCCGGTTTCCCCCGTCCGCCGGTGAGGCGCGGCGGTCCTTCCACGACCTGGACGAAGCCGGGCGTGGCGAGGACCTTGCGCCGGAAGTTGGGGCGGTCGAGCTCGACGCCCCAGACCGTCTCGTACACCTGCCGCAGCTCGCCGAGCGTGAACTCGGGCGGGCAGAAGGCGGTGGCGAGACAGGTGTACTCGAGCTTGGCGCCGACCCGTTCGTGCGCGTCGGCGAGGATCCGGTCGTGGTCGAAGGCGAGGGGCCCGTACGTCCGCTGCGTCCCGTACGGCATCCACTGCGCCCGCGCCGCGTCACCGCCGCCGCGCGGCTCGGGAGGATCGGGGACGAGCGCGGTGAACGCGACCGAGACCACCCGCATCCTCGGGTCGCGGTCCGGTTCGCTGTACGTCCGCAGTTGTTCGAGGTGCAGTCCGGAGACGGTGTCCTCGGACAGACCGGTCTCCTCGGCCAGTTCGCGGCGAGCGGCCCGCTCGGCCGACTCCCGGGGCAGCACGAATCCGCCGGGCAGCGCCCAGGCCCCGGCGTACGGCTCCTGGCCGCGCTCCACGAGCAGGACGTGCAGCCGCTCCTCGCGGAGGGTGAACACGGCGAGGTCGGCGGTGACGGCGAACGGCTCGAAGGCGTACGGGTCGTAGCCCTCGGGGGCCCGGGGAGAGGTCATCGGCGCTCCGGGAGGGGATCGGAGAGGTCCCAGCCCTCGGCGAGCAGCGCGTCCACTGCGGCGACGGCCGCGGCGAGCCGCTCCTCGTGCGGACCGCTGAGGACGGCGGTCCGGCGGCCCGTGTGGGCGAGCTGGGTGACGAAGCGGGCGGTCATCCAGGGCCGCAGGTGCTCCCCGTCGCGCAGCCCGTCGTCCTCGAAGTCGACTCCCCGGTGGTCGGTCAGCAGCCACAGGTGCTGCCGGCCGCGGGCCGCGATCTCGCCGGTGGCCGGGCTGGCGGTGCCCATGTACCGCTCGTGCCAGATGGTGGTGGCGAAGGCGTCGGTGTCGCAGAAGAGCACGGGCGAGCCGGCGCGGGCGGCCTCCTCCTCCAGCTCGCTCTGGCGCAGCGCGATCAGCGGGAAGTCCTCCGTGTGGAAGCGGACGTCCTCCCAGCCGGCATCGGGGCGCTCGGCGCGCAGTTCGGCGAGCTTGAGTTCGCTGAACTCGCGCCCGTACTCCGGTACGTAGCGGGTGCGGGCCCAGACGCCGCCCCGGGCCCGGTAGTGCTCGGCCAGGGCGCGGGCCATGGTGGTGGTGCCGGTGGACTCGGCGCCGAGGACGACCACGCGCCGGGTGAGCGCGGCCCGTACCGGCGGTTCCAGGTAGTCCCAGCAGCCGACGGGGTCCTTGCGGACGGCGGTGCCGGAGACGGGGAAGAGCGTACGGTCCGGGTCGACGGAGACGGACTCGGCGTCGAAGCGGCGGCCGAGTTCCTCGCCGTACGGCTCCGAGGTGAAGACGGCGTCGACGCGTTCGGGCACCGCGGTCCGGAAGACGGCCATGTGGGCGGCCCACACATCGGGGTCGTGGAGGTCGACGGGGATGTCGTCGACGGCGCCGACGACCAGGACGTCGGGGTGGATCTCCCGCATCCAGGCGATGCGGTCCTCCAGGGACAGGCTCTCCACGGAGGAGGCGCAGACGAGCACGGTGAGGCGCTCGCAGCGGTCGCGGGCCGTGCGGACGAGATGGTGGTGGCCGGCGTGCGGCGGATAGAACTTGCCGAGGACCAGGCCGTGTCCGTAGCGCTTCATGCCGTCGCCTCCGCGGGAAGTGCGCGCCGTGCGGTGAGGTCACGGCTCCAGCTGCGCAGGCCGAGGACGCAGAGCGTCATGAACCCGACGTACAGCAGGGAGGTCAGGTACAGCTCCTTGTAGGCGTACAGGGGCACGTACACGATGTCGGCGGCGATCCAGAGCCACCAGGACTCCAGCCGCTTCCGGCACTGGCCGTAGGTCGCCATCAGGGAGAGCGCGGTCGTCAGGGCGTCCCAGAAGGGGACGGTCGAGTCGGTGGCGCGGTCGAGCAGCAGGGTGAGCCCGAGGGTCCCCACCACCCCCGCCGTGAGCAGCCACGTCCACTCGGTGCGCGAGGTGCGGCGCACCGGGAGGATGTCGGAGCCTGGTCCACCCCCGTGGGTCCAGGTCCACCAGCCGTACACGGCGAGGGTGATGAAGACGATCTGGAGACCGGCGTCGGCGTACAACCCCGCCTGCGTGAAGAGCAGGATGAAGAAGAGGTTGTTGGCGATGCCGATGGGCCAGTTGGCGATGTGCTGGCGGGCGACGAGCCAGACGCAGAGCGCGCCGCTGCCGAAACCGAGCACCTCGGTCCAGCTGACCGGGGTGTCGAGGACGGTGAAGAGCGGTTGCTGCAGGGGTTCGAGAACGTTCGCGAGGCTCACGCCCGCCTCCTTAAGAGTCATGTTGACTATAAAGGGCGGCGGGCTTCGACCACAAGTGCGAAACGACAGCGAAGAAGCCCGTGACCGCCGGGCGGTCACGGGCTTCTTCTCTGGTACGGCGACGGGGCTACATGCCGACTTCCTTCATCAGCATGCCGACCTCGGTGTTGGTCAGCCGGCGCAGCCAGCCCGACTTCTGGTCGCCAAGGGCGATCGGGCCGAAGGCCGTGCGGACGAGCTTCTCGACCGGGAAGCCCGCCTCGGCGAGCATCCGGCGCACGATGTGCTTGCGGCCCTCGTGCAGCGTGACCTCGACCAGGTAGTTCTTGCCGATCTGCTCCACGACACGGAAGTGGTCGGCGCGGGCGTAGCCGTCCTCCAGCTGGATGCCCTCCTTGAGCCGCTTGCCGACCTCGCGCGGCAGCGGGCCCGTGATGGCGGCCAGGTAGGTCTTCTTCACGCCGTACTTCGGGTGCGTGAGGCGATGGGCCAGCTCACCGTGGTTGGTGAGGAGGATGATGCCCTCGGTCTCGGTGTCGAGGCGGCCGACGTGGAAGAGCCGGGTCTCGCGGTTGGTGACGTAGTCACCGAGGCACTGGCGGCCGTCCGGGTCCTCCATCGTGGAGACGACACCGGCCGGCTTGTTCAGCGCGAAGAAGATGTGCGACTGGGTCGCGACGGTGAGGCCGTCGACCTTGATCTCGTCCTTCTCCGGGTCCACGCGCATGCCCTGCTCGAGCACGATCTCGCCGTTGACCTCGACCCTGGCCTGCTCGATCAGCTCCTCGCAGGCACGCCGCGAGCCCATGCCGGCGCGGGCGAGCACCTTCTGCAGCCGCTCGCCCTCCTGCTCGGCGCCGGGGAAGGTCTTCGGGGTCTTGATCTCCGGCTTGTTCGCGTACCGCTCCCGGTTCCGCTCCTCCGTACGGGCGTCGTACTCGCGGGAGCGAGCCGGGGCCGTACGGCCGCCGCCGCGCTGCGGCGACTGCTTCGGTCCGCCCTTGGCGCCACCGCGGGCGGCGGAGCCACGGCCGCGCTTGGGGCCGTCGGAGGGGCCGCCGGAGCCGCCCACGTCGTAGCTGCGCTCCTCGGGGCGCGGCTTGCGCGGGCGACCGCCGCCCTGCCGGTCGTCGCGGCTGTTGCCGGCGCCCCGGTAATTGCCGCGGCCACCGCTGTTGCCACCACGGCTCCCGCCGTTGTTTCCGCTGTTCCTGCCGCTGCTGCTTCGCATCAAATGTCCGTCGTCTTGTCGTCTGCGTCTTCGTGATCCGGGAGGTCCGGGTCGAACGACGGGACCCCTTCCAGCGTCTCCGCCTCGATCGCGTCCGCCTCGGGGAGGAAGGGCGCGAGCTCCGGGAGCTCGTCCAGGCCGCGCAGGCCCATTCGCTCCAGGAAGTAGTTCGTCGTCCTGTACAGGATCGCACCTGTTTCGGGTTCCGCGCCCGCCTCCTCCACGAGACCGCGCTGGAGGAGGGTGCGCATGACGCCGTCGCAGTTGACTCCGCGGACCGCGGAGACCCTGGACCGGCTGACCGGCTGGCGGTACGCGACGACGGCGAGGGTCTCCAGGGCCGCCTGCGTGAGGCGGGCCTGCTGACCGTCGAGGACGAATGCCTCGACGGCCGGGGCGAACTCCGCGCGGGTGTAGAAACGCCAGCCACCGGCCACGAGGCGCAGCTCGAAGCCGCGGCCCTGGACGGTGTACTCGTCGGCGAGCTCGCGCAGTGCGTCGCCGACCTCGAGCGGGGTCCGCTCCAGGACCTTGGCGAGATGGGCCTCGGTGGCCGGCTCGTCGACGACCATGAGGACGGCTTCGAGGGCGGGCTTGAGGTCGCTCATGCCTTCTCCTCCCTTACTGCTTGATCGAACTCGTCGGTGACGGCCGCCTGGGCGTCCCCGCCGACCCAGGTGACGGTGAGCTCGCCGAGGGCGTCCTCCTGGTCGAGGGCGACGGCCTTCTCCCGGTAGAGCTCCAGGAGCGCGAGGAAGCGGGCGACGACGGTGAGGGTGCCGTCGGCGTCCTCGGTGAGCTCCCGGAAGCCGACCGACCCCCGCTCCTTGAGGAGGGCCACGACGATCTGCGCCTGCTCGCGGACGCTGACGAGCGGGGCGTGGATGTGGTCGACGTACACCTGCGGCTTGGCCCTGGGCTGCATGGCCTTGACGGCGAGCTTGGCGAAGCCCTCGGCGCCGATGGAGATGACGACCTCGGGGAGCAGTTCGGCGTGGTGGGCCTCGAGGCCGACGGTCCGGGGGTAGCGCCGGCCCTCGGTCTCCCAGCGGTCCTCGAAGATCGCGGCGATCTGCTTGTACGCGCGGTACTGCAGCAGCCGCGCGAAGAGCAGGTCCCTGGCCTCCAGGAGCGCGAGATCGGCCTCGTCCTCCACCTCGGCGGCGGGGAGCAGCCGGGCGGCCTTGAGATCGAGCAGCGTGGCGGCGACGACGAGGAACTCGGTGGTCTGATCGAGGTCCCAGTCGGGCCCCATGGCGCGGATGTGCGCCATGAACTCGTCGGTGACCTTGGAGAGGGCGACCTCGGTGACGTCGAGCTTGTGCTTCGAGATGAGCTGCAGCAGCAGATCGAAGGGCCCCTCGAAGTTCGCCAGCCGCACGGTGAAGCGCCCGTCGTCACCGCCGGGCCCGCCCTCGGCGGGGGCGCCGGGGGCGATCGCCTCGGCAGCGCCGGCGGTGCCCTCACGACCGGCCGGATCACCCGCGGAGCCGAGCACCGCGGGCGTCGCGCGCTGCCCGCCGGTCGGGCCGGCGGCCAGGAGCGTGTCCTCGGAAGCGTCGCCGACGCGCGGAGCGGCCAGGGCCACGCCGGTGGCCCGGTCGGCAGTCGTCTGCCCACCGACGTCCGATACGGGCGCGGTCTCGACGACGGACCCCGGGGTCTCGCCCGCCCGGTCCCGGGCGAGGGCCCGGTCGGCAGTCGTCTGCCCACCTGCGTCCGGTACGGGCGCCGCGGTCTCGACGACGGACCCTGGGGTCTCGCCCGCCTCGTCCCCGGCGCAGCGGGACCCGCCCTCCTGGACGACTTCCAGGACGGACGGGGTCTCGAAGGCCGCCTCCGGGGCCTCGACGTGGTCGGACCCGTGGTCGGACCCGTCGTCGGACCCGTCGTCGGACCGGGGCTCAGGAGCCGCGGGCTCCCCGGCGGGTGGCGTCGGGCGGGATGCGCCCGGGCCGCGGCCCAGGGCGCGGCGGCGGGCTGGGCGGGACGTTTCGTCGGGGGGCGGGGGCATCGGTGTCCAGGGAGGAGCGGGGGTGCGGCAGCCCGCAGGCTATCGTCAGCGGCCGCGCAGGCGGCGCACGAGGATGCTCGCGTCGCCCCGGGACTCCAGGTCCGCCAGGACCACCGCGACCGCCTCACGGACGATCCGGCCCCGGTCCACGGCGAGCCCGTGCTCGCCACGGAGCACCAGACGCGCGTGCTCCAGGTCCATCAGCTCCTCGGCGGAGACGTAGACCGTGATCTTCTCGTCGTGCCGCTCACGCCCGCTCGGCCGCCGGTTCGGCGACCTGCCGCGGCGGCGCGCCGGTGCGGGCTCCGCCGTGCGGGCCCGAGGCTCCCCCTGCTCCGCGGGCTCGGCCGCCGAGTGCTCCGCGGACGAACCCGAGCCGGAGGATCCCTCCGCCGCCGCCTCCGTGTCGCTCTCGCCCGCCGGAGCCGGCACCCGGGCGGCGGCCGTCTCGCCCCTGCGGGGCGAGGAGGACTGCAGCGCCATCCCCCCGGTCGTACGGAACAGTTCGTCGGCGCCGGGCAGACTCACTCGGCGTGACACCGGGCGAGCACCTCCCTGGCGAGCTGGCGATAGGCGGCGGCACCCACCGAGTTCGACGCGTAGGTCGTGATCGGCTCACCGGCGACCGTGGTCTCCGGAAAGCGCACGGTCCGGCCGATCACCGTGTGGTACACGTGGTCGTCGAAGGCCTCGACGACCCGCGCGAGCACCTCACGGCTGTGCACGGTCCGGGAGTCGTACATCGTGGCGAGGATGCCGTCGAGCTCGAGCTCGGGGTTGAGCCGCTCCTGGACCTTCTCGATCGTCTCGGTCAGCAGGGCCACACCGCGCAGCGCGAAGAACTCGCATTCCAGCGGCACGATGACCTTGTGAGCCGCCGTCAGCGCGTTCACGGTCAGCAGACCGAGCGAGGGCTGACAGTCGATCACGATGTAGTCGTAGTCGTTCATCAGCGGCTTCAGGGCACGCTGGAGCGTGGACTCGCGCGCGACCTCGCTGACCAACTGCACCTCGGCCGCAGACAAATCGATATTGCTGGGCAGCAGGTCCATGTTGGGCACAGCGGTCTTGAGCAGCACCTCGTCCGCCGACATGCCCCGCTCCATGAGCAGGTTGTAGACGGTGAGGTCGAGCTCCATCGGGTTCACACCGAGACCGACCGACAGGGCTCCCTGCGGGTCGAAGTCGACGAGCAGCACCCGCCGCCCGTACTCCGCGAGCGCGGCGCCCAGGTTGATGGTCGACGTGGTCTTGCCGACGCCGCCCTTCTGGTTGCACATCGCGATGATCTTCGCGGGTCCGTGATCGGTCAGCGGGCCCGGGATCGGGAAGTACGGCAGGGGCCGTCCGGTGGGGCCGATCCGCTCGCGGCGCTGCCGGGCAGCGTCCGGTGCGAGGGTGGCCGCGTACTCCGGGTCGGGCTCGTACTCGGCGTCGGGATCGTAGAAGTGCCCCTCGGGCACCTCGTCGTAGGCGGCGAAGTGGGTGGACTCTCGGCCACTCTCGTTGCCGGCCGTGGCGTTCACGTGTAGGCCGTCCATCATCTTCATCGTGTGGTCTGTCGTCATGGGCTGAGGCGTCGCGTTGGTCGCGAAGGTGCGGACAGCGACGGAGCCGACAGGGATTCCTGGCTGTCCGCCCCCGGGAGTAAATGTCGACTCATTCACAAGTCGTCTTACCTCCTTGGATGTGACCAGGAACATTTATCGATAGGTCAGCGTGGCACCATGCCGACGGTTGGCGACTCTATGGCGTGTCACCGCTCCGCAGCAACACAATCCGCCGGACCCGGCCCGATGTGTCGGCAACCGAACACCCCTCTGTCAAGGGTGCGCAGCCATGCATCCGTACGTTTCAGGGGTGTGCGAAACGGTTAAAGGGTTACGTTCGAGGCGAGTTGAACAAGGCCCCCCAAGTGGCCGGAAGCACATCCGGCCGGACCTTGGTGCACAAGGTCCGGCCGGATGTGTGAGGTTGACGGCGCGCGTTGACGCCCCGTCCAAGAGCGTCAGCCCAGGAGGCTGTTCAGGTCGACGTGCTCGAGACCGTGAGCCTCGGCGACCTCCTTGTAAATGACCTTGCCGTCATGGGTGTTGAGGCCCAGGGCGAGCGCGGAGTCGCGGCGCAGCGCCTCGACCCAGCCGTTGTTCGCCAGCGACACGATGTAGGGCAGCGTGGCGTTGGTGAGGGCGTACGTGGAGGTGTTCGGCACCGCGCCCGGCATGTTGGCGACGCAGTAGAAGACCGAGTTGTGGACCTGGAAGGTCGGCTCGGCGTGGGTGGTCGGGTGCGAGTCCTCGAAGCAGCCGCCCTGGTCGATCGCAATGTCGACAAGGACACTTCCGGGCTTCATCTTGGCGACGAGCTCGTTGGTGACCAGCTTCGGGGCCTTGGCGCCCGGGATGAGGACGGCGCCGATGACGAGGTCGGCCTCGATGACGGCCTTCTCCAGCTCGAAGGCGTTGGAGACGATCGTCTTCACCTTGGTGCCGAAGATCTTGTCGGCCTCGCGGAGCTTGTTGATGTCACGGTCGAGCAGGGTCACGTGGAAGCCCATGCCGACGGCGATCTGGGTGGCGTTCCAGCCGGAGACGCCGCCGCCGATGACGACGCACTCGCCGGCGTGGGTGCCGGGGACGCCGCCGGGGAGCACGCCACGGCCGCCGACCGAGCGCATCAGGTGGTAGGCGCCGACCTGCGGGGCCAGGCGGCCCGCGACCTCGGACATCGGGGCGAGCAGCGGCAGCGCGCGGTTCGCGGTCTCGACGGTCTCGTACGCGATGGCGGTGGTGCCGGACTCCAGCAGGGCGTCCGTGCACTCGCGGGACGCGGCGAGGTGCAGGTAGGTGAAGAGCGTCTGGTCCTTGCGGAGGCGGTGGTACTCCTCCGCGATGGGCTCCTTGACCTTCAGCAGCAGGTCGGCCGTGGCCCAGACCTCGTCGGCGGTGGCCAGGATCTCGGCGCCGGCGGAGACGTACTCCTCGTCCGTGATCGAGGAGCCGACACCGGCGTTCTGCTCGACGAAGACCTGGTGGCCGTTGCGGACGAGCTCGTGGACACCGGCGGGGGTGATGGCCACGCGGAACTCGTTGTTCTTGACCTCGCGGGGGATGCCGACCTTCATCGTCGATCACGGTCCTTGAATCAGGGGGATAACTGGGGGCAATGCGATACATACCCGCATGCACTGCGGCGCACCGGGACAGACCGCGGTCGAACGCGGCGCACCCAGTCTAATGAAGGAGTTCCCCCTGTCTAGCCTTGCAAAGCATTAATCTTCGACAGAAGCACTACGGATTTCGCAGGCGGAAGCTTCACTTCCCAGGAGCCTTTCGGCCGCGGACCGGTGCAATCGGGCCGCTGCGGGGTCGCCGAGCCGGTCGAGCGTGTCGGCCAGCCTGAGCTGCAGCGCGGCCTGGAGCCGTACGTCCTGGGCGCGCCGGGCCCACTCCACCGCCTCCTCGCAGGTCCGCAGGGATTCCTCGGGCCGGCCGGCGTACTCCTGGACCCGGGCCGCCTCGCTCAACGCCCGCGCGTAGCCGGGCAGATCGGCGAGCCGCCGGTACCCCGCGGCGGCGGCTCGCCAGTTCCGCAGGGCCTCGCCGTAGCGGCCCGCATAGGTCTGCACCGCGCCGAGCCGTGCGTACAGCCGGGCCTGGTCGGCCCGCTCGTCGCGGGCCAGGCGCTGGGCGAGCGCGCGGCCGTACCAGTCGCCGGCCCGCTGCCAGTCCCCGAGCTCCTGGTAGGAACCGCCTACGGATTCCATCGCCCGGCCGATCGCGTACGGGTCGTTCGCTGCCCTTCCGGCGTCCAGAGCGGTCCGGTAGCGGGCCAGGGCGTCCTGGGTACGGCCGGTCTTGGCGTCGAGATCGGCGAGGTTCAGCAGCGCGGCGGCCCGCTCCCGGTGCAGCCCGCGCCGCTCGGCCACGTCCAGGACCAGCCGGTGCAGGCCGTACAGCTCGGGCGCCGCGGCCTCCGCGCCCCGGTGCGCCGTCTCGGCCCTGACCAGGGCGGCGACGAGCCGGCGTGCCAGGGTGTCGAGCTCGCCGTCGGCGACGGCGAGACGGGCGGAGGCGAGCAGCACGGGCCGCCGGCTCGCCAGCCACTCGGCGGCGGAGGGCACGTTCGGGAAGCGCAGGGCACGGGGCAGCCCGGCGAGCTTCTTGCGGGCGGGGGATCCCTCGGGCTCGGTCACGGCCCGGCAGGACTGGAGGAGCCGGACGGTCCGCTCCAGCATCCGGGCCCGGGCGAGCTGCACCTCGGCGGGGCGGTCGCGCTCCTCCATCTCCGCGCGCAGGAGGGGGACGAGATGGCCCGGGACCTCGTACTGACCGTCCCCGCGGTCCGTGACAAGGCCCAGGGAGACGAAGCCGCCCAGGGTGCCGGCGGCCGCCGAGACGGAGCAGCCGGCCAGGGCGGAGGCGGTGTGCGCGTCGGCGCGGCCGAGGGGGGCGAGGGCGAGGAATCGCAGTATCCGGGCGGCGGGCTGGGCGAGCGACTCGTGGGCCAGCCGGAACGTGCGGGAGAGCGGGTCTCCGGAGAGGGCGCGCAGCCGCTTGGCCAGGTCGGCGACGGAGGCCTTGGGGCGGGCGGCGAGCCAGCCGCCGGCGAGGACGACGGCGGCGGGCTGGCCGCCGCACTCCTCGGCCAGGGTCTCGGCGGCCTGCGGGTCGACCGTCACCCGGACGGAACCGGTGTAGGTGGTGAGCAGCTCGATCGCCGACTTGGGGTCGAGGCCGCCGAGGGTGCACGGGCGGACGTCGGGGATCCCGGTCAGCGGTCCTCTGGCCACGGCGACGACGAGGGCGTCGGGGTTGTCGGGGATGAGGGGGTCGACCTGCTCGGCGTCGACGGCGTCGTCGAGGACGAGGACGGTACGGCGTTCGGCGAGGGCCTCGCGGACCAGCTCGGTCAGCTCGTCCTCGGCGGCGCCGGGGGGTTCGGCGACGTCCAGGTCCTGGAGCAGGCCCTGGGCGACGCGCGCGGTGGGAACCGGGTCGCCGCCCGGCTCGGTCAGCCGGGCGCGGAACACCCCGTCGGGGTAGGCGGCCACGAGCCCGGCGACGAGCTCCTCGGCGAGCGCGGTCCGCCCCGAGCCGGGACGGCCCGCGATCAGGAGGACGCGCGCGCGGGGGGCCTTGCGGCCGGCGAGGGTGTCGAGTCCGGTCCGTTCGATGTCGGCGCGCAGGGCTTTCAACTCCCGCTGCCGCCCGAAGAAGTTCCGCACCCCGCCCGCTGCCACCGCCTGATCCGTCACGGGCCACGCTCCCGTCCACCTGCGCACGAGCCGATCCCGCGGGGGGCTCCGCACGGGCGATCCCGAGCGTAGTTCAGCGCATGTGCCGGACCCGGCGGAGCAGGGCGGACAGTTCCCCCGATCGGATCAGCAGATCTTCAGACCGGCCACGCCCGCCGACGGGGTGGGGGCTACGCCTCGAAAGGTCGCGCAGGCCAGGGGGCGGTCGCCGGCCGCAGGGCGTCGAGGCCCTCGCCCGAGCGGGCCGCCGTCAGCGAAAGGACGCCCACCACCAGGCAGTTGTTGTGCAGCTCCCCCGCCAGCACGCCCTTCACCAGGTCCGCCAGCGGCACACGGGCCAGCTCCATGTCCGCCTCTTCCTCCGCGACCGCGAAGCGTTCGCCCTCCGCCTCCGACAGATGCCGCGCCAGGAAGATCCGTACCGCCTCGTCGCAGCCGCCGGGCGTCGTGTAGACGTCGGCCAGGACCCGCCAGTCCTCGGCCTTGACGTGCGCCTCCTCGTACAGTTCGCGTTGCGCGGCGTGCAGCGGGTTCTCCCCCGGCACGTCGAGGAGCCCCGCCGGGATCTCCCACAGCTTCTGCTTGACGGGGTGCCGGTACTGCTTGAGCAGCAGCACCCGGTCCTGGTCGTCGAGGGCGAGGACCGCCACCGAACCGGGGTGGACCTGGTAGTCGCGGCGCGCGACCGTGCCGTCGGGCATGACCACGTCGTCCGCACGGACACTCGTCTTCTTTCCCTGGAACGGGGTCGTCGTCGCGACGACCTGCCACTCCTCGGGGGTGTCCTGCAACTCCATCTGCGTCCTCCCACACACGAGCCACACACGAAAGCCGGGGTACGCGTCCCGAAAGGACCCGTACCCCGGCAACGTTAACGCCTCGTACTACTTGCCCGTCTTGCGCTCCACAGCGGCCTTGACCAGGCCGGCGAAGAGCGGGTGCGGACGCGTCGGACGCGAGCGCAGCTCCGGGTGGGCCTGGGTCGCGACCAGGTAGGGGTGCACCTCGCGCGGGTACTCGACGTACTCGACGAGCTTGTTGTCCGGGGAGGTGCCCGAGAAGACGAGGCCCGCCTTCTTCTCCAGCTCGGCGCGGTAGGCGTTGTTCACCTCGTAGCGGTGACGGTGGCGCTCCTCCACGTACGGCTGGTCGTCGTAGACCTCACGGACGATCGAGCCCTCGGCGAGCTTCGCCGGGTAGAGGCCCAGGCGCATCGTTCCGCCCAGGTCGCCGGCGCCCTCGACGTACGCGAGCTGCTCCTCCATCGTGGAGACGACGGGGTGCGCGGTCGCGGCGTCGAACTCGGTGGAGTTCGCCTCCGGGATGTCGGCCAGGTTCCGCGCGGCCTCGATGACGATGCACTGCAGGCCCAGGCAGATGCCGAGCAGCGGCACCTTGTTCTCACGGGCGTACTGGATCGCACCGATCTTGCCGTTGACGCCGCGGTCGCCGAAGCCGCCGGGGATCAGGATCGCGTCGACGTCGCCCAGCTGCTTCTTCGCGCCGGCCGCGGTCTTGCAGTCGTCGGAGGTGACCCACTTGACCTTGACCCGCGCCTTGTTGGCGAAGCCGCCGGCCCGCATGGCCTCGGTGATCGAGAGGTACGCGTCGGGCAGGTCGATGTACTTGCCGACGAGCGCGACGGTGACCTCGTGCTCCGGGTTGTGGACGCGGTCCAGCAGGTCGTCCCAGGTGGACCAGTCCACGTCGCGGAACGGCAGGTCGAGCTTGCGCACGACGTAGGCGTCCAGGCCCTCGGTGTGCAGCACCTTGGGGATGTCGTAGATCGACTTGGCGTCGATGGCGGCGACGACGGCGGCCTCGTCCACGTCGCACATCAGCGAGATCTTGCGCTTGATGGCGGTGGGGACCTCGCGGTCGGCACGCAGCACGATGGCGTCCGGCTGGATACCGATGTTGCGCAGCGCGGCGACGGAGTGCTGGGTCGGCTTGGTCTTCAGCTCGCCGGAGGGGCCGATGTAGGGCAGCAGCGAGATGTGGACGACGAAGACGTTGTCGCGGCCGACCTCGTGGCGGACCTGGCGGACGGTCTCCAGGAACGGCAGCGACTCGATGTCGCCGACCGTGCCGCCGACCTCGGTGATGACCACGTCGACGTCGTCGGTCGCCATGCGGCGGATCCGGGACTTGATCTCGTTGGTGATGTGCGGGATGACCTGGACGGTGTCGCCGAGGTACTCGCCGCGCCGCTCCTTGGCGATGACCTGCGAGTAGACCTGGCCGGTGGTGACGTTGGCCGAGCCGTCGAGGTCGACGTCGAGGAAGCGCTCGTAGTGGCCGATGTCCAGGTCGGTCTCGGCGCCGTCGTTGGTGACGAACACCTCGCCGTGCTGGAACGGGTTCATCGTGCCGGGGTCGACGTTCAGGTACGGGTCGAGCTTCTGCATCGTGACCCGCAGGCCCCGCGCCTTGAGGAGCGCACCCAGGCTGGAGGCGGTCAGGCCCTTGCCGAGGGAGGAGGCGACACCCCCGGTGACGAAGATGTGCTTGGTCGTCGTGGTTTTGGGCGGCATCGCCAAGAGGGGGCTCCCGTGGTCGCGTTCTGGAGGTGCGTTCCGGCGTTCCCTCCGCAAGAATCGGGGGGTGCCGTCGCTGCGGTTGCGGGGGCTCGGCTGTCGCCGTTTCCCACCGGTCCACGGGGTACCAGGGTATCAGCGACAACGGGAGACCGCTTCCGGCCACACGGGGCAGTCGGGTGCACACGGACGGCGACGTGACCTCCGGCAAGCGGTCGCACCGGGGTCGTCACGGCGTCAAGCCTTGCTCACCCGATCGGCGCAATGGCGTTACAAGTGTGCGATGCTCCGCGTCGTATCCTGCTCGGACACTCGCCGCCGATCGTCAACATCAGTTGACCGCTGACCTGTAGCAAGCGCCCTGCGGGGCGGACGTGGCCGTTCGACTGGAGAAAGCACGTGGCCGGGCGCATCGAGGATTACGCACTCATCGGGGACATGCAGACCGCCGCCCTCGTCTGCCGGGACGGCAGTGTCGACTGGCTGTGCCTCCCCCGCTTCGACTCGCATGCCGTCTTCGCGGGGCTTCTCGGCACCGAGGAACACGGCTTCTGGCGGGTCGGTCCCGCCGGGCCGAACGGCGCTGCCCCGGCACCCGCCGACCGCCGCCGCTACCGCGGCGACTCGCTCATCCTGGAGTCCGAGTGGGACACCCCGCGCGGCACGGTCCGGGTGACCGACTTCATGCCCCCGCGCGACGGCGCTCCGCAGCTGATCCGGATCGTGGAGGGCCTCTCCGGCCGGGTCCAGATGCGCTCCGCGCTGCGGATGCGGTTCAGCTACGGGCGTGTGGTGCCGTGGGTCCACAAGGTCGGGGACCGCACGGTCGCCGTCGCGGGCCCCGACTCGGTGTGGCTGGACATGGACGCCGAGACGCACGGCAAGGACCTCACGACGTACTCCGAGTTCACCGTCACGCCCGGCGACCGGATCACGTTCACGCTCAGCTGGCAGCCCTCGCACAAGGAGCCGCCGCCGCTGCCGGACCCGGAGGGTTCGCTGGAGGCGACCGTCGACTTCTGGCGTGAGTGGGTGGAGCACTGCACGTACCACGGCCCGTACCGCGAAGCCGTCGTCCGCTCGCTGATCACGCTGAAGGCGCTGACGTACGCGCCCACCGGCGGCATCGTCGCCGCGCCGACCACCTCCCTGCCGGAGGAGATCGGCGGCGTACGGAACTGGGACTACCGCTACACCTGGCTGCGCGACGCGGCGATCACGCTGTCGTCGATGCTGCGCACCGGCTACCGCGAGGAGGCCCGCGCCTGGCGGGACTGGCTGCTCCGCGCGGTCGCGGGCGACCCGGAGAACCTGCAGATCATGTACGGGATCGCGGGTGAGCGCGAGCTCGGCGAGGCCGAGCTGGACTGGCTGCCGGGGTACGAGAACTCGGGCCCGGTCCGGGTGGGCAACGGGGCCGCCAACCAGCTTCAGCTGGATGTGTACGGCGAGGTCACCGAGGCCCTGCACCTGGCCCACATGACGGGTCTGTCCCGCAACGACTACGCCTCGCTGCTCCAGCTGAAGCTGATCCGGTACCTGGAGACGCACTGGGACCAGCCCGACGAGGGCATCTGGGAGGTGCGCGGCCCGCGTCGGCACTTCGTGCACTCCAAGGTCATGGCCTGGGTGGCGGTCGACCGCACGATCAAGCTCATCGAGTCCGGGGACGCCGACGGCCCGCTGGAGCGCTGGCGCGAGCTGCGCGACGAGATCCACCGGGACGTCTGCGAGAAGGGCTACGACAAGGAGCGGAACACCTTCACGCAGTCGTACGGCTCCAAGGAGCTGGACGCCTCGCTGCTGCTCATTCCGCAGATGGGCTTCCTGCCGCCGGACGACAAGCGGGTCATCGGCACCATCGAGGCGATCCAGCGGGAGCTGTCCACGGAGGACGGCTTCGTGCTGCGGTATCCGACCGCGGGCGAGGAGGCCGGCGTGGACGGCCTGGAGGGCGACGAGGGCGCGTTCCTCGCCTGCTCGTTCTGGCTCGCCGACGACCTGGCGATGATCGGGCGGGTCGACGAGGCCCGCAAGCTCTTCGAGAGGCTGCTCGCGCTCCGCAACGACCTGGGTCTCCTCGCGGAGGAGTGGGACCCGCGGCTGCAGCGGCAGGTGGGCAACTTCCCGCAGGCGTTCAGCCACGTGCCGCTGATCGACACGGCGCTGCGGCTGACGGCGAGCGGGGCGTACGGCGGGTGATCCGCGCGTACGGCGGGGATCACCCGCCGTACGGCGGACGTGCGGCCGGTGATCGGCCCGTTCTGGGGTTGAGGCGCGGGGAACCGCCTACCGGAATACGCTGAAAGGGTCCTGTCCCCCCGAGGAAAGGGGGGCACTCCCATGGCTCCCCACGTGTCCGAAAGCGCCCTGGCCGGACTGGTCGAGGACCTGGCCGGTGAGGTGCTCGTCCCCGGCGATCCGGGCTACGACGGGGCCCGCGCCCTCCACAACGGCATGATCGACCGGCGTCCGGCCGTGATCGCCCAGTGTGCGACCCAGGCGGACGTGTCCAACGCGATCCTCTTCGGCCGCGAGGCGGAACTGCCGATCGCGGTGCGCGGTGGCGGTCACAGCGTCGCCGGGACCTCCGTGGTCGACGGCGCGCTGGTCGTCGATCTGCGCCGGATGCACGCCGTGGTCGCCGACCCGGAGAACATGACGGCACGGGTCGAGGGCGGCGCGTTGATGAGCCATCTGGACCACGCCTGCCAGCCGTTCCATGTCGCGACGACGGGTGGGCGGGTGTCCACCACCGGGGTCGGCGGCTTCACGCTGGGCGGCGGATCGGGCTGGCTGGAGCGGAAGTTCGGGCTCGCCTGCGACAACCTCCTCGCCGCCGAGCTGATCACCGCCGAGGGCAAGCACGTGCACACGGACGCCGAGGAGAACCCGGAGCTGTTCTGGGCGCTGCACGGCGGCGGCGGGAACTTCGGCGTGGCGACCTCGCTCACCCTGCGACTGCACAAGCTGCCGGAGATGAGCGTCGCTATGCTCTTCTTCCTGCCCGAGTCCGCTCCCGAGGTGGTACGCACCGCTCGGGACCTGGGCGAGTCCGCCCCGGACGAGGTGGGCGGCGGCGTCATCTACTTCCCGGCGCCGCCCGAGCCGTTCGTCCCCGAGCATCTCGTCGGCAAGCTGGTCTGCGCTGCGATGTTCACCTGTGCGGGTCCGGTGGCCGAGGTCCGTGAGCTGGCGGCGCCGCTGTTCGCCCTGAAACCCGCGTTCGAGGTCGTCACGAACATCGCCTACACGGATCTCCAGTGCATGATCGACGACCCGCCGGGGCTGCGGAACTACTGGTCGGCGGAGTATCTGAGCGGTTTCCCGGACGAGGCGGTGGACGTCTTCTGTGCCCGGGCCGAGCAGATCCCGATGCCGACGGCCACCCAGCAGGTGCTGTTCCTGATGGGCGGCGCGGTGGCGGCCGGCCCCGCCGACTACCCGATTCCGTGGCGCTCCGCGCCCTGGGCCGTCCACCCCTTCGCCACGTGGGAGAACCCGGCGGACGACGAGCGGACCGTCCAGTGGGTCCGGGACGTACGGGCCGATGTGAGGCCGTGGTCGACCGGAGCCGTGTATCTCAACTTCATCGGCTCCGAGGGCGAGGAGCGGGTCGTCGCGGGCTTCGGTGCCGAGAACTACCGCCGGCTCGCCGCCGTCAAGGCCGAGTACGACCCCGACAACGTCTTCCGCTTCAACCACAACATCACACCGGCCGCCTGACGCTCCCTCAGCTCAGGGCGGCGATCACCTCCCGCGCGGCCCGCTCGCCCTCGGTGGCGCCGCCCTCCATGAAGCCCTGGAAGTCGTAGCTGCAGTGCTCGCCGCCGATGTGGACATTGCCCTGGGCGGTGCCCTCGTACCCGGCGTACCGGTGCAGATAGCCGACCGGCCAGCAGGAGTACGCACCCAGGGCGTACGGGTTGCGGTGCCAGGCGGAGAGCTGGGCGCGGCCCGTGTACGCCTGGGAGGTGCCGGGGAAGAAGGCGTCGATGCCGCCCAGGTAGCGGGTCACGAGACTCCGTACATAGGGGTCGGACTCGGTGGAGAACGGCCCGGTCGGCGTCAGGGCCTTGGCGAGGCTGCCGCCGCCGTACTGGATGAGGATGCCTCCCGTACCGCCCTGGATCTTGGTGGTGTCCCAGGTCTGCTGGACCTCGGTGTCGGTGAAGCAGTCACCGGCCGAGACGCCGGGCCAGGCGCCGGTGCCGCGCCACGGGCGGGTGCCGAACTGCATGTTGAGCTTGGTGCAGTACCCCATCCGGGCGTCCCGCAGCAGGTTCTTCATCAGCGGGTCGAACCCAGCCTGGGTGAGGTCGAGTTGTTTCAGGATCGGCAGGGGCAGGCACAGGACGGTGTGGTCGGCGGTGACGGTGCGGGTGGCGCCGGCCTCGGTGAAGGTCAGGGTCTGTGTGCCGTCGGCGTTGGCGCGTACGGCGGTCAGGGACCAGCCCTGGCGCAGGGTGCCGGGGGCGAGGGCGCCCGCGATGGCGTTGGGGAGCCGGTCGTTGCCTCCGGTGATGTGGTAGCGCTCGTTGGAGAGTCCCCAGATGTTGAAGTGGCCCGGATTGGTCTGGTAGCCCATGAGCAGGACGAGGGCGAGCGAGGACTGTTCGGTGGTGTCGGCGCCGTACTCGACGTTGTAGGCGACGTCGATGAACCGGCCGAGCGGCGAGGAGTGCCCGCCGGGGACCCGGGACTCGATCCACTCGTATATCGACATGTTGTCGAGCGCGGTGCCGGTGGGGGTGGTCTGGTTCCACATGACCTCCCCCGCCTCGGACAGGTCGCGGCGCAGCGCCTGGTAGACCGCCTTGAAGTCCTCGTCGGCCTGGTGGCGCGGGTAGTAGGCGCCGTTGAACCAGAGGACCTCCTCGGCGCCGGTGGGGCCGCCGCCGAGGAAGTCCTCCACGGGGAGGTCGAAGCGGCGGCAGAGCTCGAGGATCTTCTTGTGGCTGGTGTCGATGAGCTCACCGCCGATCTCGGAGGTCTGCCCGTACGCCCAGTGGCTGCGCTGGGTCCACATACGGCCGCCGACGCGGGAGGGGTTGGCCTCGTAGAGCGTCGGTTTCACGCCCGCGTCCTGGAGGGTGAGGGCGGCGGTGAGACCGGAGATGCCGGCGCCGACGACGGCGACGCGGGCGGGGGTCACGGCCCGTGCCACCGCGGGCCGGGCGACGGCCGCGCCCGCGGAGACGGCGACCCCGGCCGCGGCGGCGTACTTCAGGAGGGAGCGCCGTCCGAGCGAGTCGGACCTCATCTCTCTCAACTCGTCGACGGGAACGTTCAGCCGTCGGGCGTCGGCGTGCTCGGCGGCCAGCTTCTTCAGGAGGTGCATCGGGTTGGTGCGTGCCATGGGGCGCTCCTGGGGAGGGGTGGGATCAGCTCTGGGGTACGGCGGCGGGAGCGGGCTGCTCGATCTCGTCGGTGCGCTCGGTCGCGTCCTCCAGGACGATCCGGCCGATGATCTCGTAGCGCTCGGGCTGCCTGGCCTTCAGGTAGAAGCCGAGACCGAGGCCGCCGAAGAAGACCGCTCCGACGATCCACGGGATCGCCTTGAAGAAGAGCGAGTCGGCGGCGAGCCCCGCCGCGGTCTCCATGTTCATGATCAGCAGCACGACCACGGCGGTCATCCCGATGCCGCCGAGCAGGGGCGCGGTGAGCGTCTTGAACCAGTGCCGGTCCTCCGGGTGGTTCTTGCGGAAGTACCCGATGACGGCGAAGGAGCAGAGCGTCTGGACGATCAGGATCGCCATCGTGCCGAGGATCGCGAGCAGCGTGTACAGGTGGATGTACGGGTCCTGGCCGGTGAGCCAGAACGCGCCGACGAGCAGCACGGCGATGGCGCTCTGGACGTAGGAGGCGATGTACGGGGAGCCGTGCTTGGCGTGGGTCCGGCCGAGGGCCGGGTGGAGGAAGCCCTCGCGGCCGATGGCGTAGAGGTAGCGGGAGGCGCACTGGTGGAAGGCCATGCCGCAGGCGAAGGAGCCGGTGAGCAGCAGCCACTGGAAGGCGTCGACGGCCCAGGCGCCGATGAAGGACTGGGTGGGGGCGAAGAACAGGTCGAGGGGCGTGGCGGAGGAGGACAGCTTCACGGAGGCGGAGAGCCCGTTGCCGGCGATCGTCATCCAGGAGACGTAGATGTAGAAGAGGCCGACGCCGACGACGGAGATGAGGGTCGCTCGGGGGATGACGCGCTTGGGGTCGCGGGACTCCTCGCCGTACATCGCGGTCGACTCGAAGCCGACCCAGGACCAGAAGGCGAAGAAGAGACCGAGCCCGGCGGACGCGCCGGTGAAGGCGTTCTTGGGGTTGATCGGCTCGACAGGGATGCCGTCGGGGCCGCCGCCGGAGATCAGGACGGCGGTGGCGACCGCGAAGAGGACGGCGATCTCGGCGATCAGCATCACGCCGAGCGCCTTGGCGGTGAGGTTGATGTCGAAGTACGCGAGGACGGCGGTGACGGCGAGCATCGCCGCCGCGTACACGATCCACGGCAGGTCCACACCGAGCTGATCGGCGACCGTCGTCTTGGTGAAGTACGCGAAGACGCCGACGATCGAGGCCTCGAAGACGATGTACGCGAGGACGGCGAGCATGCCCGAGGCCATGCCGGCGATCCGGCCGAGGCCGTGCGAGATGTAGCCGTAGAAGGCGCCGGCGGCGGTGATCCGCTTGGCCATGGCGACGTAGCCGACCGAGAAGACGGTCAGGACGAGCGTCGCGAAGAGATAGCCGGCCGGGGCGCCGGTGCCGTTGCCGAAGCCGACGGCGATGGGGAGGTTGCCGGTCATCGCCGTGATCGGGGCCGCGGTGGCGACGGCCATGAAGACGACGCCGACGAGGCCGACCGAGTTCGCCTTGAGCCGGTGCACCTCGGGGGTGGAGGTGGGAGTGGGGTTCTCTGCCATGGCCGGAAAGGATCCTCCGGGGTGACGTACGCCACAATCGACATGCGGTCGCACAATTGGCCTATTGGGGCGACGAGTTGTCGACGGGATGGACGATCTGTCGGGTCTCGTGACCGCCGGGTGATGTCGCCGAAACATGTCCGGAGGTAGCGTCCGGCTCCATGGACAATCAGGGCGGGATCACCGTGCAGCGGGCGCTGGAGCTGCCCGGGCTCCGCAGCGGACTCCCGGAGGTCGTCGCCGGGGCGGACCGGCTGCACCGGACGGTGCGCTGGGTGCACGCGGGCGAGGTCCCGAACATCGCGTCCCTGCTCAAGGGCGGCGAGCTGTTGCTGACCACGGGCCTGGGGCTCGGCACACGCCCGGCGGAGCAGCGGGCGTTCGTACGGCGGCTCGCGGACCGGGGCATCGCCGCGCTGGTGGTGGAGCTGGGCCCGCGCTTCTCGCGCCTGCCGGCGACGATCGTGGAGACGGCGCGTTCGGCCGGTCTGCCGCTGGTGCAGCTGCACCGCGAGGTGCCTTTTGTGGCCGTCACGGAGGAGATCCACACCGAGATCGTCAACGGCCACTACGCCCTCCTCCGGCAGGCGGAGGAGGTGCACCGGCAGTGCACGGAGGCGCTGCTCGGCGGGGGCGGGGTGCCGCAGGTGCTGCGGATCCTGGCCGAATTCACCGCGAACCCGGTCTTCCTGGAGACGGCGGACGGGCAACTGCTCTACGCGGCGGGCACGGAGTCGGGCCCGGCGGACCCGCTCCAGGTGTGGGACGGCCTGCGCGGCCAGCGGGCGGCGCGCGAGTCGGGCCCACCGGTGGGCTCGGTCCTGGTGGACGTGCCGGGCGGCGGTCCCGGCACGGGCTCGATCCGCGCCCGCCTGGTGCTGCTGTCCGTCGCGGGCCCGCTCTCCCCGGTGCACCGGATGGCGGCGGAGCGGGCGGCGGGGATTCTGGCGGTCGTGCTGATGCAGGCGCGGCAGGAGGAGGAGCTGGCTGCCCGGGGCCGGGGCGACTTCCTGACGGACCTGGCGGAGGGGCGGATCACGGCGGAGGACGCGCCGGCGCAGGCGCGGGTGCTGGGCTTCCGCCCGGGCGACGGCCCGCTGCTCCCCGTGGTGATGCGTCTCGCCTCGGAGCTCTCCCCCTCGGGCAACTGGGCGCTGCTCGCGCGGGCGGTGCTGGAGGAGCTGTCGTCGGTCGGCGTCCCCGTCCTTCTGGGCGTCCGCCCGGTCGAGGGCCGGGTCCCCCTCCTGCTCGGCCTCCGGTCGGAGTCGGAGCGTACGGCGGTGGCGGACCGGGTGGCGGCGGCGCTGCGCGCGGGCGTCGAGCGGGCGGGCCTGGAACGGGCGGGCGCGAACCCGCCGGTGGTCGTGGTGGGCGTCGCGGGCGGCTGGGCGGCGGCGTCGGCGTCCCTGCGGCATGCGGGCGAGACGGCGACGGCGGCGCAGGGGCTCTCGGACCGCCCCTGGTACGACGCGCGGCGCCTGGACATCGACCTGCTGCTGTGGCGCCTGCGGGAACACCCGGACCTGGCGGCCTTCGTGGACCGCGCGATCGGCCCCCTGAGGGACCACGACCGCACGTCCCGCCCCCCGCTGCTCCCGACCCTGGAGACCTACCTGGCCCACGCGGGCCGCAAGGCGGAGACGGCGAGGGAGCTCCACCTGAACCGCCAGACGCTCTACAACCGCCTGGCCCGCATCTCCGAACTCCTCGGCACGGACCTCGACGACCCCCAGACGGTCCTGGCCCTCTCCCTGGCCCTCCGCGCAAGACGCCACACGCCATAGCCGGGGGGCCTGGGGCCGCAGGCGTGCCGGGGGCGAGGCCCGAGCCACCGGGCCACCGAGGTCACCGCCATCACGCCCACCCGCCCACCGAGGGCGAGGCCCGTGCCACCGGGCCACCGAGGTCACCCACCGGCGCGCTGGGGGCGAGGCCCGAGCCACCCGGCCACCGAGGTCACCGCCATCACGCCCACCCGCCCACCGGGTGCGAGGCCCGAGCCACCCGGCCACCGAGGTCACCGCCATCACGCCCACCCGCCCCACCGGGGGCGAGGCCCGCGCCCCCAGGCCACCGGGGTCACCACCTCGCGCCCACCGGCGGGGACACAACCCACCTGCCCGTCCCCCCGAAGGCGGAGACCCCCCGTGGCCACCAGGCCATCGGCGCCGACGCGCCCGCCAGGCAACGCCCCCGTGGCCGCCAGGCCGCCGGGGCGGACGCGCCCGCCAGGGCGCCGTCCGTTGTGCCCACCCGTCCCGCCCAGCGGGACGATTGCCCACAACGGGCGTACCTGCGGCGCGAAGCTGCCGCGCCCCGGGCCCAGCCCGGCCCTACCTCGCCCCGCAGCTGCCGAACCCCCGGGCCCAGCCGGGCCCATGTCGCGCCGCGGCGCGAAGCCGCCGCGTACGGGGGCTCGGGGGCGGAGCCCCGGGAATCGTCAGGGTTTCGGGGAGGGGCGGGGTGGGGGGTCCGCCCCGTCCAGACCGCTCAGCGGCGGTCCGACAGCTCGTCGTACACGCTCAAGACGTGCGCGATCGTTTCGTCCTCCGTCGGCCACGTGCCCGCCTGCACCCGGCCGGCCGCCGCAAGGTCCATCCGCCGGTCCACGTCCGCCAGCAACCCCCGCACCGCCTCCGCCAGCGCCGCCGCGTCCCCCCACGGAACCAACTCCGCCGCGTCCCCGACCAGTTCGGGCACCCCTCCCACCGCCGTCGCGACCAGCGGGACACCGAGCCGCAGGGCCTCCTGCGCCAGCGGCGAGCGGGCCTCCCATCGCGAGGTCAGGACCGCCACGTCCGCCGCGGCCAGCAGCTCCGCCACGTCGTCCCGGCTGCCGATCAGCCGGACCGCCAGCCCCTCCTCCTCGATCCGCCGCTGCAGCGCCGCCCGTTCGCGCCCCTCCCCCGCGATCACGAGCAGCGGCTGCGGGTCCAGGTCACGCCACACCCGCGCCGCGTCCAGCAGCATGCCGTACCCGCGCTCCGGCACCAGCGCGCCGACCGCCATCAGCAACGGCCGGTCCACCGCCCCCAGTTCCGCCCGCGCCTTCCCGTCGTGCAGACAGACCGGTGCCCGTGACGGGGGTACCGTCACCGGCGCGAGCCGGGCGTCCCGCGCCCCGCGCCGCCGCGCCCGGTCCACCAGCTCGGAGGACGTGCCGAGGACAACCGCCGCCGCCCGCACCGTCCGCCGTTCGAGCAGCCGCAACAGCCCGCCCCGCGCCCCGTCCACATGGTTGCGGGTGTGCCAGGTCGTCACGAGCGACGGCGACGGCGCCCGTACCCCGCCCGACAGCGCGATCATCGCCCGCACCGACGCGTGCAGCCCGTGCGCGTGCACGACGTCCGCGCCGATGCAGGCATTGCGGAGCAGCGCGACCGTCGCGGGGTCGTTGCGGCGCGGGACGGGCACGAAGTGCGCGCCGGCGCCGATGAAGTCGTAGGCGCGGTCGAGTTCGGCCGGGGCGCACACGGTCACCCGCACGCCCCTCGCCACCAGCCCCGAGGCAAGTGATCTGACGTGAGCGCTGCTGCCCGCGCTGCCGCCGCCCAGCACTTGGACCGTACGGAGCTGTGTCACGCGCCCAAGGATGCCAGCCCGTACGCACGTTCCGGCACCGAAGCCGCGTCGTTCCCGTGTCCGAGCCCTCAACTCGCCGGGCGGTATCACTCACATGGGTGAGCGCGCGAGGTCGCTCACCTGCGCGCCGTACGCCGCCGCCGCGATGAGCCCCGCCGCGTGGACGACGAGTCCGAACCGCCCGTTCCCGGCGGCGATCGCGCTGCCGACGGCCGCGCCGAGCGCGTGCGCGCCCGTGTCGCCGAGCATGGTGCGCTCCCCGAGGTCGTCGGCGAGGACGGCGGCCGCGGCGCCCATCGGCGCGGCCGCGAGCGAACCACGCAGCAGTCCGGGCGCACCGAGCCCCAGGACCGTCAACGCGGCGCGCCCGGGCGCCACGTCCACGAGGTTGACGAAGTGCGCGGTCCCCGCGATCACCACACCGGCCAGGACCTTGTCCACCGGACGCTCCTTCAGCAGCGCCCCCGCCACGAGCCCGGCCGCGCCGATCCCGAGCAGCTTCACGGCCCCGCTGGTGACCTCGCCGCCCCTCAGGGCATCGAGGTGCGCCCGGAAGCCGCGCCGGTGGTCGCCCTTCAGATCGTCGTACGCCCCGCAGGCGCCGGCGGCGAGGACGGCCAAGGCGGCCGGCCCTCCCCCAGCCTTCGGCCGGGCGGACCCCCATCCCGCTGCGCCCGCGACGGCCAGCGCGGTCCCGACAGCCGTCGCGGGCCCGGCGTACAGATCGACGCTCCGCCCCGCGTGGTTCTCCCGCCGCCACCGCTCGTCGTCCCGGCGCCGCAGCCCGGCGTACACGGCCCGGCTCACACCCGCGGCCACCGCGAATGCCCCCACCCTGCCCAGCTTCCCGATCATGGCGCCCAGCCTAGGCGGCCGCGCCGGGCACAAGAGAAGCGGGCCTGAGCAAGGCCGTCAGGCGTCCGCGCGCGCCGTCGCCAGCAGCTCCTCCGCGTGCGCCCTGGCCGTCTCCGAGTCCTCCTGGCCCGCCAGCATCCGCGACAGCTCGCGGACCCGGTCCTCGCCCTCCAGGACGGTGACACCGGAACGGGTCACGGACCCGTCGTTGGTCTTCTCCACCAGCAGCTGCCGGTCGGCGAACGCCGCGACCTGCGGAAGGTGCGTGACGACCACGACCTGCGCGGACTTGGCGAGCTTGGCCAGGCGGCGGCCGATCTCCACGGCCGCCTTGCCGCCGACGCCCGCGTCGACCTCGTCGAAGAGATACGTCGGCACCGGATCCGTACCCGCGAAGACGACCTCGACGGCCAGCATCACCCGGGACAGCTCACCACCGGACGCGCCCTTCGCGATCGGCCGCGGCGGCGCGCCCGGGTGCGGGGCGAGCAGCAGCTCCACCTCGTCGGCGCCGGACGGCCCGTACGCCACGGAGCGCCCGCCGACCTCGACACCCGAAGCCTCGTCGACGGACTCCGTCTGCCGGATGTCGAAGGACACGCGCGCGTGGGGCATGGCCAGCGACGCCAGTTCGGCGGTGACGGCGTCGGCGAACCTCGCCGCCGCCTCTGTACGGGCGTCGGTGAGCGCCTGCGCGAGGACCGACAGTTCGGTCCGCAGCGCGTCCCGCTCGGCCGTCAGCTCGCCGATCCGGTCGTCGTCGCCCTCCAGCTCGGTGAGCCGGGCCGCGCCGTCCTGCGCCCAGGCCAGCACGGCGGAGACGTCCGCGCCGTACTTCCGGGTGAGCTGGGTCAGCGCCGCGCGCCGCTCCTCGACGGCGGCGAGCCGGCGCGGGTCGGCGTCCAGGTTGTCGGCGTACCCGGCCAGCTCCCCCGCCACGTCGGCGAGCAGGATGGAGATCTCCCCCATCCGGTCCGCGAGCGCGGCGAGCGCCGGATCGTGCGACCGTACGGCTTCCAGGGCGCGGCCCGCCCCCGCGACCAGGGTCGTCGCGTCGACGGCCTCCGGGTCCTCGGGCTGCCCGGCGAGGGCCGCGTGCGCCAGGGCGGCGGCGGAGGCGAGGGCCTCGGCGTGCCCGAGCCGCTCGGCCTCGGCGGCCAGCTCGGTGTCCTCCCCGGCCCGCGGCTCGACGGCCTCGATCTCGCCGAGGCCGAAGCGCAGCAGATCCGCCTCCTGGGCCCGTTCCCGCGCCCGCGTGGTGATCTCGTCCAGCTCGGCGACGACGGCACGCAGCCGCCGGTACGCCTCCCCGTACGCGGCCAGCGGTACGGCGACGGCGTCGCCCGCGTACCGGTCCAGGGCCCCGCGCTGTCGGGCCGGCTTGAGCAGGCCCTGCTGGTCGGTCTGGCCGTGCACGGCGACGAGTTCGTCGGCGAGCTCGGCGAGCAGGCCGACGGGCACGGAGCGCCCGCCGAGATGGGCGCGCGAGCGCCCCTCGGCCGAGACCGTCCGGCTGACGAGCAGCGCCCCGTCGTCGAGCTCGGCGCCCGCCTCCTCAGCCCGTGCGGCCGCTCCCGCGCCCTCGGGCAGGGTGATCCGACCCTCGACGACGGCCGAGCCCGCGCCGATCCGCACCAGGGCGGGGTCGGCGCGCCCGCCGAGCAGCAGCCCCAGGCTCGTCACGACCATGGTCTTGCCCGCACCGGTCTCACCCGTCACCGCGGTGAAACCGGGCGACAGCTCGACAACAGCGTCGTCGATGACCCCGAGCGACCGTATCCGCATCTCCTCCAACACGGGGAAGACCTTACGAGGTCGAGGCCCGGCTGTGCGACGGCCCCTGCCGGAACGGTGCGAACCCGCAGGTCGGGTGTACGGCTGTCACCCGTGGGGGTGGGTGGTCCGGACCCGTTCCGGCCGCGGCAGGGACGGGCCTGCGCCCTAGTGCGGCGCGCCGCGCCAGCCAGACACCGGCAGGGCGAACTTCGCCACAAGACGGTCCGTGAACGAGGCGTGGTGCAGCCTGGCCAGCCGTACGGGAACCTCCCCGCGCCGCACCTCCACCCGTGCACCCGCCGGGAGTTCCACCGTCCGCCGTCCGTCGCACCACAGCACCCCGTGCGGGGTGTGCGGCTCGACCTCCACCGTGAGCACCGATTCCGGCGTCGTCACCAGCGGCTTGGCGAACAGCGCGTGCGCCCCGATCGGGACCATCAGCAGCGCCTCCACCTCCGGCCAGATCACCGGTCCGCCCGCCGAGAAGGCGTACGCCGTCGAACCCGTCGGAGTCGCGCAGATCACCCCGTCGCAGCCGAACCCGGTGACCGGCCGGCCGTCGATCGCGAGCACGACCTCCAGCATCCGCTCCGGGGAGACCTTCTGCACGGCGGCCTCGTTCAGCGCCCAGTCCCGGTGCAGCACGTCCCCGTTCTCGTACACGACGACGTCGAGGGTCATCCGCTCCTCGACCTCGTACGCGCGCGTGACGACCCGGTCGACGACCTTGTCGAGGTCGTCGCGCTCGGCCTCCGCGAGGAAGCCGACCCGCCCCAGGTTCACGCCGAGCATCGGCACGCCGGACGCCCGGGAGAACTCCGAGCCGCGCAGCAGCGTGCCGTCGCCGCCGAGGACGACCAGCAGCTCACACCCCTCCAGCGCGTCGGAGCAGGCCTCCGGCACCACCTCCACGGACGGCGGCAGCGGCAGGTCGGCCGCCTCCGCCTCCAGGACACGGACGCCGATCCCGCTGCGCAGCAGCCCGAGGACGACGAGTTCGGCGCTGCGCACGGCGGCCGGCCGGCCGGTGTGCGCGAGCAGGAAAACGGTGCGCTGTGCTGCTGTCGTTGAGCTCAACGAGGTCCCTCCGCCACGGCGCGGTCGACATCCGCCGGATCGAGCGCGGGCGCCCCTGCCCGCAGCCACAGAAAGTACTCGACGTTGCCGGACGGTCCGGGCAGCGGGCTGGCGGTCACGCCCAGCACACCGAGCCCGAGCTCGCCGGCCTGGCGCGCCACGTTCTTCACGGCGTCGGCCCGCAGCTCCGTGCTGCGCACCACACCCCCCGTACCGAGCCGTTCCTTGCCCACCTCGAACTGCGGCTTGACCATCAGCACCAGATCCGCGTCGGGGGCGGTGCAGCGCGCCAGAGCGGGCAGCACGAGGCCGAGCGGGATGAAGGAGAGGTCGCCGACGACGAGGTCGACCGGCGTTCCGTCGATCGCTTCGAGCGTCAACTCGCGCACGTTCGTCCGGTCCTTCACGGTGACCCGCTCGTCGCTCTGCAGCGACCAGGCGAGCTGTCCGTAGCCGACGTCGACGGCGACGACGTGCGCGGCACCGGCCCGCAGCAGGACGTCGGTGAAGCCGCCGGTCGACGCGCCCGCGTCGAGGGCCCGGCGCCCTTCGACCTTCAGTCCCTGCGGTACGAAGGCGGCGAAGGCCCCGGCCAGCTTGTGGCCGCCGCGCGAGACGTAGTCGGGGTCGGCGTCGTCCTGGGCGACGACGATGGCCGCGGCGGTCTCGACCTGGGTGGCGGGCTTGGTCGCCACGGTCTTGCCGACGGTCACCCGCCCCGCGGCGATCAGCTGGCTGGCGTGCTCGCGCGAGCGGGCGAGCTTGCGGCGTACCAGCTCGGCGTCCAGACGGCGGCGTGCCACTCCTGCCACGTTCGGTTCAGCTCCTGTGGTCGTGATGCGTTGTCGGCGGTGTCGGTCCGGGGCGGACGGCGTCGAGCGAGGTCAGCTCGTCGCGCAGCCCACGGTGTACATCCTCGTACACCTCCAGGTGTCCGTCCGCCGCGAGGTGGTCCGCGTCGCCGAGCCGCTCCAGGAGGGCGTCCACGGCGGGACGTCCGGTGGGGGTGCGCTCCACGCCGAGAGGCGCGGGCGCGGCGGGCTCGTACGCCTCCGCCTCCACCGCCGTCTCCTCGCGCCCGCCCTGGTCCGGGGCGGGGTCCGGGTCCGGCGTCACATCCGTCACGTCGCTCATCCCCCGACGCTATCGCGAAGGCCTGGGGTACGGTCGATCACGATGGCCACGATCGAGGAGTGCCGCCGCGCACTCGACAAACTTTCGGACAATCTCGCACGCGCGGACGGCGAGGTGCGCAGCGCTGCCGCGCTCGACCGCACCCTGAGCTGCCACATCAAGGATCTGGACACGACGTTCACCGGCCGTCTCGCGGGCGGCCGGATCGAGGTCCAGGACACGGTGGCGGGTCCACCGCCCGCCAAGGCGCAGATCCGTCTGGCGATGACCGGCGACGACCTGGTGGCGATGGTGAACGGCGAGCTGAACTTCGCCAAGGCCTGGGCCTCCGGCCGGGTCAGGCTGGAGGCCGGCTTCCGCGACCTGCTCCGGCTGCGCTCACTTCTGTAGCGCGGGCTCCTGCTTCTTGGCGCGTGCCTTCCGCCCCGCGGGCACGACCAGCGGCGTCCCCGTCTCGGGGTCGTCGATCACCTGGCAGCGCAGCCCGAAGACCCGCTCCACCAGCTCGGCCGTCACGACCTCGGCCGGCGGGCCCTCCGCGACCACCTCGCCGCCGCGGACGGCGACGAGGTGGGTGGCGTACCGGGCCGCGTGGTTCAGGTCGTGCAGGACGGCGACCAGGGTGCGGCCCTGGGTCTCGTGCAGCTCGGCACACAGGTCGAGGACGTCGATCTGGTGCTGGATGTCGAGGAAGGTCGTGGGCTCGTCGAGCAGCAGCAGCGGGGTCTGCTGGGCGAGCGCCATCGCGATCCACACCCGCTGGCGCTGGCCGCCGGACAGTTCGTCGACGTACCGCTCCGCCAGCTCGGCCACTCCGGTCGCGGCCATCGACTCCTGGACGATCCGCTCGTCCTCCGGCGACCACTGGCGCAGCAGCCCCTGGTGCGGGTAGCGGCCGCGGGCCACCAGGTCGGCGACCGTGATGCCGTCGGGGGCGATGGAGGACTGGGGCAGCAGGCCGAGGGTCTTGGCGACCTTCTTCGCGGGCATGGTGTGGATGGTCTGCCCGTCGAGGAGCACCCGGCCCTGGGACGGCTTGAGCATCCGGGACAGGGCGCGCAGGAGCGTCGACTTGCCGCAGGCGTTGGGCCCGACGATGACCGTGAAGGAGTTGTCCGGGATCGCGACGGACAGGTCACGGGCGATGATCCGCTGGTCGTAGGCGAGGGTGACCGACTCCGCGCTGAGCCGCTGGGTCTGACCGTCCATGGAGGTGCTCCTGAGATCCTTCGCGTTCTTCGCGTTCATATCCGTCCCGCCTTGCGTTCGGTGACGAGCAGCCACAGCAGATAGCAGCCGCCGAGCACGCCGGTGACGACGCCGACGGGCAGCTGCCGGTCACCGAAGGCGTTGGTCGCGGTCCAGTCGGCGACGAGCAGCAGCGCGGAGCCCATCAGGGCGGAGGGGGCGAGGTTGGGGCCGGGCGAGCGGGTCAGCCGACGCGCCAGCTGGGGCGCGCTGAGCGAGACGAAGACGATGGGTCCTGCGGCGGCGGTGGCGACGGCGACGAGCAGCACGGCGGAGCCCATCAGCACGATGCGGGTCCGCTCGACCCGCACGCCGAGGGCGAACGCGGCGTCGTCGCCCATCTCCAGCATCCGCAGCGCCCGTCCGTGCCCCAGGACCAACGGGATCAGGACGCAGCAGACGCCGAACAGCGGCCAGAACTGCTCCCAGTCGCGCCCGTCCAGCGAACCGGTCATCCACACCGTGGCGCGGGTCGCGTCGACCAGGTTGGCCTTGGTGATGAGGTAGTGGATGACGGCGGTGAGCATGGCGGCCGCGCCGATGCCGACGAGCACGAGGCGGTAGCCGTGGACGCCGCGCTTCCAGGCGAGGAGGTAGATCGCGGCGCCGGTGATCAGGGCGCCGACGACGGCCCCGCCCGCGGCGGCCGTGGCGCTGCCCTGGAAGAGCACGATGACGCCGAGCGCGCCGACGGTCGCGCCCTGGCCGAAGCCGATGACGTCGGGGCTGCCGAGCGGGTTGCGGGCGATGGACTGGAAGACCGCGCCGCCCACGCCGAGCGCGGCGCCGACGAACACCGCGACGAGGACGCGCGGCAGCCGGAGGTCCATGACCGCGAACTCCTGCACGGCGGTGCCGTCGCCGAGGAGGGTGGCGACGACGTCGCCGGGCGCGATGGGGAAGTCCCCGCTGCCGATGAGGACGATGCCGGCGGCGAGGGTGAGGACGAGCAGCGCGAGCACGGAGAGCGCGGCACGGGGCTCGTACCGTACGGAGAGTCCGCCACCGGTCCGTATGGAACGGGTGGCCACGGTCCTGGTGTTCACGGCCTCGGAGGTCACAGCTTTGGAGGTCACAGCTGGGCCATCCTCTTGCGGCGTACGAGATGGATGAAGACGGGTCCGCCGATCAGCGTGGTGACGATGCCGACCTGGAGCTCCGAGGGGCGGGCGACGAGCCGGCCGATCACGTCGGAGCCGAGCAGGAGGACGGGCGAGAGGACGGCGGCGTAGGGGAGGATCCAGCGCATGTCGGGGCCGGTGATGGCCCGTACGAGATACGGGACCATCAGCCCGAGGAACACGATCGGCCCGCAGGCGGCGGTCGCGGCGCCGCACATCAGCGTGACGGCCGCCATGGCGATGATGCGGGTGCGGTTGAGGTGGGCGCCGAGCGCGCGGGCGGTGTCGTCGCCCATCTCCATGGCGTTGAGGGGCCGGGAGATGAGCAGGGCGAGCACGACGCCGACGAGGATGAACGGCGCCACTCGGCGCACGGTCTCCATGTCGGCGGAGGCGAGCGAGCCGACGGTCCAGAAGCGGAGCCGGTCCAGGGCGGCGGAGTTGAGCAGCTGGACGGCGTTGACGTAGCCGTAGAGGGCGGCGGTGGCGGCAGTCCCGGCGAGCGCGAGGCGTACGGGGGTGGAACTGCGACTTCCGCCGAGGACGTACACGACGACGGAGACGACGGCGGCGCCGACGAACGCGAACCAGACGTAGTCGCCGGCGTCCGTGACCCCGAGGAACGCGATCGCGGAGACGACGGCCGCGGCGGCCCCGGCGTTGACGCCGAGGAGGCCGGGCTCGGCGAGCGGGTTACGGGTGAGGCCCTGCATCACGGCCCCGGAGAGGCCGAGGGCGACGCCGACGAGCAGTCCGAGGAGAGTGCGGGGGACACGAACGTCATGGATGATGACGTCGTTTCCGACACCGGTGTTCTGGAACAACCCGTGCCACACATCGCCGAGCGGCACCGGTTTGGCGCCGATCATGATGCTCAGGACACAGACCAGCAGCAGGACTCCGACGGCCACGACCAGCCCGACGGCGCGCACGGAATGCCGGCGCGTCGGCGTCTGGACAGGGCCGGTCGAATCCGCGCTCGCTCGGGAGGGACTCTCGACCAACACGGAGTTAGGTTAGCCTACCCTGCTATTCCTGTTCGATCCCGTACGCCCCCTGAGCAGCCAAAGCCCGTCAACAGGCCCCCGCGACGCGACGTATCACCATCCCAGCCGGCCCAACGCCTTCCCCGCGTCCAGCCCGCACGCTCCCGCCCCCGCCTCGGACCACGCCGCCCCGCACAACGCCCTTACCCCGTCCAGCACCTCGCCCTCCCCGTCGAGCACCAGCGCTCCGCCACTCACCGACGCGGTCCAGCCCCCGCACAGGAAGCCCTCGCCGGACTCCACCACCTCCGGCTGCCCCACCAGCAACCCTCGCAGGTCCGCGGCCACATACGTCGGCCGGTGCTCGGGCACCGCCGCGAGCAGCTGCGCGACGTCGGTCACCCCCGTCAGCACCAGCAGCGAGTCGACGCCCCCGTTGAACGCCCCCTCGATGTCCGTGTCCAGCCGGTCCCCGACCACCAGCGGCCGCTCCGCCCCCGTCCGCAGCACCGTCTCCCGGTGCATCGGCGGCAGCGGCTTCCCCGCCACCTTCGGCTCCACGACACCGCCCGTGGCGATCCGTACGACCTCCACCGCCGCCCCGTTCCCGGGCCCGATCCCGCGCGCCCCCGGAATCGTCAGGTCCGTGTTCGAGGCGTACCACGGCACCCCGCGCGCCACGGCGTAGCTCGCCTCCGCGAACCGCCCCCAGGGCAGCTCCGGCCCGCCGTACCCCTGCACCACCGCCGCCAGACCGTCCTCGTCGGCCGATTCCACCGGCACCAGGCCCCGCTCGCGCAGCGCCACCCGAAGCCCCTCCCCGCCGATCACCAACACCCGTGACCCGGCCGGTACTTCGTCGGCGATCAGCCGCGCCACCGCCTGCGCCGACGTGATGACGTCCCCCGCCTCGGCCGGCACCCCCAGCTCGGTCAGATGCGCTGCCACCGCGTCCGGCGTCCGCAGCGCGTTGTTGGTGACGTAGGCGAGATGCATCCCGCCGGCCCGCGCCGCGCCCAGCGCGTCGACCGCGTACGGGATCGCCTCACCGCCCGCGTACACCACGCCGTCCAGGTCGAGCAGCGCCGTGTCGTACGCCTCGCTCAGCGCCCGCGCGCTCCCGCCCGGCCGATTCCTGCCCAGCCGACCCTGGCCGCCGCCGTCACCCATGACCTCGTACTCCTCACATCACCGCGAAAACGATCACGCCATTCCCCGTCTCCCCCGATCATCGCTCATTGCCACGGCCCACTTACGATTGCGTAATGAACACCTCAGGTCCCGCGGCCGACGACGTCCGCGCCGACGGTCTGCACATGGTCCCGTTCCGGGGACTGCGCTACGTCCCCGAACGGGTCGGCAGCCTGGCCGCCGTGACCTCCCCGCCGTACGACGTCGTCGTACGGCCCGACGGACTGCACCACCTCGAGTCCGCCGACCCCCACAACATCGTCCGGCTGATCCTGCCGCAGGCGATCACCGCCGGCACCCGCCACCGCAAGGCCGCCGTCACCCTCGACCGCTGGCTCGCCGACGGCGTCCTCGCCCCGGACCCCGAGCCCGCCCTGTACGTGTACGAGCAGAGCGGTGACGGCATCCTCCAGCGCGGCATCATCGGCGCACTGGAACTCTCCACGCCGGCCGAGGGCATCGTGCTCCCCCACGAGGACGTGATGCCGCACGTGGTCGAGGACCGGGCGGCGCTGATGCGGACCACGGCCGCCAATCTGGAACCGCTCCTCCTCACCTACCGCGGCGACGGCAACGGAGCCGCGGAGGTCATCGAGCGCACCGTGCAGCGCGAGCCCCTGCTCGCCACGACCACGGAGGACGGCTTCAACCACCGGCTCTGGGCGGTCACGGACCCCGCCGAACTCGCGGCGATCTCCGCCGGGCTCGCGGAGCACCAGGCGCTGATCGCCGACGGCCACCACCGCTGGGCCACGTACTTGCGGCTGCGCGAGGAACACGCACAGCCCAGCCCGTGGAACTACGGCCTCGTCCTGCTCATCGACACGGCCCGCTACCCCCTCCGGGTCCGCGCCATCCACCGGCTCCTCAACCGCCTCCCGGTCGCGGACGCGCTCGCGGCCCTCGGCGACGGCTTCCGCGTCCGCCGCATCGAGGGCCCCTTGTCGACGGCCCTGGAGTCCCTGGAGTCCGCCGCGGCCGACGGCAACGCCTTCCTCCTGGCCGGCGACGGCGCCTTCCACCTCCTCGACCGGCCCGACCCGGAGCTGCTCGCCCGCACGATCCGCACCGACCGTCCCGAGGCATGGCGCACCCTGGACGCCACGGTCCTGCACTCCACGCTCCTCGACCACGTCTGGCACATCCCGGACGCCCCCGAGGACATCAGCTACATCCACGACACCCAGGCCGCCGTCGCCCAGGCCGAACGCCGCGGCGGTACGGCGGTGCTCATGCATCCGGTACGGGAGGACGTCGTACGGGACCTGGCCCGGCAGGGCGTCACCATGCCGCGCAAGTCGACGTCCTTCGGACCGAAGCCGGCGACGGGCCTGGTCCTCAGAAGCCTCGCGCTGGACTGAGGACACGAAGAAGGGCGGCACCCCGGAGGGGGTGCCGCCCTTCTTCACTTCACACGACGTCAGTTCTTGGGGTCCGCGTCGTCGTCCTCGTCGTCCTCGTCATCGAGGTCGTCGTCCTCGTCCATCTCGTCCGCCTCGTCGACGGCGTCGGTGTCCGCGATGTCCTCGGACTCGTCCAGCTCGTCGATGGCGTCCACGAACTCGACGCCGTCGAGCTCCGCGAGCCGGTCGGAGGCGTCCGTGGCGCCGTCCTTGTCCGACTCCAGCGCCTTGGCGAACCACTCACGGGCCTCGGCCTCACGCCCGGCCGCGAGCAGCGCGTCGGCGTAGGCGTACCGCAGGCGCGCGGTCCACGGGTGGACGGCGGTGGACGCGAGCTCGGGGCTCTGCAGGGTCACGATGGCGGCGTCGAGCTGCCCCATGTCCCGGCGGGCACCGGCGGCGACGAGCCGCATCTCGACCTGCCCGGCCTTGTCCAGCTTCTGCACCTCGGGCTCACCGGCCATGGCGAGCGCTCGCTCGGGCCGGCCCATGCCACGCTCGCAGTCGGCCATCACGGGCCACAGCTCGACACCACCGGTCATCCGCCGCGCGGCCCGGAACTCGGCCAGCGCCTCGGAGTACTTCTGCGTGGCGTACGCGGCGAAGCCGGCCGCCTCGCGGACCGCGGCGACGCGGGACGCGAGCCGCAGGGCGATACGGGAGTACGCGTACGCCTGCTCCGGGTCCTCGTCGATCAGGTTGGCGACCATGACGAGGTTGCGCGCGACATCCTCGGCGAGCCCCTTGGGCAGGCTCATGAGCTCCTGGCGCACGTCCTGGTCGATCTCCTCACCCGTGACGTCGTCCGGGATCGGCAGCCGCTTGATCGGCGCGCGGTCCGGCCGGTCCCGGTCACGGTCGTCCCGCCGGCCGTAGCCGCCCCGGTCGTCGCGACCGCGGTACCCGCCCCGGCTGTCGTCACGCCGGTCGTCCCGACGGAACCCGCCACCACGGCTGTCGTCACGACGGGGCCCACGGGGGCGGTCGTCACGGCGGTCGTCGCGACGGTCGTCACGGGGACGGTCGTCGCGACGGAAGCCACCACCGCGGCTGTCGTCACGCCGGTCATCACGCGGACGCTCGTCACGACGGAAGGAGGGCCGCTCGTCACGACGGTCGTCGCGACGGAATCCGCCACCACGGCTGTCGTCCCGGCGGAAGCCACCGCCACGGTTGTCGTCGCGGCGGTCATCGCGCCGGTCGTCACGGCGGAACGACGGGCGGTCGTCACGGCGGTCGTCACGGGGACGGTCGTCGCGACGGAAGCCACCACCGCGGTTGTCGTCACGACGGTCATCGCGGCGGTCGTCGCGCGGACGGTCGTCCCGACGGAACCCGCCACCACGGCTGTCATCACGGCGGAAGCCGCCACCACGGCTGTCGTCACGACGGTCATCACGACGGAAGGAGGGACGGTCATCGCGGCGGTCGTCGCGCGGACGGTCGTCCCGACGGAAGCCACCGCCACGGTTGTCGTCACGACGGTCATCGCGACGGAACCCGCCACCACGGCTGTCGTCGCGGCGGAAGCCACCACCGCGGTTGTCGTCGCGACGGTCATCACGACGGAAGGAGGGACGGTCATCGCGGCGGTCGTCACGCGGACGGTCGTCCCGACGGAACCCACCACCACGGTTGTCGTCACGACGGTCATCGCGACGGAACCCGCCACCGCGGTTGTCGTCACGACGGTCATCACGACGGAACGGGGGACGGTCATCGCGGCGGTCGTCACGCGGACGGTCGTCCCGACGGAAGCCACCGCCACGGTTGTCATCGCGGCGGTCGTCACGGGGACGGTCGTCCCGGCGGAATCCACCGCCACGGTTGTCGTCACGACGGTCGTCACGGGGACGGTCGTCCCGGCGGAATCCACCACCACGGTTGTCGTCACGACGGTCATCACGACGGAACCCGCCACCACGGTTGTCATCACGACGAGGCCCACGGAAGCCGCCCCGCTCGCCACCGTCCCTGCGGCGCGGCTCGCGCTCCGGTCGATCGTCGGGAGAGTTGGTGGACATCGGTGTGACTCCTGTCTTCGGGTACTGCAGTCATTCTCGCGCAGCCGGCACCCCGACGCGCTTCGAAAAGTTCATGGAAAAACAAAAGGACCCTTGGTCCCAGCGTGAACGCTGGGACCAAGGGTCCTGAAAGATTGTTCGGCGGCGTCCTACTCTCCCACAGGGTCCCCCCTGCAGTACCATCGGCGCTGAAAGGCTTAGCTTCCGGGTTCGGAATGTAACCGGGCGTTTCCCTAACGCTATGACCACCGAAACCCTATCGGGTTCTAGCGAACAAGCACACTTTTCAATTAAGTAAGTGAAACTGGTTCAACCGGTGCGACTGTTCGCAACCCGGGAACCACACAGTGGACGCGAGCAAATGAGGACAAGCCCTCGGCCTATTAGTACCGGTCAGCTCCACCCATTACTGGGCTTCCACATCCGGCCTATCAACCCAGTCGTCTACTGGGAGCCT